>DATMPY010000182.1:0-5744 GCA_035566955.1 Solirubrobacteraceae bacterium | reverse complement strand
ACGAGCCGCAGGGCGGGCAGGCGGAGTCCGGGGACGCGGAGCACGGCGAGGTCGTTGGTGGGGTCGAAGGCGATCGCCTGAGCGGGGAGGCCGGGGGGGTTGCCTTCGATCTCGACGGTGGTGTCGCTCTCGCCGGCGACGACGTGGGCGTTGGTGATGACCTCTTCGGGCCGGGCGACCCATCCGGAGCCCTCGATGGCGAGGCCGCAGGCGCTGCCAAGCACGCGCACGACGCGGCGGGAGGCGGCGCGCACGTCGGGGTTGCGGGCAATCCGCGGCGGCGGGGGGGCCAGGGCGGGAAGGGGTCCGGGAATGGAGGGGAGCGGGTCGAGCCGGGCAAGGGCATTGAGGACCGGGCCGGAGGGTGGGAGGAGCTGGTTGAGCTCGCCGAGGATGACGGAGCGCTGGATGTCGGCGCGCAGCTGGGCGGCGCTCGGGATCTGGGCGGTGACGGCGGCGACGATCCATACGATCCCGAGGCCCACGGTGGCGCTGAGGAGAGCACCGAGGGCCCCGTCGAGGAGACCGATACCGGGGACCAGGAGGGTGGTGCGGCGCAGCCGCCAACCGACTCCCTCGAGGCCGGTGGCGAGGATCGCCCCGGCGAGTAGGGCGCCGACGAGGCCGAAGGCGGGGGCGTAGGGGGAGGCGGCTCCCTGGGGAAGCAGCAGGGGGCCAACGCGGGTCCCGATGAACGCTCCGATGGCGAAGCCCCCGAAGGAGAGCACCCCCACGATGAACCCCTGGCGCAACCCGAAGAGGGCGAGGATGAGGACGAACAGGAGGATCATCCAGTCGAGCTCGGTCATGGGCGGATCGGTGGGTGGACGGTTGGGGCCATGGGGGGTCGGCTTGGGTGGTGTTGGAGCGTGTGGGTCATGGGGCGCAGTTCGCTACCGCGGCGGTCGAGCTTACGTCTCTCCAGCCATCTGTTCTACCGTTCTCCGCTGTGAGCAACGGCAATGGAGACGGGCGATGAGCGCCGCATCCGTCTCCGGCCGCGGCGGCGGTGCGCCACGGGACCAGGGTGGAAAGACACAGTGGGGCCTTGGCGGGGGGACACGGGGAGCGCACGGCCAGCGGGCACGGCGGGCGCGCCCGGTGCTGGCGCTGGCGGCGGTGGCGTTCGCAGCGGGGGCGATGGTGGGGTCTGAACACTCCTCTCCCTCCCCCGCTCCGGGCCTGGCGGCGCGCTTCGTGGGGGCGTGGGCGCGGGGGGACTACGCGACGATGTACAGCGAGATCGCGCCCCCCTCCCAGCGGGAGGTGTCGGTGGACGAATTCGCACAGGATTACCGGGAAGCGCTGATGACGGCGACCGCCGCCGGGATGCGGGTGATGGGCACGCCACGGGGCGCCCCGGGCAACGTGGAGGTGGTGCCGGTGCGGGTGCGCACGCGCCTGTTTGGGACCCTGGCGGAGAGCTTCAGGCTGCCGCTGGTGGCGGAGCCCGACGAAGGGGGGGAGCGGGTGGTGTGGTCGCGCTCGCTGACCTTCCCGGGCCTGCGGGCGGGGGAGCTCTTGAGCAGGCACACATCCCTGCCCCCGCGGGCGGCACTGCTGGCGCGCGACGGGTCGCCCCTGGCGGAGGGACCGGCGAGCGCGGCGGGGGACCGGGGCTCGCCGCTGGGGGAGGTGGCGAGCGCGGTGGCGGGCGAAGTGGGCCCGATCCCCGCTGCCAGCCGCCCGGCCCTGGAAGCCCAAGGGGTACCGGGTGACGCGATCGTGGGGGTGAGCGGCCTGGAGCTGGCGGAGGACGAACGGCTGCGGGGGACCCCGGGGGGCGAACTGCTCGCGGTCCGCTCCCCGATTGGTCAGTCCCCGACCGCGAGCACCACCACTCAGTCCCCGACCGCGAGCACCACCACTCAGTCCTCGACGGCTGGCACCCCAGCTCAGTCCCCGACCACGAGCACCGCCACTCAGTCCTCGACGGCTGGCACCCCAGCTCAGTCCCCGACCACGAACACCGCCACTCAATCCTCGACAGCTGGCACCACAGCTCAATCTCCGACCGCGAGTACAGCCGCCGAAGGTGGCGGTCGGGTGCTGGCAAGCGCCGCCCCACACGCGGGCAGCGCGGTGCGCACCACGATCTCCCCTGCGCTGCAGAGCGCGGCGGTGAGCGCGCTGGGGGGCCAGTATGGGGGGGTGATCGCAATGGAACCGGCAAGCGGGGGGGTGCTGGCGGTGGCGGGTATCGGCCTCGACACGCTGCAGCCGCCGGGGTCGACGTTCAAGATGATCACGGTGAGCGGGGTGTTGCAGGCGGGGATCGCCAGCCCTAGGAGCACGTTCCCCTACGCGACGGCGGCGACGTTGGATGGGGTGCAGCTGCACAACGCCAACGGGGAGGAATGCGGGGGCTCGCTGGTGGAGGCGTTCGCGGTGTCGTGCAACTCGGTGTTCTCCCCGCTGGGGGTGAAGCTGGGGGCGGCGCGGCTGGTGGCGACGGCGGAACGGTTCGGCTTCAACCACCCCCCGGGGATCGCGGGGGCGGCGCAGAGCACGATTCCCCCGGCGGCGGACATCCAGGGGGAACTGGCGGTGGGCTCGACGGCGATCGGCCAGGATCAGGTGCTGGCGAGTCCCTTGGAGATGGCGACGGTGGCGGCGACGATCGCCTACGGGGGGCTGCGGCCGACGCCGAGCCTCCTGCTCGCGCCTTCCGGGGTGGGGGGGAGCCACCATGCGGTGCGGGCGGTCAGCGCGGGGACGGCGCGCACGGTGAGGGGGATGATGATCGACGTGGTGCGCTACGGCACGGGCACGGCGGCGGCGATTCCGGGGGTGGTGGTGGCGGGCAAGACGGGGACCGCGGAACTAGGCCCACCCGCCGGCTCGAGCTCGTGCGCCACGGCCGCGCAGAAGCCCACTGAAGGCGCGGAACAGACAACGGGCGAACACGCGTCGGAATCGGGGGGGTGCACGACCGAACAGAGCAACCCCCAGGACACGGACGCGTGGTTCGCGGCGTTCGCCCCGGCGGTGCACCCGAAGATCGCGGTGGCGGTGCTGTTGGTGCGCGACGGTGCAGGCGGAGCGACGGCGGCGCCGGTGGCCCGCCAGGTGATCGAAGCGGGTCTGAAGGCGGGAGGCCTGGGCTAGCTGCAATCCCCGCGGGAGGCGGGGGCTAGCTGCGGCGAAGGCCCACCCTCATATATATTCTTTTGAAGTTGCGTATAGCGATAGTATTGCACAACTCGAATTTTCAATATCGCTCCCAACCAACCCCGCCGTCCCGCCAAAGCCGGCAACCGACTCCACCGGCAGCAGCTGATGAAGTTTTATACGGTGCCCTAGACGTCCAGTTCCGCGGAGGCGATCTGGGCGGCGTTGCTGGGCCCATGGATCGTGAGCGTGAGGGGGCGGTTTTCGAGGGCGGTGAGCTTGATCTTGTAGAGCAGCAGCGCCCCCTGGGTGGGGCCATCGGAGGCGACGGTGTCGAGGGCGGGGATCTGGCTGTTTGCGGGCACGATCCCGGGGCGGTAGGCGAAGGAGTTGGTGGCGTCGGGGACGATCGGGTGGTAGACGTTGCCTTCGGTGTCAGAGATCGTGAAGTCGGTGGCCGCGGGATGGGGGAGGTTGCTGCTGTTGTAGACCTGCATGAACACCCCAAACCACTCTTCCCCGGGGAGCAGCTGCCGCTGCGCGGGGGTGAGTCCAACCAGGTAGGCGGAGTCTTCGGTGTCGTAGGGGTTCAGGCCACGGGAGAGCTGGACCTCGTAGCTGAGGGGACCCACGTCGAGGTAGGGGGCGTTCTTGCCGGAGGATCCGGCGTAGGTGCCGGTGGTGACCCGCGAGTGGGATTCCCCGCACGCCCCAAGGGCGAGCACCGCGAGCGCGGCCAACGCGGCGAGGAGAACGGTGCGCGGGAGGCGGGACATGCGAGGCGGCAGTTTTACAGAAAAAGAGGGGCCCGGCTTGCCGGCCTAGGGGCCGGCTGCGTGGGTGGGCGGGACTCCATTACCCGCCGGCGACCGTGACGCGCCGGCCGCGGCCCTCCCCGGTCTCGATGATCGAGCGCAGGCGGCGCAGGGCCTTCATGTTCTTGCGCCGCAACCACGCGCGGGTCCCGAGGGACTCCATGAGGCGGTCCCAGAGCGCGCCGGGCTGACTCTGGAGGGTGAACTGCACGCGCGTGGCGCCCCCGGCGCCCGGGGCGAGCTCGTAGACCCCGAGGGTGCGGACGCGGTTGGTCTTGCCCCCCCGCCCGACCTCGACGATGCGGTAGGGGGGGACCACCTCGGTGAAGGTCACGTCACCCCAGCTGAAGCGGTTGCCGGGGATGGCCACCCGGAAACGGGCCCCCGCGCCACGCCCCACGGAGTTCTCGCGGGTGAGGTGCCAGTCGCGGAGGTAGTGGTCGGTGAACTCGGGGTGGTTGGCGATGTCCTGCAGGTACTCGAAGACCCGCTCACGGGGAGCGTCGATCAGGATCGACACGGTCATGGGATCCATGGCGAGGGGCAGTCTACAAGCGAACCCGGACCCGGCCCGCCCCCCACGCGGCACGGACGGCGACCGATCAGAGATCGGCCAGCACGCCGTGGCCACCCGCGGAGTGGGCACCGCCTCGGTGACCACGAGCCCATCGTTGGCAAGCCGTGGTCACGTGGGGGCGGCGCACCGCGTTGGTCACCACCAAGCCAGCTGGCACAGCGAGCGAGAGCTACGCGGCGCGGGCGGCGAGGCGTACGCCGTGGCCGTGCTCGGAGTGGCGCACGGTCTCGGTGACCACGGGGGCGTGGCGGCGAAGGGGGCGGCACAGCTCGCAGACGATCTCCCCGCGGGGCTCGTAGAGGTGCACCCGCTCCCCCACCAGGGGGGTGCGCCCGCAGTCCGCGCAGCGGTTGCGATCCGCCGTCAGGACCCCCACGCCGCGGCGCAGGAGGACGCGCTCGAAGCGCTCGATGTCGGTGACGGTCGCCGGGGACATGGGAGCGGGTTTCGCCGTCCCCCGGCGGTCTCCTCCCACGTACCGCACAGCGAGCCCGGGCCCACCCGGGGTTTGGGCGGGCTCGACCTAGCGCAGGGCAATCGAGACAGGCGGGACCGACCGGGTGGCCCACCGGTTTGGGAGACAGGCGGGACCGACCCGGTGGCCCACCGGGTTTGGGTGGGGCTCGACCTGGGTAGAAGAGGCTTGCTCCCCGTGATGCTGGTCCCTGCCCCCGAGCGAGAGACAACGAGCTCCTTACGTGTCCCCTGAAGTAAACAACTCTTTCATACGCCCTTCGGGAAGTCACGTTATGATCCCCAGAGGGTTCAGCCCGCAGGTGGGCGCCAGGACGTTCCCCGATAGGAGGAGGAGCTGCGAGATGGTGGAGTCACTGACCTCGGGCACGTTGGCGGGAGCGGGATCCTTTCGTTGCCAGCGCTGTGGCTACGTCCTCACCTTGGCGGCGTCGGATACCCTGAGCGACTGCCCCGGCTGCGGGGGGGCCAGCTTCGTGCGGGCCTCGCTGTTCAGCGCGGGACACCTCGGCCGGGAGACCCCCGAGGGCGGAGGAGTGGCGGAGGGCGGGAGGGGAGCCGCACCGCACGACGTGGAGCGCGAGGCGGCGTGGCTGGGGGATGTCAGAGACCGAATCGAGCAGCCCGGGGAGTACCTCGCCTACGAGGAGGACGGGGAGACCATGGTGATGGCCCTCACCCACGAGTGGACCCGAGTGGGGCGCAGTCTCGCGGCGGATGTGCGCTTCGACGACCCCACGGTCTCGCGCCGCCACGCCCTGCTGGTG
>DATMPY010000181.1:0-2227 GCA_035566955.1 Solirubrobacteraceae bacterium | reverse complement strand
GCCCCTTCCGGCAAGGGTGGCAAGGGCGGGGCCTCCCACGGCCCGGGCCCGAAAGTTGTGCCTCACCACCCGCCCCCGCCCCCACCCCCGCCGCGCCCCCGCCCCTGAGCGAGCGCACGGACGATCCCCGGCTTGCTAGCGGGCGCGGGTGCGCCGGCGCGCCTTGATGAGGACGGCGATCTCATCCGGACGCGGGTTCACGAAATCGAGGCGGATCCGGCCGTCGGCGGTCTCGGAGACCACCGCGGGAATCGAGCTGGCGGTCAGGATCCAGCCCGCCGGCAGCACGACGGCGTTCCGCGGTCGGCCGAAGCTGCGGTCCCACACCAACCCATCCCCCTCGAGCCGATACCGGTCGGGATCGGTGTAGGTTTCGCTGATGCGCAGCCGCACGCTCGCCGCTCGCGCCACCGGCGCGAAGCGTACCAGCACGACTTCGCTATCGGGCCGCACCGGCTCGCCGATGTCGAGACCGGCGGCCGTGATGGCGTTGCCCTTGAGGATCTCGGCCTTGAGCGCTTCTCCCGTATCCAGGATCCGCGCCGCGGGGTTCGACACCGTGCTCCCCTTGCGCACGACGTTGACGTAGCGGTCCGTGCCTTCGCGGGCCTCGGTGTAGTCGTGGTAGAGGTCGAAAGCGTGGCTCTCCGGGTCGCGGAGGAAGTAGACGATGTCGCGATCCTGGTGCGCGCGCTCCTGGAGCCGCGGAGGCGCTTCCTGGGCGAACGCGGCGTGGACCACCGCCCACGCCGCGGCGAGCACGCCCAGGGAGAGGCCCGCCCTCACGGCAGCTTCCTCCCCTTCAGCACCACCGCGGCCTGCCCCGGGAAGGTGTTGATGAAGCTGACCACGACGCGCCCATCCGCCTCCGTGAGCACCTGGGCGGGCACGTTGCAGGCGACGAGCTCGTAACCGGCGGGCAGCACCACTGCGTTGCGCTTGATGCCGAGCGGGCGCGAGAACACGATGTGGTCCCCCTCGACGAAATAGCTCTTCGCATCCTGGTAGGTCTTCTCGATGAGCAGGCGCACCCCGCCCTCGGGTGGCACCGGGCGCGGGAGCTGGACCGCGATGTATTGCTCGTTGGGGTCGGCCTCGGCAACCCCGCCCGCGGCGGCCTCGCGCCCGCCCACGACGGCAAAGGGTAGAGGGCGGCCCGTGAGGCGATCGCTCACCGCCTCGTCCGTGGCCACGCTGCCCTTGCGGATCGGATTGAAGAACCGCGTGGCCCCGGCCCCAGTCGCGGTCACCTCGTAGCGGATGCGGAAGCGGCCCGTACCGGGCTCGAGCAGCTCGTAGCGGGTGTACTCGTCTCCTTCCGTCTGCCGTGGTGCCGAGGGCGCCGGGGACGGCCCCTGGGCGGCCGCTGTTGTCGAGACGGCCGCAAGCAGGGCCCAGGCACACAGAGCCCCACGAGCTCCCAGGGCAGCGGCCTCATGGGCTGGACCGCCTTCGTTCCCTCTACCCTTTCGATCGCAGGTCCGATTCGCCTCTCGATGGCCTTCCACGCTGGCAATCATATGCGTGTTCGGGGAGACAAACGTCAGCGCAGGCCCAGCGCCTGGCCCGTTTTCAGTCCCTCGTCAACGACGAGCGGGGGCGTTGACAACAGGTCGGGTCGCGGCGGGGTTGCAGCCGGCGTTGCCGGCGTTCCAGGTGCTGCAGCCACTCTATCGGTCTTCGCGTCCTCTGAGTCTCGGCCCGGGTTTAGCATTTAGCCCGGGCCTCGGACTCCTGCGATTCGCGTTTCACTGGGCGCCCCGACGCAAGCGGCACGCGCCGCCGCGGCAGGGGGTTTGCGCCCTCCACGCGCCTGTCTTCCCGCGGACCTCGCGGTAGTTCCAAAATCCTCAGCCCCTCTTGCCGGATGTTGATGGCCGCGTTCACGTCGCGGTCATGCTCAATCCCGCACTCGGGGCACGTCCACCTCCTCGCGGATAGTGGCAGCTTCTCCACGACAAAGCCGCAGGCCGAGCAGCGCTTCGTACTCGGGAACCACCTACTCACACGCACGAAGGTCCGCCCATACCATGCGCACTTGTACTCGAGCTGCCGCTGCAGTTCCGCGAGCGCCCCGTCCGCTAAAGCCCTGGACAGGTGACGGTTACGCAGCATTCCCGATACGTTCAGATCCTCGACGCAAATCATTTGGTTTTCGTGAATCACTTTCGAGGACACCTGGTGCAGCCACTCCCGCCGGCAGTCCCGAACCCGGGCGTGGCACCGG
>DATMPY010000180.1:0-5571 GCA_035566955.1 Solirubrobacteraceae bacterium | reverse complement strand
AAGATGGTCGCCCCTCAGGAGGCAGCGGCTGCGGAGGCGATCGCCCCGCAGGGGGCGGCGGCGGCGGTGGAGGTAGCCGCCTCCGACGAGGACGCCGTGGCGGTGGCGCGCACGGATCTCGCTGAGGTCGCGTAGACCACTGCTATCGTCGCCCGGCTCGTGGCGCGCGACTGGAGCGATCTATTCATCACCGCCGAAGGCGGGTTGGGCCAGGAGGCCGCGCCGGCAGCTTCGGGTCCCCGCCGCAGCTTCTTCCGGCGTCTGCGCGAAAACCTCTCCAAGACTCGCCAGGCGCTCGGCGGGGAGATCCACGCGACGCTCTTTCAGACGCTCGACGAGCATACGTGGGAGCGCCTGGAGGAGGCGCTGATAATGGCCGATGTCGGCGCCTCCGCGACGGCCTCCGTCGTGCAGAGCCTCGAAGCGGAGGCGATCGAGGGCGGGCTCAGCGGCGGGGAGGCTCTGACGGAGCGCCTGATCGGGCTGCTCGCTGAGACCGCCCGGGTGGGGGAGGGGCGCATCGACATCCGCGCCCAGCCCACCGTGATCCTCGCGGTGGGTGTCAACGGGACCGGCAAGACCACCACCGTCGGCAAGCTCGCCTGGCATCTGCGCGAGGAGTTCGGTCGCACCGTGCTGCTCGCCGCCGCCGACACCTTCCGCGCGGCGGCCACCGAGCAGCTGGCGGGGTGGGCTCAGCGGGCGGGCTGCGAGATCGTCACTGGCCCCGAGGGCTCCGACCCGGGGGCGGTCGCGTTCGAGGCCATCGCCCGCGCGCGCAGCGCGGGGAGCGACGTCGTGATCGTGGACACCGCTGGGCGCCTGCACACCCAGGACGACCTGATGGCCGAGCTCGGCAAGGTGCGCCGCGTGATCGCCCGCCAGCTCGAGGGGGCTCCGCACGAGACCCTGCTGACGGTCGACGCCACCACCGGCCAGAACGGCCTGCGCCAGGCCCGCATCTTCGCGGAGGTCGTCGACGTGGATGGCATCGTGCTCACCAAGCTCGACGGCACCGCCCGCGGCGGCATCGCGCTCGCCATCGCCCGCGAGCTCGCGCTGCCCGTCAAGCTGATCGGGATCGGCGAGTCCCTGGAGGACCTGCGGCCCTTCGACCCCGATGACTTCGCCCGGGCGCTGATCGCCGACGAGTAGGGGCCGGCTCTCCGAGTGGGGCTCCATGCCCGCGCGGTGCGATAATCGGATCATGGGCGCAACCGTGATCTTGATCGTGGCAGCGTGTGCATTTGGCCTGGGGGAGATGCACACCGGGGGCTTCTTCCTCGCTCCCTTCGCGATCGGCGCGCTCCTCGCGGCGCTCGTCAGCGTCGCTGGAGTGGGCCTCCCGCTGGCCCTGGTCGTGTTTCTGATCTCCTCGCTGCTCGTGCTGCTGACCCTGCGCCCCCTCGCTCGCCGCCACCGCCAGCTGCCGCCGCGGATCCGCACCGGCGCGGCCGCCTTGGTCGGGCGCGACGCCGTCGTGCTCGAGCGGATCGCCAACGATGAGGCCGTGGGCTGCGTGCGGATCGACGGCGAGGTATGGACGGCCCGCAGCTACGACGACGATGAGGTGATCGATGCCGGCGAGCGGGTCCAGGTCGTCGAGATCCGCGGCGCCACGGCGCTTGTGATGCACTAGAGGCAGAGAGAACCCCAAAATACATAGGGCATTACTAGAAAGGCAAGGGAACTCCCCCAATGGTCGCAATCATCATCGTCGCCGTAGCGGTCATCTTCCTGCTCGGCGTGGCCTCGCGCACGATCCGCATCATCCCCCAGGCGCGCGCTGGGGTGGTGGAGCGCTTCGGCCGCTACAGCCGCACCCTGGAGCCGGGCCTGGCGATCGTCACGCCGTTCATCGAGCGTGTCAAACCGCTGGTGGACCTGCGCGAGCAGGTGGTCAACTTCTCCCCACAGTCCGTGATCACCGAAGACAACGTGGTGGTGGGGATCGAGACCGTCCTGTACTTCACGATCACCGAGCCCCGCTCGGCGACCTATGAAATCGCCAACCCCCTGCAGGCCATCGAGCAGCTCACGGTCACCACCCTGCGCAACGTGATCGGCGGATTGACCCTCGAGGCCACGCTGACCGCCCGCGAGAACGTCAACACCGAGTTGCGCGTCGTGCTCGACGAGGCCACGGGCAAGTGGGGCATCCGCATCAACCGCGTGGAGATCAAGTCGGTCGACCCGCCCCAGGACATCAGGGCGGCGATGGAGAAGCAGATGCGCGCCGAGCGCGACCGCCGCGCCGCGATCCTCACCGCGGAAGGCGAGAAGCAGGCCCAGATCCTCACCGCCGAGGGCGCCAAGCAGGCCGCGGTGCTGACCGCCGAGGGTGAGCGCCAGGCCGCGATCCTGCGCTCCGAGGGGGAAGCGAAGGCGATCGACACCGTCTTCAAAGCGATCCACGCGGGCCGCCCCACGCGCGATCTGCTCAGCTACGAATACCTGCAGATGCTCCCCCAGCTCGCCGAAGGCGACGCCAACAAGGTGTTCGTGGTCCCCTCCGAGTTCGCCCAGGCCTTCGGAGGCATCGGCGAGGCGCTCAGCCGCCGGATCCAGGAGGAGCCCTCCGGCGAGAAGGGCTGATTGCCGCCGATGTTCGACTCCCTCGCCGAGAAGCTCCAGGCCACCCTCTCCGAGGTCCGCCAGCGGGGGACGCTGACCGAGCAGGACATCGACAGCGCGATGCGCGAGATCCGCCTCGCGCTGCTGGAGGCGGACGTCAACTTCAAGGTCGTCCGCCAGTTCACGGCCGACGTCAAGGAGCGCTGCCTGGGCGCGGAAATCGTCGGCAAGCTCAACCCCGGCCAGCAGGTCGTCAAGATTGTCGCCGAGCAGCTCACCGCGCTGATGGGCGGGGAGTCCGCGGAGCTGCGCTTCGCCCCCAGCCCGCCCACCGTGATCCTGCTCGCCGGCCTCCAGGGCTCCGGCAAGACCACCGCCGCCGCCAAGCTCGCCCGCCACCTGCAAGAGCACCACGGCTCATCGGTGGCGCTCGCCGCGTGCGACACCTACCGCCCCGCCGCGGTTGAGCAGCTCGTCAAGATGGGCGCCCGCGCGGGTGCCGCGGTGTATTACCGAAGCCCACCCGCCCCTGAGCCCGACCCCGTGGAGATCGCCGCCTGGGCCCTGGAGCGCGCGCGGGAGGAGGGCAAGGACGTGCTGATCGTCGACACCAGCGGGCGCCTGCACGTCGACGAGGCGCTGATGGCCGAGCTCGTGCGCATCCACGCGGCGGTGAAGCCCCAGGACACGCTGCTTGTGGTGGACGCCATGACCGGCCAGGACGCCGTCAACGTCGCCGAGCAGTTCGCCGCGGCCGTCCAGTTCGACGGTGTTGTGATGAGCAAGCTCGACGGG
Source organism: Solirubrobacteraceae bacterium (assembly GCA_035566955.1). Taxonomy (GTDB): domain Bacteria; phylum Actinomycetota; class Thermoleophilia; order Solirubrobacterales; family Solirubrobacteraceae; genus Palsa-744. Next base: position 2,202 of record DATMPY010000180.1, on the reverse strand, counting down.
GACGCCCGCGGTGGCGCTGCGCTGTCCGTCAAGGCCGTCACCGGCCGACCGATCCTGTACGCCTCCACGGGCGAGCACCTCGAGCAGTTCGAGCGCTTCCACCCCGACCGCATGGCCCAGCGGATCCTCGGGATGGGCGACGTGATGAGCCTGATCGAGCAGGCCGAGCGCCAGTTCGACGAGCGCGACGCGGTGGAGTTGCAGCGCAAGCTGCGCCGCAACGAGTTCGGCCTCGACGACTTCCTCGACCAGCTCAAGGCCGTGCGCAAGATGGGGCCGCTGACCAGTCTCCTGGGAATGATCCCTGGGCTCGGTGGGGCCCAGCTGCGCAACATGAACGTGGACGAACGCGAGCTCGACCGCATTCAGGCGATCATCCTCTCCATGACCCCCGAGGAGCGCCAGCGCCCCGAGCTGATCAAGGGCTCCCGCCGGCTGCGCATCGCGCGGGGCTCCGGGACCAACGTGCAGCAGGTCAGCCAGCTGATCAAGCAGTTCGCCCACATGCGCAAGCTCATGCGCCAGCTCGGTCGCGGCAAGATGCCCGACATCGGCGCCCTCATGCGCCAGGGACGCTGAACCGCGCGGCGCGCTGGATCGCACAAAGGCCGCTGAACCGTCCAAGGAACCGTCGACCGTCTAAGCTTCTGCACGGCAGATTCAGCACACGGGCAATCCAATGAGATCTCAGTAGAGACAAAGACCGAGAGGCAAGACACGTGTCGGTAAGGCTCAGGCTCACGCGAGTAGGCGGCAAGAAGGACCCAATTTGGCGGGTGGTGGTAGCCGATCAGCGCTCCCCCCGCGACGGGCGGGTGATCGAGACGATCGGCCACTACAACGCCCAGACCAACCCCTCCACCATCAAAATCGACGAGGAGCGCGCCCGCAGCTGGCTCGCCCGCGGCGCCCAGCCCTCGGACACAGTCCGCAAGCTCCTGCGCATCCAGGGCATCACGAGCTGACCCGGCCCCAATGGCGGTCCAGCGGGTCAAGGAGCTGCTCACCTACCTCGCCCAGGGGCTGGTCGACCGCCCCGGCGAGGTCACCGTCGAGCAGTTCGAAGAGGACGACGGCACCGTCGTGCTGGAGCTCGCCGTCGCCCAGGACGACTACGGCAAGGTGATCGGCCGCGGGGGACGCACCGCGCAGGCGCTGCGCACCGTCGTGAGGGCCGCCGCGGCAAGCGACCGATCGGAGATCGGCCAGCGGCGGGTGGTCGTTGACATCGTCGACTGAGGGCCCCCCACTCCCCGCCGGCCGCGTCGGTCGCGCGCATGGCCTCGATGGAAGCTTCTACGTGACCCGCGCGAGCCCGCGGCTGCTGGCGGAGGGCAGCGAGGTGACGGTCGCGGGACGGACCCTGCGGATCGTGCGCCTGGCGGGCGTGCAGGAGCGGCCGATCGTGCGCCTGGAGGGCATCGAGGACCGCTCCGCCGCGGAGGCGCTGCGCGGAGAGCCGCTCACGGTGGCGTCCACCCAGGCCCCGCCGCTCGCCGCGGGGGAGTGGTGGGCGCACGAACTGGAGGGCTGCGCCGTGCTCGACGGCGAGCGGCGCGTGGGCACCGTCAGCGGCCTGCTCGAGCTGCCCTCCTGCGAGGTCCTCGAGGTGCGCCGCGATGACGGCGGGGAGCTGCTGGTGCCGATGGTCGGAGACGCCATCCGCAACGTGGACGTCGCCGCGGGGCGCATCGATGTGAGCCTCGAGTTCCTTGGGGAGACCTGAGATGCGCCCGTCCAATCGTCCAGGCGTCCCCCAGCGCTACACCGAGGTGCTGCCCGCGGCTGGGACCCCCGCGGTGGGGTGGGAGGCGCGCGCGGGGGGAGCGCGATGGAGATAGACGTCTTCACCCTGTTCCCCGAGTGGTTTCAGTGGTTCTCCACCCAGCGCCACGTCACCAACGCGCTTGCGGCGGGCAGCCGTCTGAAGTGCGTGAACATCCGCGACCACACCCCGCTGGGCGCTGGGCAGGTGGACGACACACCGTTCGGGGGCGGCGCGGGAATGGTGCTGCGGGTGGACGTGATGGAAGCCGCCCTGCGCGCCCGCTATGGCGTCGACCCCATCGATCTGGCCCGCACCCGCCGCGTGATCGCGCTCGCCCCCGCGGGGCGGGTACTCGATGAGGCCTACGTGGCCGAGCTCGCCGCGGAGCCCGCGCTGACGTTGCTGTGTGGGCGCTACGAGGGCTTCGACGAGCG
>DATMPY010000179.1:0-6611 GCA_035566955.1 Solirubrobacteraceae bacterium | reverse complement strand
ACCCACCCGTAGCCTCTTCCAATGAAAAGGTCTACGGGTCTACGCGGTGAGCGCCGGCTCCAACTCGGCCTCGATCTTCTTCTTGGGGTAGGCGCCCACCACGGTCTTGACTGGCTGGCCGGCCTTGAAGAGGATCATCGTGGGGATCGAGAGCACCTGGAAGGCCGCCGCGGTCTGCTGATTCTCATCGACGTTGAGCTTCACGATCCGCAGATCCTCGCGCTCCTGCGCGATCTCCTCCAGCACCGGACCCACCACTCGGCACGGCCCGCACCACGGCGCCCAGAAGTCCACGAGCACCGGGGTCTCCGACTCAATCACCTCCGCCTGGAAGTTGGTGTCTGTGACTTCGCTCAACGTGCCCGCCATGGGGGCCTCACTTTCTCTGTCGCTCCGGGGTTCCCCTATCACTATACAAAGTGTAGTGAGGCTTTTCAGGCTCCCCGTGGGGAGGTTGGCGGCCGTGGCGCAGCTGCGGCACTAGCCACATGGCCTCGGCCGCAATCCGCCACGACATCTTGCTCTGCCCGTGCTGGCGGTCGCGGAAGACGATCGGGACCTCCACCACGCGGAAGCCCGCGCGCACGGCGCGGTAGGTGAGCTCGACCTGGAAGGCGTACCCCTGGGAGCGCACGCTGTCGAAGTGGATCGCCTCCAGGACCTCCCGGCGGAAGCACTTGAAGCCCCCCGTGAGATCGTGCACCTGCAAGCTCAGCACCATGCGCGCGTAGGTCGAGCCCCCCTGACTGACCAGGCGCCGCAACAGGCCCCAATCGTTCACCCCCCCGCCCGGGACGTAGCGCGAGCCGAGCGCAAGGTCCGCCCCGTCGCGGATCGTCTCCAGCAGGCGGGGCAGGTCCGCGGGGTCATGGGAGAAATCGCTGTCCATCTCCAGTAAGTACGCGGCGCCCTGCTGCAGGGCGTAGTGGAAGCCGGCGAGGTAGGCGGGGCCGATGCCTTCCTTCTGGGTGCGGTGCAGCACCTGCACCCAGGGGTGCTCCGCTGCCAGCCGCTCGGCGATCTGACCGGTGCCGTCGGGCGAGCCGTCGTCCACGACGAGCACCCTGTACCCCTCGCACGGAGCACCCGCCAGGGCCTCACCCGCGGCGCGCACGATCGCCTCGATGTTCTCGGCCTCGTTGTAGGTGGGCAGTATGAGCCAGGCGGTGCCGTCCACTGAGGGGACGTACCCTAAAGCACCAACATGGCAGACCTCCCCAATCCCGCGACAACCAAGCCCGACATCCCCTTGCCCGACATCTCCGCGCTCGACCTCCCCGATCCCTGAGCACCACCATGCCCGACCTTCCCAATCCCGTGATCGCCGACGCCCTGGAGGAGTTGGGGGATCTGTACGAGCTGGACGGGGCGATCGTGCACCGCGTGCTCGCCTACCGCCGCGCGGCGGAGACCATCCGAGAGTCCTCGGTATCCGTCGCGGGCCTCGCGCGGGCTGGGCGCGCCACCGAGCTGCCGGGAATCGGGGGAACCCTGCAAGAGAAGATCGTGGCACTGCTCGACACCGGGGCGATCCCCGCCGCGGAGCGGCTGCGAGTGAAGTTCCCGCCGGGCCTGATCGCGCTGACCCACATCCCCGGTCTCGGCCCCAAGCGGGCGCGGCTGCTGTATGAGCAGCTCGGGATCGACTCCCCCCAGGCACTGCGCGAGGCCGCGCTGAAGCAGCGGCTGCGGGGAGTGCGGGGGCTGGGAGAGAGGTTCGAGGCGAAAGTCCTGGAAGCCTTGGACGAGCTGTCCGCGGAGGAGCTCGGCGGCCCGATCGACGGGGCGCCCACACGTCGCAGACCCCGGAGGGTGCTGCTGCCCGCGGCGATCGAGCTGGGGGAGGCGCTCGCCGCGGGCCTGCGCGAGCACGGCCCCAAGGACGCCCACGTGCAGCTGGCAGGCTCCGCGCGGCGCGGAGTCGAGAGCGTGAAGGACATCGATCTGGTGGCAGTGACCCGCGAGCCGCAGAAGCTGGCCGACAGCCTGGAGCGCCTGGAGCAGATCGAGCAGGTCTCTTCCACCGGCACAGCCGGTGCACGCGGACGCGCACATCTGGGACTCGGCGTCGACCTGCGGGTCGCTGCCCCCGCACAGCTGGGGAACCTGCTGCAGCACTTCACCGGCTCCGCCACGCACAACACGGCGCTGCGCGAGCTCGCCGTGCGCAACGGCCTGCACGTGTCCGAGTACGGCGTCAAGGACGACGCGGACGGGTCCACGCGGACGTGCGCCACCGAGGCCGAGGTGTACGGGCTGCTTGGCCTCCCCTTCATCGAGCCGGAGCTGCGCGAGAACCGAGGGGAGCTGGAGGCGGCCCGCGAGAACCGAGGGGAGTCGGAGGCGGCCAGCGAGGACCCGACGGGGCTGGAGGCCGCGAGCGAGGGCCGGGAGGGCGGGCTGCCCGACCTCATCGAGCTGGGCGACATCCGCGGAGACCTGCACTGCCACACGGTGGCCTCGGACGGGAAGGCCACGATCGAGGAGATGGCACTGGCGGCGCGAGAGCTCGGGTACGAGTATCTGGCGATCACCGACCACTCGGCCTCCCACGGCTTCGGCAACGACGTCTCCCCGGCGCAGCTGAGCGAGCAGATCGAGCGGATCGCGGAGATCGACGCAAGCTTGCAAGGGATCAAGCTACTCGCGGGCAGCGAGGTGAACATCCTCCCGGACGGGACGCTTGACTACGAGGATCGGCTACTGGCGCGGCTGGACTGGGTGGTGGCGAGCGTGCACACGGCCTTCGGGATCGGGGAGAGCCGGATGACGGAGCGGATGATCAGGGCGATCGAGCATCCGCTGGTGGACGCCATCGGCCACCCCACGGGCCGCCTGATCGTGCGGCGCGAACCCTACGCCGTAGACCTGGAGGCGGTGTTCGCTGCCGCCGCGCGAAACGGGACGCTGCTCGAGATCAACGCCAACCCCGACCGCCGCGACCTCTCCGAGACGCACGCCCGCGCGGCGGTGCGAGCGGGAGTGGGAATCCTGATCGACTCCGACGCCCACCGTCCCCAGACCCTCCGCAACATGCGCTGGGGCGTGCTGACCGCGCGGCGGGGGTGGCTGACGAAGGCCGACGTGGCGAACACGCGCCCGTGGGAGGAGCTGCAGCGGCTGCGCAAACGCGCGCGGTAGCGCTACTCCCCCAGCAGGCGGGGCAGCAGCTGCTCCGCGACGATCCGGTCGACGGCGGCGGCGGTGAGAGGCTCGAGCAGCCCATGGGCGCGGAGGCAGTAGCCGGCTGTGGGCGCATCGAGGGCGTGGCGCAGGGCGACGCCGAGGTCCTCGCCGACCAGGCGGGGATCGAGCTCGCGCGCGATGGGCAGCGCGACATAGCCCCCGGGAGCGGGGGCGGTGACGAGCAGGCAGCCCTCGGCGAGGGCCTCCAGCTGGGCGATCCCGTACTCCTCGCGGCGGGGGGCGCAGAGAAAGACGCGGGAGCGGCGCAGCAGCGCACGGTACTCGCGCTGGGAGAGCATCCCAGCGACCAGGACGCCGTCGTCGGGCACGTCGAACCCGCTCTCGCCCAGGCGCTGGCGATCGATGCCGGCGACGACGAGCTGCTCGGAGGGCCGGCGCACGCGCCGCCAGGTCTCGAGCACGCGGTCCAAGCCCTTCTTACTGGGGTTGGCGGCGTAGGTGATCGCCGCGATGTCCCGCTCGGCGCCATCATCCGGCGGCGGGAGCGCGATCGGAACCGGCACGACGAGCGCTCGCTCGGCACATCCGGCGACGGCGGAGGAGGCCTCCGCAAGGGCGCCAGCGCTCGAAGGCAGCAACAGCGGAGCCTGGCGCAGCCGGCGGCGCTCGAGGGGGCGCTGCCAGAGTCCGTGGCGCCCGGGGCGATTCGCGGCGGCGGGGGAGTCGAAGCGGAGTGCGCCGGGCCGCGGCCAGAGCAGGGCTGCGGTGGTGGTCGAGTAGATCACCGAGCGCGGCGCCAGCCTCTCCCCCAGGCGGCGGAGCTTCCGCTCGGCGGCGCGGCGGGCGGAGCGGGCCCAGAGCAGATCGGTGAGCGCCAGCGTGCGCACGTCCCCGGGATGGGCGGCGCAGGCCACGGCGACGCACGCGCCGGCACGCTCCAGGGATCCCACGAGCTCCTCATCGGCGACGCGCAGACCCCGGGTGGAGCCAAGCTCGACGAGCAGCACGTCGGGACGCTGCGCGGGGCCGCCCATCTGCGCTACAGCACGTTCTCGGGACGCAGCGCCTTGAAGCCGGGGGTGCGCTGCAGTGCGATCGGGCGGACGGGGGACGTGCGCAGGACATAGAAGCGCACCCCGTCGCGCTCCTCGATCGCGGTCACCGCGGCGTCCTGGCGGCGCCAGGCGAGCGCCCAGATGATCGCGAAGCCGGCGCCGATCCCGGGGATCTGGGGAGCGAGGAAGGCGAGGCCGCCGGCGAGCACCGTGAACACGACCAGGGGCCAGAGCCGGTTGAGGAGGATCGCGGCGGGCCGGTGCTCGGGCATCGCGGTGGTGGTGCGGGCGGCCGCCAGCAGCCGCGCGATCGGGGGGCTGGCTTCGGCGCGCCGGCCGAGGGCGAGCCCAATCAAGGCGGCGATCGCCCACCAGGCGACGGACAGCAAGGCAAGCCGCGATTCCGAGCCGGCAGCGGCGGAGAGCACGGTGACGAGCGCGAGCGCGGTGGCGGCGCCAGCACTCAGCAGGACGGTGGTCTTGAGGAATTCGGCGAAGCGCATCGATCGTCCTGGCGCAGGCAGGCGCCTACAGGAGCGCCTCGAGCAGCTCGCGCACCCCGTCGGTGCCGTCGATCGCCAGATCGGCCTCATCGAGGAGCTCGGAGGGAGCTTCCTCGGAGCGTACGGCCACGCACACCGCACACGCGAGCCCCCCGCTCTGCACGAGCGAGCGCAGCCCACGGAAGGCGTCGAGGTCGGTGGTGTCGTCGCCCACATAGAGGGCGGCGCGGATCGCAGGAGGCTCGGCTCGTGCGAGCGCCCCGTCGAGCAGGGCGATGACGCCGAGGCCCTTGTGGAGATCGACAGGGGGGCGCACCTCGAGCACCTTGCGCCCGTGGTGGACGACGAAGCCCTCCTGCAGGGCACGGGCGGCGATCTGCTCGACGGCGGCCGCGGCGGCGTCCTCGTCGGGGGCACCGCGCCAGTGGAAGGCGGCGATCGCCTGCTTGTCCTCGGCGCGCACGCGCAGGCGCTGGTGCTCGCCGGTGTAAGCGCGCGCGGCGAAGGCGCGCACGCGCTCGCTCCAGGCAGCGATCTCTGGGTCGAGCTCGGGACGGATGGCGCCGGGGCGCAGCAGCTCGCCGCCGTGGTTGCCAACGTAGGCGATGCTGCCGATGGCGACGATCTGGCGCGCGGTGGCCGCGCGACGGCCGCTGACGCAGCCGACCAGGCGGTAGCGCTTGGCGATCTCGATCAGCAGGGTGCGGGTGGCCTCGGGTACGTGCGCATCCGCGGCATGCCGGACGATCGGGGCGAGGGTGCCATCGATGTCGAGCAGCACGGCGGCGTGGGAGGGATCGGAGCGCAGCGGCTCCAGCGCCTCCACAAGCGAGGCGGCAGGGGACACGATCCTTAGTATGCCCGAGCATGCCGATCACCCACGCGCCGAGCAGGACGGTGAAGCTGATGGCAATCGGCACGCTGGCGGGACTGTTCAGCGGAATCTTCGGGGTGGGGGGCGGCACGGTGATCGTGCCGCTGCTGGTGCTGTGGCTGGGCTACGGAGAGCGGGAGGCGACCGGGACATCGCTGGCGGCAATCGTGTTCATCGCGGCCTTCGCCACGGCGGTGCAGGCGGGGTACGGCAACGTGCAGGTGCAGGACGGGGTGCTGGTGGGAGTGCCCGCGGTGGGTGGCGTGCTGGTGGGAACCTGGCTGCAGCAGCGCCTGCGCAGCCGCACGATCGCGCTGCTGTTCGCGGGAGTGCTGGTGGCAAGCGCGGTGGAGCTGCTGGTGCGATGATCGCCACGATCGCAATCGGGCTGGCGGCGGGGGTGATCGCGGGCCTCCTGGGGGTGGGTGGCGGTGTGCTGTTCGTGCCGGGCCTGGTGATCTTCATGGACCTCACCCAGCACCAGGCGGAGGCGACCTCGCTGCTGGCAATCATCCCAGTGGCGATCGTGGGGGCGGTGGTGCAGGATCGCTACGGCAACGTGCGCCGCAGGGACGGGCTGCTGCTGGGCCTGCTCTCGGTGGTGGGGGCGGCAGCGGGGGTGGCGCTGGCGAACGCGCTCTCGGGGAAGGTCCTGCAGGTGGGCTTCGCGCTGTTCATGCTGTTCGTGGCGGCGCAGCTGGTGCGCCGCAACCTGTGTACGCACAGGGACACCCAACCCTCGCCCAGCCCGGCGACGCCGCCCGACGCCGAGACGTGATAGTGCGAAAAGACGTCTAGACTGAGGTGAATGGGACTCGACAACCCACTCCACATTGCGTTCATCGTGGTGATCCTGCTGTTGGTCTTTGGCGCCAAACGGCTTCCCGAAATCGGTCGCTCGCTGGGCAGCGGCATGCGTGAGTTCAAGGACTCGATCAGCGGCGACTCAAAACAGCCGACGTTGACCACCGCAGTGCAACAGCCAGCGCCCGTGCAGCCCGTCGCACAGCCCGCCCCGACACAGGCCCCCGC
>DATMPY010000178.1:0-8312 GCA_035566955.1 Solirubrobacteraceae bacterium | reverse complement strand
CAGCGCTCATTCAAGGACACGGGTTTCGACTCGCTCTCCGCGGTCGAGTTGCGCAACCGCTTGAACACGATCACCGGCTTGCGGCTACCCGCCACACTGGTATTCGACTACCCCACCCCGGCCGCCACAGCACAATACCTGGCGAGTCGCCTATTGCCGGATATCGGCCGGTCCGACGGGGCCGGCGACAGTGAGAACACCGTCCGCCAAGCCCTTGCGTCGATCCCTCTGGTGCGTCTGCGCGAGGCCGGCTTGATGGGGATTTTGTTGGAGATGGCCGGTCAGCCCACTGAGGGGCCGCGGCCGTCGAGCGGTGACGAGGACCTGGCGCAAGAAATCGATGCGATGGACGTCGACAGCCTGGTCAAAAGAACACGTGAGAGGTCCTCCGCGCTGGACCCGAGTGCGAGGAGCTCATAGATGGTTGCATCGATCGACGAGGTGGTTGACGCGCTGCGCACGTCCGTCAAGGAAGCCGAGCTGCTGAGGCGCCAGAATCAGGAGCTGCGCACGCTCGCCCGCGAGCCGCTCGCGGTCATCGGCATGAGCTGTCGCTACCCCGGTGGGGTGCGCTCCGCGGAGGAGCTGTGGCAGCTGCTCGCCGCGGGCGGGGACGGCATCTCCCCGTTTCCTGAGGATCGCGACTGGAACCTCGAGGCTCTCTACGATCCCGATCCCGACCAGCCCGGCACCAGCTACGCGCGCGAGGGCGGCTTCCTCGCGGACGTGGCGGAGTTCGACTCCGGCTTCTTCGGGATCAGCCCACGGGAGGCGTTGGCGATGGACCCGCAGCAGCGGCTGCTGCTGGAGGCCGCGTGGGAGGTGCTCGAAGATGCGGGGATCGCCCCGGCCTCGCTGCGCGGCAGCCAGACGGGGGTGTTCGCGGGAATCAGCTCCTCCGATTACGGGATGGGCCCGAGCGGGCCGGAGTCCGAGGGCCTGGAGGGCTACTGGCTGACGGGGGGCACCGGCAGCGTCGCCTCGGGCCGGGTGGCGTACACGTTTGGCTTCGAGGGCCCCGCGGTGTCGGTGGACACGGCCTGCTCCTCATCGCTCGTGGCAATTCACCTCGCGGGCCAGGCGCTGCGCCAGGGCGAGTGTGAGCTGGCGCTGGTTGGAGGTGTGATGGTGCTCTCCTCGCCGGGGCTGTTCGTGGAGTTCGCGCGCCAGCGGGGGCTCTCGCCAGATGGGCGGTGCAAGTCCTTCGCCGCCGCGGCGGACGGTGTCGGCTGGGGCGAGGGTGTGGGCATGGTGCTGCTGGAGCGTCTCTCCGACGCCCAGCGCAACGGCCACCGGGTGCTGGCCCTCGTGCGCGGCAGCGCGGTGAACCAGGACGGCGCAAGCAACGGATTGACCGCGCCGAACGGCCCCTCTCAGCAGCGGGTGATCGCGCGCGCACTCGAGAACGCGGGACTCTCGACCGCCCAGGTGGACGTGGTCGAGGCTCACGGCACGGGCACGATCCTCGGCGACCCGATCGAGGCGCAGGCACTGCTCGCCACCTACGGGCAGGACCGCCCCGCCGGGCGCCCGCTGCGGGTGGGGTCGGTGAAGTCGAACATCGGCCACACCGGTGCGGCGGCGGGTGTGGCGGGGGTGATCAAGATGGTGCAGGCGCTGCGCCATGGCGTACTGCCAAGGACGCTGCACGTGGATGAGCCCTCCGCGCAAGTGGATTGGTCGGCGGGCGCGGTGGCGCTCCTGACCGAGCAGATCCCATGGGAGACCAATGGCGAGCCGCGCCGCGCGGGGGTCTCGTCGTTCGGGATCAGCGGCACCAACGCGCACGTGATCTTGGAGGAAGCGCCTGGAGCGCCGTCTGTGGAGGAAGCGCCCGGAGCGCCGTCCGTGGAGGAGGCGCCAGCGGCGGTCGATGCGCCGTCGGCCGCCGGATTTGATGGTCCCGCTCGGGTGCCCGCGGCTGGTGGTGTGGTGCCGTGGGTGCTCTCGGGGAAGGGCGAGGGTGCGTTGCGGGGTCAGGCGAGGCGTTTGCGGGAGTTTGTGGAGGCCTCCGGAGAGTTCGATGTGAATGGCGTGGGGCGTGCGTTGCTGGGCCGCTCGGTGTTCGAGCATCGCGCGGTGGTCGTGGGCAAGGAGCGCGAGAGCCTGTTGGCGGGTCTTGGGGCGTTGGCTGAGGGAGACCCAGCGGCGGGCGGTGTGGTTCAGGGTGTAGTTGGAGGAACTGATGGTGTGGTGTTCCTGTTCACTGGACAGGGAGCCCAGTGGGTCGGGATGGGCCGGGAGCTGTACGGCGCGTTTGGCGTGTTCAGGGAAGCGTTGGATGAGGTGTGCGGGGTGTTGGACGGTCACCTGGGCCGGGAGTTGCAGGGTGTGTTGTTCGCGCCTGAGGGTTCACCTGAGGAGGGGTTGCTGGACCGGACGGTGTTCACCCAGGCCGGCCTATTCGCGCTCGAGGTGGCGCTGTTCAAGCTCGTGGAGAGCTGGGGCGTGCGCCCGGACTTCGTGGTGGGTCATTCGATCGGGGAGCTTGTCGCGGCATACGTGGCGGGGGTGTTCTCGTTGGAGGATGCGTGTGCGTTGGTCACCGCGCGGGGTCGGTTGATGGAGGCGTTGCCGGAGGGGGGCGCGATGGTGGCGGTCGCGGCGCCGGAGGAGAACGTTGTGGGGTCGCTTGAGGTGTTGGCGGGCCGGGTGTCGTTGGCGGCGGTGAATGGCCCGTCCTCGGTGGTGGTGTCCGGTGATGAGGGTGCGGTGTTGGAGCTTGCGGGTGCGTGGGAGGGGCATGGTGTGAGAGTGAGGCGCCTGCGGGTGTCGCATGCGTTTCATTCGCCGTTGATGGATGGGATGTTGGAGGAGTTCGCCGAGGTGGCTGGGGGTGTGTCGTTCAGCGAGCCGGGTATCCCGGTCGTGTCGAATGTGACGGGCGGGGTGGCTGGCGGGGAGTTGTGCGAGCCGGGGTATTGGGTGCGTCATGTGCGGGAGCCGGTGCGGTTCTCGGCTGGGGTGCGGTGTTTGTATGAGCGGGGCGCGAGGCGGTTTTTGGAGCTTGGCCCCGATGGTGTGCTCAGTGGGATGGTGGAGGAGTGTGTTGAGGCTTTGTTGGCTGAGCAGCGGGATGGTGGGGTAGGTGGGGAGGGCTCAGGCACGGGTCGTGGAGTGGGTGTGGTCTCTGATGGCGGTCCCGCTCGTGGGATGGAGGAGGGTGGGGTGTTGGCGGTCCCGGTGTTGCGTAGGCGGCGTCCCGAGATGCAGGCGTTCCTGGGTGCATTGGCGGAGCTGTGGGTGCGGGGCATGGATGTGGATTGGGGAAGGGCGTTCGTGGGCGCCGGCGCCGCGCGGGTGGCGTTGCCGACTTACGCGTTCCAGCGCGAGCGCTATTGGCTCGCGCGCGGCGCCAACGGCGGGGACCCCGCGTCGATCGGGCAGTCTTCCGCTGGTCATCCGCTGCTCGGCGCGGCGGTCGCGATGGCCGACGACCGCGGCTTGATCTTCACCGGCCGCCTCGCCCTGGGGGAGCCCGGCTGGCTCTCCGAGCATGTGGTGCAGGGTGTGCCGCTGGTGCCGGGCGCGGCGTTTGTCGAGCTCGCGTTGCACGGCGGTCGCCAGGTCGGGCGCGGGGTGGTCCAGGAGCTCGTGATGGAGTCCCCGCTGGTGCTGCCCGAGCGGGGCGCCGTGCAGCTGCAGGTCACGGTCGGGGCGCTCGACGAGTCCGGCGGGCGCCCGGTAGGGATCTACTCGCGCGCCGAGCTGGGGCTGGGCGACGGCGACGGCGCTGGGACCGGGGGCGAGTGGACGCGCCACGCCAGCGGCACCCTGGGCGCCGAGGGTGGGGTGGACGATCGCGCGGCGCTCGCAGAGCGGGCGGCGTCGCTGGGAGGCGTATGGCCTCCGGCGGGAGCGGTGGCCGTAGGCGTGGACGAGTTCTACGACCGGATGGCGGGGCTGGGCCTCGAGTATGGGCCGGCGTTCCTCGGGGTGCGCGCCCTGTGGCGGCGGGGCGAGGAGGTGTTCGCCGAGCTGGCGCTGTCCGCGGCCGAGCAGGGGCAGGCCGGCCGGTTTGGCCTGCACCCGGCGCTGCTCGACGCCGGAGTGCAGGCGTTCGGCGCTAGCCCCGCGGGGGCAGAACAGGAGGGCGAGGGCGAGAGCTGGCTGCGACTGCCGTTCGCGTTCAACGGCGTGGAGGTGCACCGGGCCGGCGCGGGCAGCGTGCGGGCGCACATCGCGCCGGCCGGCGCCGGGGGACCGGCGTTCGTGGCGGTCGACGAGAGCGGTGTGCTGGTGGCTTCGATGCAGTCGCTGATGGTGCGGGGGGTCTCGCGCGAGCAGCTGGCGAGCGCCCGCATTAGCAATCGGGAGACGCCGCTGCTCGCCCTGCGCTGGAGCGCCGCCCAGACCTCCGTGGAGCGACCGGAGGAGATCGCCGTGGTGGGCGAGGAGGGCGCCGCGCTCGCCGCCGCCCTGGCCGGTGGGGGGCGCGCGGTCGAGCTGCACGCGACCCTCGGGGCGCTCGGGGAGGCGCTCGACGGGCGCGATGGGGCACCCGGAGTGGTGCTCGTGGATTGCGGTGGGCAAGAGCAGCCCGGGGCGGCGCATCGGGCGCTGGGCCTCGCGCAGGAGTGGCTCGCAGACGAGCGCTTTGCCGGCTCGCGCCTGGCGCTGCTCACGCGCGGCGCGGTCGCGGCCCGCCCCGAGGACGAGGTCCCCGATCTGGGGGGCGCGCAGATCTGGGGCCTGATCCGCTCCGCGCAGTCGGAGAGCCCCGGGCGATTCGTGCTCGTGGACGTCGACGGCTCGGACTCCCACAAGGCGCTGGCCGGCGCGCTCGGCGCGGACGAGCCGCAGCTGGCGATCCGCGACGGCGAGGTCCTGCGCCCCCGGCTGGCCCGGCTCAAAGCCCCGGCGGGCATGGCCTCCCAGGGGTTGAGCGGGAACGACGGACTGGAGGCCCCAGCGGGCGGGGATCCGCCGGCGTCGAGCGAGCGCGACGGACTGGAGGCCCCAGCGGGCGGGGATCCGCCGGCGTCGAGCGAGCGCGACGGACTCAGGGCCCCGGCAGGCGAGGGTTCGCCGGCGTTGAGCGAGCGCGGCACGGTGCTGATCACGGGCGGCACGGGCACGCTCGGTGGCCTGCTGGCCAGGCACCTGGTCGGGGAGCACGGTATCCGCCGGCTGCTGCTGGCAAGCAGACGAGGCCCCGACGCGGAGGGCGCGTCCGAGTTGCGGGACGAGCTCGAGGCGCTCGGTGCCCATGTCACGCTCGCCGCGTGCGACGTGTCCGAGCGCGATCAACTGCAGCAGCTGCTCGACGCGATCCCCGAGGAGCATCCTCTCAGCGCGGTCATCCACGCCGCCGGGGTGCTCGACGATGGCGTGATCGCCTCGCTGACGCCCGCGCGCCTCGATCGGGTGCTCGCGCCGAAGGCGGACGCGGCATGGCACATGCACGAGCTGACCTAGGACCGCGAGCTCGAGGCGTTCGTGTTGTTCTCCTCCGCGGCGGGGACGCTCGGCAGCCCGGGACAGGGCAACTACGCGGCCGCGAACGCCTTCCTGGACGCGCTGGCGGCGCACCGCCGCGCGCGGGGTCTCGCGGGCGTCGCCATCGCGTGGGGGCTGTGGGAGCAGCGCAGCGCGATCACGAGCGGCCTGAGCGAGGCCGATCGTGGGCGCATCGCCCGCTCGGGCTTCTGTGTGCTCTCCTCCGCGCAGGGCCTGTGGCTCTTTGACGCTGCCCTCGGCGTCGACGAGGCGTTTGTGTTCGCGGCCTCGCTGGATCTCGGTGCGCTGCGCGCCCAGGCGCGCATGGGGATCCTGCCCGCGCTGCTCGGCGGCCTTGTGCGCGCGCCCACCCGCGGCTCCTCCGATGCCCGGTCGGGACTGCTGGCGCGACGCCTGGCGACGGCACGGGAGCACGAGCGCGAGAGCATCGCGCTGGAGGTGGTGCGCAGCGAGATAGCGGCCGTGCTGGGACATGCGTCCCCTGAGGCGATCGGCAAGGAACAGGCGTTCAACGAGCTCGGCTTCGACTCGCTGGCCGCGGTGGAGTTGCGCAACCGCCTGAATGCGGTGAGCGGTCTGCGCCTGCCCCCGACGCTCGGGTTCGACTACCCCACCCCACTCGCGGTCGCCGGGTACCTGCTCGATCAGATCGTCCACGATGCGACGGTCGGCGCCGGCTTCCTCGGCGCCGAGCTCGACCGCTTGGAGGCCGTGCTCCCCGCGACTGTGGTGGACGACGCGGAACGACGCCAGGTGGTGGCGCGACTGCAGAAGCTGATTGCGAGATTGGGCGGCTCTGGGGTGAAGACGATTGACGGCACAGTCGCTGATGACGCGATCGAGTCGGTGAGCGACGAGGAGATATTCGAGCTCCTCGACAGAGAGCTCGGAGCGTCGTGAGACACATATACCTCGACGGAGGAAAATCAGATGGCAGATAACGAGAAGCTGCGCGCTTACCTGAATCGAGTCACTGTCGATCTGCGCCAGACCCGCCGCCGCCTGGAGGATATGGAAGAGCGCGGGCGCGAGCCGATCGCGATCATCGGGATGGCCTGCCACTACCCAGGCGTGTCATCGCCGCGGGAGATGTGGCAGCTCGTGTCCCGCGGCACCGACGGGGTTTCACCTTTCCCGGCAGACCGCGGCTGGGATCTCGAGGCTCTGTATGACCCGGACCCCGAGCACCCCGGTACGAGCTATGCGCGCGAGGGCGGCTTTCTGCTGGACGTCGGGGAGTTCGACCCCGGCTTCTTCGGGATCAGTCCACGCGAGGCGCTGGCGATGGACCCCCAGCAGCGGCTGTTGCTGGAAACCGCGTGGGAGGCGCTGGAGGACGCGGGCATCGACCCGCTGTCCCTGAAGGGCAGCCAGACCGGGGTGTTCGCGGGGATCAGCTCCTCGGACTATGGCGTGGGACTGGGCGGATCGGCGTCCGAGGGCTACCGGATGACGGGCCGCACGAGCAGCGTCGGCTCCGGCCGCGTGGCCTACACGTTTGGCTTCGAGGGCCCCGCGGTGTCGGTGGACACGGCCTGCTCGTCCTCGCTGGTGACGCTGCACCTGGCGTGCCAGTCGCTGCGCGGGGAAGAGTGCTCGCTGGCGCTGGCGGGCGGCGTGATGGTGTTGGCTTGGCCGGGGCTGTTCGTGGAGTTCGCCCGCCAGCGGATCCTCTCGCCGGACGGGCGCTGCAAGTCCTTCGCCAACCGCGCCGATGGCGCGGGGTTCGCCGAGGGCGTGGGCCTGGTGTTGTTGGAGCGCCTCTCCGATGCCCAGCGCAACGGCCACCCGGTGCATGCGCTGGTGCGTGGCAGCGCCGTCAACCAGGACGGCGCCAGCAACGGCCTGACGGCCCCGAACGGCCCCTCTCAGCAGCGCGTGATCGCCCAGGCACTGCAGAGCGCGCGGCTCGTGCCCGCCCAGATCGACGCGGTCGAGGCCCACGGCACGGGCACCACCCTCGGCGATCTGATCGAGGCGCAGGCGCTGATCGCGGCCTATGGGCAGAGCCGTCCCGAGGGGCGCCCGCTGCGGTTGGGATCGGTGAAGTCGAACATCGGCCACACCGGCACCGCGGCCGGGGTGGCCGGCGTGATCAAGATGGTGCAGGCGCTGCGCCACGGCGTGCTGCCCAAGACCCTGCACGTCGATCGCCCGTCGGATCAGGTGGATTGGCCGGCCGGCGCGGTGGAGCTCCTGACCGAGCAGGTTCCGTGGGAGCAGAACGGGGAACCGCGCCGCGCGGGCGTGTCCTCATTCGGCATCAGCGGCACCAACGCGCACGTGATCCTGGAGGAGGCCCCGGCGGCCCCCACGGAGGAGGGCGGTGCGATCGACGCAGACGACGACGGCGCGCTTGCCGGCGCGGTGCCGTGGGTGCTCTCGGGTGTGGGTGAGGCGGGCTTGCGGGGTCAGGCTGAGCGCCTGCGGGGGTTCGTGGAGGGCTCTCCGGAGCTCGACGTGCGCAGCGTGGGGCGGGCGCTGCTGGGTCGCTCCATGTTCGAGCACCGCGCGGTGGTGGTGGGTGAGGAGCGCGAGGCTCTGGTGGTGGGTGAGGCGCGCGAGGCTCTGGTGGTGGGTGAGGGGCGCGAGGCTCTGTCGGCCGGTCTTGGGGTGCTGGCGGAGGGCGGCCCGCCCGGTGGGTCCGCGGCGGGTGTGGTGCACGGTGTGGCCGATCGGTCTGGTGGTGATGGTGGCGTGGTGTTCCTGTTTCCCGGGCAGGGTGCCCAGTGGGTGGGGATGGGCGTGGAGTTGTTGGGGTGCTCCGATCTCTTTGCGCGGCGGCTGGGTGAATGTGGGGAGGCGTTGGAGCCGTTTGTGGGGTTCTCGGTGGTGGACGTGCTGCGCGAGGG
>DATMPY010000177.1:0-3452 GCA_035566955.1 Solirubrobacteraceae bacterium | reverse complement strand
CCCCGTCCCCCTGCGCCGCCCCGGATCCCGCCGGCGCACCCGACCCCGCGGGCGCGCCCCCCGCCTCTGTCCGCGACTCCGTGGGGTTCGCCATCGGCGCCATCATCACACAGCGCGCGGCCTCACGAGCCTCGCGGGCTTCCCCACGAGGGATCCCTTGAGATCGTCCGCGTGTCGTCGGGCACCCGACCGGGCGCGCAGGCGCGGGGCCTCCTACCCCGCGACTCCGCGGGGTTCCCCGTCCGGGCCGTCATCACATGGCGCGGGGCAACCAGGCGCGCCGCTTCTTCGGGGTCTGCTCCGCGCGCGACAGTTGGCACAGCGGAGAGGACCGGCGGAGGGCGGCCTGAGCCGCCCGTCACGACCGCCGATCGACTCGCTTCTCTATTCAGCTGTCACGGCCCAAGTACCACCAACGCCGATCGGTTCTTTGGCTGTTTCGGGACGGACGATAACCAGGGCGCCCACCCTGCCGGCTTCTCCTTCTTCCTCTGTTTCCACAGACTGGGAGTTGATGCTTCCAACATTGAGACCCTGGGTTCTGAATATGCACAGGTTGCCGGGTTCGGCTTCCGGATTCGCCAGGCTGCTCGTCGCCGGGCAAGTATTTCCACCCGCGCCTTTTTCACCAAACCCAATTATGTGTACTTTTGCCGCTGTCAGACCTGCTTTTAGCGGTATCGTAAAGGAGATCGAAGCCGACGCAAATTCGACAACCCCGCCAGCGAAGGATCCTGGCAGGGCGGCGACTCCCCACACGCCCGTCTCGGTCTTGCCGCTCGGCAGCGTCCCTCCGGCCGTCCACGGCGAGCCTTCTTCGCCTTCTTTGCCTTCTTTGCCGTTGCAGGCGTAGTCTGTTTTGCCTGCGACCGTGAAGCTCGAGCCCCCGAGTTTGCCGCACGCCGCTTCGCCTGTTTTCACTTCTTTGCCCGTCACGCTTTCGCCGTTCGCGCCCGCGTTGCCGTCTTTGCCCGCAGGCCCTTCTTTACCGGCGGGCCCTTCCTTGCCCGCGGCGCCGGCTTCGCCCTTTGCGCCCACAGACCCTGCCGGACCCGCTGGACCGGCCTTGCCCTTCAGCGCCTTGAGCACCTTCGGGCTGATCTGCCTGGTCGAGGTGATCAGGTACCTGCCGGCGGCGTACGCGCCGCCGCTCATCGCGAACACGAGCGCGAGCGTCATCGCTACGTTCGCGTACGTGACACGCTTGCGTATCTTCGAGAACATCGAGTTCCTCCCACTTTCTGGTTACAGCGTGCGGCCCTCACAGCCCACGCACGAGCCTGCGCTCAACAACAAGGGTTCCTAGCTCCGCTTCCCGCGCGCTCCCTTCCCGCGCCCGTCCGCATGACGACGGCCGCGCTCAGCCCTTTTCGCCCTGTGCTTGGCGCATCCGGTCACGGTGATCGGGGTCGATTGGTGGATGACCGTTCCGTTCGCCGCGACGAATGCGGTCGGCATCCGCAGCGCGCTGGTGCACAGGTCGCCGTTCGCCGCGAGCGCCGAGTTGGGGCCTTGGGGAAGACTCAATTCGAACGTGCCGATCGGGACGTCGGGGACCGCGCCGAACGTGCTGCTCGTGATCCCCGCCTTGCTGATGAACGTTTCCCCGTGCAGATCGACGGTCACGCCGTAGCCGGAGAGGACGATGATCAGTTCGGGGAACTTCGCGCCGCCGTGGGAGACGAAATACGCAGGCCCGGAGAGCGCAACGGGAATGATCGGCGTCGTCGCGCTCGCCATCCCGATCCTCGAGGCCGCGGGACACGCCGCCGGATTCTGGTTGAACGTCCGATCCGGGCACGCCTTCTGAAGCGTCGTGAGACGCGAGGGCAACTGCTTGGGCAGGTCAACCTTGACGCTGTGGATATTTGCCTGCGTCCCGAATGGCGCCTTCGGATAGCTCAGCTTGACGTGCAGGCTCGCCCCACCGGCTCTGGAGGCGTGCCCGGACGTCGAGACTACGAACAGCGGTTTGAAGCCAAGCGTCGCGCAGTTGGTGACCTGGAACGGGACCTGCAGCGCGCTCGTGGCGCCCTGGCTGCTCGTCAAGCCACCAGTGATCTGCAACGGTTCGCAGTCGGTCGGGTTGAACGTGAACGCGGAGCGGTCGATCGTGACGTTGACGTGCTTGATCTGCAGCGGGATCCCGTCGATCATCTGCGGGATCGCGTATGCCCCCGCGCTGTCGGTCGTGATCGTGAGCGCCGCCGTCAGCGGGTCGACTTCGATCCGCGCCCTGACGATCACCCTTCCGAGATCGAACGGGCCTGCCTTCGCCGGGTTGACGATCGACAACCCATATGGCGCGCCCTCATACGGCCCCGTGATGAACACCTCTCCACCCGTCACCGTGTACGGGTTACCGCCGAGCCCGACGCTGACGATCGTATGGCCGATCAGGCTGTTTGGGCCACATGTGCCCGCATCTGCCTGCCGTTCGGGGCACAGTTCGACATTCGACAGGGTCCCGAGCAGACCGGGAGGCATATGCAGCTGGATCGCATCCAGGTTCTGGTTGCCGTCCTCGCGCGACATCGTCAGCGTGAACGGCGTGAACGCTCCAGCCTGGACGTTGGTGGCGCCCGTCGTGAGACTCGGAGCGAACGGCAGCGGATCGCTGCACGGGGTTCCGTTCGGGCCGCTCGTGATCTGGAATTCCGAGCTCGAGTCCACGGGCGTGTTCCCCGACCACGGTGCGATCGACGCCGTCGTCGTATAGCCCCCACACAACGCCGGGGTACCCAGCGGCGCACGCGACCCACCAAAGAAATGCAGCTTCAGGTCTTCGAAGGGCAGCTGCGGGGTGTTCTTGAACGTCGATAGGAGCTGCCCGGTGTGTTCGTCGGGCGAGACCTGGCCCGCGAGCTTCACGAGCACGCCCGACACCGGGTCCCTCGCGACGATATACAACGCCACGAGGCTCCCGAATGGGTTGGCGTTCTGCTGCGCAAGATACGCCGCGCCGACGAGCGGGTTGGGCAACAGCGGCGTCTTGATTTCGACCGTTCCCACCTTCGACGCTTGCGGACAGGACTGTTCGCCTGCGCTTTCAAGGCCGATCTCGCTCAGACCGCACGACAGCAGACCGTCAGCGCCCGCCGGGTTCAACGTTACGCCCGCGGGCAGCGTCACCGTCGTGTCCTTCACGGTCGCCTCCGCCAAGCCGGTCGGGTTCAGGCTCGCATCCTGCGGGACATGGACATTCACCGTCAAGCCCGTCGGCGTGTCGGCCTGCTGGCCGTCGGGCGCCACGCTGATCGACGGTTCGAAGTTCAGCCGGTTGCAGCCATCCAACCCGAACGGTTCACCTGCACTGTCCTGGAAGGTGTATTCCTTCGGCTCGCTGAACTGCCCGACCTGCGTCCAGGGGTCCGTTTCAAGGGTCGTGCTCAAAGGGCGGGCGCACTGCGTCGGCATGATCAGGAAAGGCTGTCCCCGCCCCACCGAACAGG
>DATMPY010000176.1:0-7469 GCA_035566955.1 Solirubrobacteraceae bacterium | reverse complement strand
GTCGGCTGCAGGGGTGGGCGAGTCGGCCGGAGGAGGGGGGGAATCGGCCGCGGGGGAGGGGAAGTCGGCTGCAGGGGTGGGCGAGTCGGCCGGAGGAGGGGGGGAATCGGTCACGGCGGAGGGAGGGTCGGCGGTGGATACGAGGTCGAGGTCGCAGACGAGCAGCTCCTCCTCGAACTGGGCGGCGCGGACGATGGTCTCCCCGGCGGGGTCGAGGATGAAGGAGTGCCCGTCGAACACGAGCTCGTCCTGCCCGCCGACCAGCGCGCAGAAGGCGATGTGGGCCCCGTGCTCACGGGCGCGCTCGGCGAACAGGCGCTCGCGCTCGATGCCCTTGCCGGCGTGGTAGGGGGAGGCGGAGATGTTGACGATCAGCCGCGCCCCCGAGCGGGCCTCGTCGGAGGCGGGGGGGCCCGGCCTCCAGAGGTCCTCGCAGACTGT
This sequence comes from Solirubrobacteraceae bacterium, assembly GCA_035566955.1. Lineage (GTDB taxonomy): Bacteria > Actinomycetota > Thermoleophilia > Solirubrobacterales > Solirubrobacteraceae > Palsa-744. The sequence goes on along the minus strand of DATMPY010000176.1, from coordinate 7,028 downwards.
CAACCCGACGGTGTCCGCGCCCACCGCGATCACCGCGCCCGTATGCCCGGCCGTGAAGTAGCGCTGCTCGTCGAAGACCCCGTAGTTGGGGAGGTGGACCTTGCGGTAGATCGAGCGCACGACCCCCTCGCCGAGGACGGCGGCGGCGTTGTAAACCGCAAGGGCACCAGCCGCCCGCTCGGGGAACCCGACGACGGCGACGATCCCCTGCGTGGCGGTGGCGAGTTGCTCGAGCGCGGTGCGGGCGTCGGCGAGGAAGTGCTCGCGCAGCAGCAGGTCCTCGGGGGGATACCCGGTGATGGCAAGCTCGGGAAAGAGCACGAGCTGCGCACCGGCCGCGCGCGCGGCGTCGATGCCGGTCCGGATGCGCTCCGCGTTGCCGGAGATGTCCCCGACGGTGGCGTTCTGCTGGCAGAGGGCCAGGCGCACTATCGCTTGGTTGCTGCGGGCGCGGGCTCGGTGGGTGTCCGCGGGCGGGTCTTCTTCGTAGAGGAGGAGCCGGCCTTCCCGGCGGGGGTGCTGGCTTTGGCCTTCTTGGCGGGGTGGGAGCTTGCCTTCTTCGCGGAGGGGCGAGCGCCGGGCTGCTTCGCGGGAGCGCGGGCGCCGGCCTGCTTCGCGGAGGGCCGGGAGCCGGCCTGCTTCGGCGCGGGGGTGGGCGCGGCGGCACGGGCGAGCAGGCGGATGGAGCGCTCGAGGTGCTGGGCGATGGCGTCGAGGTCGGGGAGCGCGTCGTAGTCGCCGAGCAGGCCGAAGCCGAGGTGGCCGTTGTAGCTCATCACCGCGATCCCGAGCGCCTGGCGGCGGGCGAGGGGCACCACGGGGTAGAGCGAGCGTAGGCGGCGCCCGAGCAGGTAGAGAGGGAACTGGGGCCCGGGGACGTTGGTGACGACGAGGTTGAAGTAGCGCTGGCGAGCCTGCAGGCGGGCGGCCTGGGAGAGGATCGTGGGCGGGGCGAAGCCGGCGAGGTTGGTGAGCACCTGCGCGCCGACGGCCTGCCCGGAGTGCTTGAGGTTCTCCATCGCGCGCTGGATCTGGGCGAGGCACTCCGCGGGGTCCTCGACGCCGACGGGCAGGGGCGCCCACATCGCGGCGACGCGGTTGCCGAGCGCGGGCGGGTGGGACTTTCGATCCGCGGTGGCGCGCACCGAGACGGGGACCATCGCCTTCAGCTCCAGGCCCTCGGTGTCGTGGCCCTGCTCGCGCAGCCAGCGGCCCAAGGCGAGGCTGACGGAGGCCAGCACCACGTCGTTGAGGGTCCCCCCGAGGGAGTCCTTGATCGCCTTGAAGAGGGCGAGGTCGGCGTCGACCCAGGTGTAACGGCGGTGGGGCCCGATGTCGACGTTGAGCGGGGAGGGGGGCGCGGGGGAGCTGATCCCGGCCATCGTGGTGGAGCTGAGGTTCGCCAGGCTATCCCGCAGTTGCCCCAGGGCGCGCAACGGCGCGCGCACCATCCGCCGCGCCCCGCGGGTCATCTCGGCGGGCACGGTGGCGCGCTCCATCAGGGCCTCCCCGAGGAGCTTGGCCGAGCCGGGCAGCGGCCGCGGGTTCCAAGGCTCCGGCGGGGTCGGCTCCACCGCGGGCTCGGGCGCGGTGTCGAACAGGACGGTGGTGATGTCCACCCCGGAGATGCCATCCACCAGGGCGTGGTGGGTCTTGGCGATCAGCGCGAAGCGCTGCCCCGCCATCCGCTCCACCAGCCAGATCTCCCACAACGGCTTGGAGCGATCCAGCCGCTGCGAGAAGAGCCGCCCCGCGAGTTGCTTGAGCGCCGCCTCATCCCCCGGCCGCGGCAGGGCGGTGTGGCGAATGTGGTAGTGAGGATTGAAGTGCGGATCGTCGGTCCACACGGGCCGTCCCTGGTCGAGCGGCACATAGGCGAGCCGCTGGCGGTAGCGCGGCACGAGGTGCAGGCGGCCCAGCACATGGTCCACGAGCTCCTGCGGCGTGGGCGCACGACCCTCGAAGATCATCACCGACGCCACGTGCATGTGCGCCGTCGAGTGGTCCTCTAGATGCAGGAACGCCGTGTCCAGGCCCGTGAGGCGGTCGGTGTTGGCCATCGCACTGATTGTGGCTGCTCGGGGACCGGCCGTCAATGTTCGGCGCAGGATCTGCGTCAGATGCGAAGATATCCGCGTCTACCGTCGGGGTTCAGCAGCCACCAAGGCCACCCGTCGCAACCTCAGAGAGAAACACACGACATCACCGACGGCGACACCGGAGCCGCATTGATACGGAGATTTGCCTTGTGTGTCCTACAGCACACAAACGCTACATAATCCTCCTTATTCTGTTCCAGCTCTTCGAAGAGCGAGCCTGCTGAGTCGTCTCCGTCCTTGGAGGCGAGCGGGGGACCCACTGCCGGACTGCCGTGAGAGGGCGGTCTGGATGGGGCGAATCGGCTGCTGCTGCGGCCGTAACGCCCGGTTGGGGCACGACCGTTTTCGTGTGCCTGGCTGCGCGTGAGCCCGACAGCTAACCCCGTAGGCGGCGATCGAAGGAGGACACGCGAATGTACGTCCCTACGACGCCTGCGCTGGCTGCGCAGCCCCTGGCCCCGGCCGGGATCGTTGCGAGTGAAGGCGCGGCGCCCCCGGCGCCTGTGGAGACAGCGCTCCCCGGCTCTGTGGAGACGATTCTGAGCGTCCGGCGCGCGGTGCTGAACGTGCTCGATGGGCAGGCCGCGAGCGTCGCGGGCACCCTGCTGGCCGATTCGCCGGCGAGTGCCGGCCGGCGGGTGGGACTGGCGGGGCGGATCGTCAGCCTGCAGAGGCATGGACTTTGGGGATGGCGGACGATCGCCGGCACGCATACCGGCCCGGGTGGCCGCTACCGGCTGCGCTACCGACCCCGCCATGTTGGCAGCGAGCGTCTGCGGGTCGCCTTCGCGGGCGCCGCCGGCGATCACGGCGCGCGGCGCGCGGTGGGCCGCCTGAACGTCTACCGCCTCGCGGAGGCCTCGTGGTACGGAGGCGGGGGGAGCCTCGCGTGCGGGGGTTGGCTGACGGGCTCCACACTGGGGGTCGCAAGCAAGACGCTGCCGTGCGGGACCCGCGTAACCCTGCGCTATCGCGGGCGCACCGTGAGGGTGCGGGTGATCGACCGCGGACCCTACGTGGCGGGCCGCGAATTCGACCTCACCGAAGCGACCAAGCGCGCGCTCAGCTTCGAAGGCGTCGGCGTGGTGTGGGTGGCAGATTAGGAATGTGCTATAAGTAGCACATGCGGGCGATTGGGATCAGGGAGCTGCGCCAGGGCGCCAGTCGCTATCTGCGCGCGGTGCAGGAGGGCGAGACGTTCGAGGTGACCGATCGTGGTCGTCCGATCGCGATGCTCGTGCCGATCCCGGGTGGTTGTCGCATCGAGCAGCTTGCCGCAAGCGGCCGTCTCGCCCCGGGTAGTGGCGACTTGCTGGAGTTGGGTGCCCCGCTGGAGCCCGTTCCCGATGTGCAGGCTCCAACCCGCGTGCTCGAGGCGTTGCGGGCCCGGGAGCGCTGAGATCGCGGTCTACCTCGATTCCTCCGCGCTCGTTAAGCTTGTCGTGCGCGAGGCCGAGTCCGACGCCCTCGCCCAGCACCTCGCGGATCACCCCGAGCGAGTGTCGTGTGCGCTGGCACGCGTGGAGGTGGTGCGCGCCGTGCACCCCCACGGCGCGCCTGCTCTGACCAGGGCGCGAAAATTGCTGGAGCGGGTCGGGCTGCTGCGGCTGGACGATGACCTGCTCGACGCCGCCGGGGCGCTCGCGGGCTCGACGTTGCGCAGTCTTGACGCCATCCATCTGGCCGCCGCTCACACGGTGGGCCCGGAGCTCGCGGAGCTGATCACCTACGACCGACGGATGGCCGATGCCGCTGTGATGCTTGGTCTGTCGGTCGCGGCTCCCACGCCGCGCGCGGACCCATGAACCGATTGGCTGGTGGACACTTGAGCATGCGCCGGATGCACGGGGCCTGATAAAAAGCCGCAGCGATGAGCGAGCAGGTCCCCTACGCCAATTACCAGTACGAGATCTACCTGCGCGGGCTGGGCGGCCAACGGCCCCCGCGCCCACTGGACTGGCGGGCGCTGGAGCGCGACGCCTACCACCTGCTCGCGGAGGGCCCCCGCGGCTACATCGCCGGCGGGGCGGGACTGGGGGAGACGATGCGCGCCAATCGCGAGGCGTTCGACCACTGGCGCCTGCAGCCGCGGATGCTGCGCGACGTCTCGCAGCGCTCGCTCGCGCGCACGCTGCTCGGGACGCAGTTGCCCGCGCCGGTGCTGCTCGCCCCGATCGGGGTGCAGACCCTGGCCCACCCCGAGGGGGAGCTGGCGATGGCCCGCGCGGCCGCCGAGGTGGGGGTGCCGTTCGTGGCGAGCACCGCCGCGGCGCACACGATCGAGCAGATCGCGCAGGACGCGGGGGAGCTCCCGCGCTGGTACCAGCTCTACTGGCCGCGCGACCGCGAGCTCGCGCGCAGCTTCGTGGAGCGCGCTGAGCGGGCGGGCTACGGGGCGATCGTGCTCACGCTCGACACCTGGATGCTCGGCTGGCGCCCCGCCGACCTGACCAACGGCTTCCTCCCGTTCCTGTGGGGGGAGGGCAATTGCAACTACCTGGCCGACCCCGTCTTCCGCGCCGCGCTCCCCGCCCCGCCGGAGGAGAACATGCAGGCCGCGATCGGCCACTGGGCGTGGCAGTTCGCCAACCCCGCGATCACCTGGGAGGACCTTACGTTCCTGCGCGAGTGCACCGAGCTGCCGATCGTGCTGAAGGGCATCCTCCACGCCGATGACGCCCGCCTGGCGGTCGAGCACGGGGTCCAGGGGGTGCTCGTATCGAACCACGGCGGGCGCCAGGTCGACGGCGCCATCGGGGCGCTGGACGCGCTGCCCGCGGTGGTGGCCGCCGTGGAGGGCCGCTGCGAGGTGCTCTTCGACAGCGGCATCCGCTCCGGCTCCGACGCCCTGAAGGCGCTCGCCCTCGGCGCCCGCGCGGTGCTGCTCGGGCGCCCCTACATCTGGGGCCTCGCGCTGGGCGGCGCGCAGGGCGTGGTCGAGGTGCTGCGCTCGTTCCTCGCCGACCTCGACCTCGCGATGGCGCTCAGCGGCTACGCCACGATCGACGAGGTCGGCCCCGGGGCGCTGGTCGAGCAGCCTCGCTGAGCCGCCCTTCGCCAAGCGCGTGTCAGGGTCGGTGGCCTCGGTCGCGGGGCAGGGAGGCCCCGCGCCCACCCGCCCGGGAGCGGTGCGGCCCGCGTGGACGATCCCAAAGATCTACCTCGAATAGATCGCGAAGAAGTCTCGGTCGTCGGGCGAGAGGTAGCGTTCCGCTGGGCGTTCCATCCCTTCCAGCAGCTTCGAGGGCTGCCGCGCGCCGGGTTCGGCGTAGGCGTTGAAGCTCACCCAGTAGGAGTTGATGTCGAGCTCCATCGCCCGCACCGCGCCCGCGTGGATCAGGATCCGCGCGAGGCTGCCCACCGTCTGGTAGTCAGCTGCCGCATAGATCAGGTTGCCGTGGCTGTCGACGCCGATCCCCGAGCGCCACACCTGCACCGCGTTGCCCAGCGTGGCGCCCCATTCGGGGCCGTCGTTGAGGTTCGGGTTGGGCCGGCCCCCGGAGACGATCAGCGGCAGGTTCTGGCGTGCGAACACCACCCCCGGCGGCACGTCCGGGCCGCCGTGCCAGGCGGTCACGTCGTAGCGTCCGTTGGCGTAGCGCACGAACGTGGCCTGGTTTTCACGCATCGGCGCGTAGGTGTGCCCGTCGAGCGCCCAACCGCCGTTCGCGTCGGCCAGCTTGAAGCCGCTGTTGAAGGTTGCCAGCAGCTTGTGGCGGTAGCTTGCGGGCACCTCCATCGGCCCCCGCAAGGGCAGTTCCACCGAGGGCTCCAGGCGCCCCGCGTACAGCGAGACCGTGGTGCGCGACGTGTTGATCCACGCCACCCCCGCCACCAGGCGCGGGTATTCGGAGGGGTCGCTGCGGAAGGTGGTGAGGAGCAGCGGGGGATCGTTGCGGCTCTCGCCCACCTGCGTGGGGTGCCACACACCCTCGCCCGGGAGCGTGGGCCGGCTCAGCGGCGCCACCCGCGGGGGGCGGTCCACGACCGGCACGGGCCCGCCCGCAACACCGCCGGCGAGCCCTGAGGACAACCCCACCCGCGGCAGCGCGTGCAGCCCCGGTCCCCCCTTCGCGGGAGCCTCCAGGCTGTAGTAGATCGACTCGATCTTCGTCACCAGGCCGGCCGCCCCGTGGTCGCGCAACCACTCCACCGAGCGGATCCCAAGGCTCGAGTTGGAGGGTGCGAGCATCGCCGACGCGTAGGAGATGAGCGCGGGCACCAGCGCCAGCACGCAGGCCGTCACGAGCACCCGCCGCACCCGTCGCGTCGCGCGCGGCGTCGGCGGCTTGGGCGGCGCCGGCCGCCTCGGGTTCGTCGCCGTGAGCGACCCCAAGCCAGATCCGTGGGGTGTACGGGTCGCCGAGGCGTGCATCTCCATGCCGCGGATCGTAGGCGGGGGCGTCTTGGGCCCGCATAAAAAGCGCTGCACTCTAAGAGCATTTTCACCCAAAGCAGAGGTTGGGCTGATCTAGATTCTATTCTGTACCGAGCATCAGTTCGATCAGAGCAGCCCCCAGCACAGAGGAGGCGGTCGTGGACCCCCACGCCGGCCTCGCCGAGCCCGCGATCGGCGAGCCCGATGACGGGGCTGCGAACTCCCACGCCCTCATCGCCGAGCCCCAGATAGGCTCCACAGGAGCGCGCCTGCCCGTGGGGGCGCTGCTGCGGGGGTGCCGCCCCAGGCAGTGGGTCAAGAACGTGCTCGTCCTCGCCGCCCCCGCGGCGGCCGGCATCCTTGGCCAGCCCGATGTCGCGGGCAGGGTGGCGCTCACGTTCGTGTGCTTCTGCATGCTCTCCAGCGCCACCTACCTGCTCAACGACGTGCACGACCGCCACGAGGACCGCCGCAGCCCGCGCAACCGCGGCCGCCCGATCGCCTCCGGGGAGCTCTCGGTGGGCCTTGCTGTCGCGACGGCGCTCGTGCTG
>DATMPY010000175.1:0-10616 GCA_035566955.1 Solirubrobacteraceae bacterium | reverse complement strand
CGTGCCGCCATCCGCCTGGAGCACGTCGCAGTCGAGGTGCACCGTGCACACCCCGAGCTCCTGCATCGACGTCATGGAGGCGCGGAGCGCCCGGCCGATGAGCCGCTGAATCTCCAGCGTGCGACCGCCCTGCTTTCCCTTCGCGGCCTCACGCGGGCTCCGGGTGTGCGTGGAGCGCGGCAGCATCCCGTACTCCGCCGTCACCCACCCGCGGCTCTTGCCGGCCATCCAGCGCGGCACGCTCTCCTGGGCGGAGGCAGTGCAGATCACGCGGGTCTCCCCCATCGAGATCAGCGCGGAGCCGGTAGCGGTGCGCATGAAGCCCGGCTCGATCGCCACCGGGCGCAGCCCATCGGGTGCGCGGTCGTAGCTGCGACTCATACGATCGCCTCGGCCGCCGTCAGCCGCACCTGCTCGACCGGGCCAAGGGGCATCTGCAGGAAGCGGGTGCCGAGCTCCCCGAAGGTCTCGGTATCGCCGGTGCAGATGAAGCGATAGTCCCCCTCCCTGCCCCGGGGCCGCGAGCTGGCCAAACCACGGGTGCTGAGCGCGTGCTCGACCTGGCGGGCGAGCGCGGCGCCGGAGCTGACGAGCGTCACGGCGGGGCCGAGCAGGCGTTGGAGCATGAGGCGGATCAGCGGGTAGTGGGTGCAGCCGAGGATCACGGTGTCGACGTCAGCCTCGATCAGGGGCGCGCACACCTCTCGGACGGCCTGAACGGCGCGCTCGTCGAACTGCTCCCCCGCTTGGATGATCGCGGCCAGGCCGGGGCAGGGGACGGCGTGCAGGGTGACATGCGGATCGATTGAGACGACCGCCTCGTCGTAGGCGCGACTCGCAACCGTGACGGGGGTCGCGAGGAGCCCGATGCGCCCGGTGCGCGTGGCCGCGACGGCTCGCAGCGCCTCGGGGCGAACGACCCCGAGCACGTCAACCCCGAGTGTGGTCTCCATCATCCGTCGCCGCAGCGTGGGGAGCGCCGCCGAGGTGGCGGCGTTGCAGGCGACGACGAGCAGCTTCGAGCGCCGGCGCAAGAGCTCCTCCGCCATCTCCACCGAGAAGCCAGCGAGCTGCTCGGGGGCACGTTCCCCGTAGGGAAAGCGGGCGGTGTCCCCCAGATAGATGAAGTCCTCCTGGGGCAGCGCCACCAGCAGCTCGTGGAGAACGGTGAGGCCACCCACACCCGAATCGAATACCCCGATCGGGCGCGCACGATGGTCTTCGGAGGGGCTCGCCACGCCGGCCATCATCCCAGAGCGCTACGGTCCGCGAGTCTTGCGGGCGCTGGTGGTCTCCAACATGCTTCCCGACGCCGCCCATCCCGAGCGGGGCCGCTTCGTGCGCGATCAGGTGGAGGCGCTGCGCCGTCTCCCAGCCCAGGGCGCAGGGGGCGCGCTGGAGATCGAGCTGTACGAGTTCCCTCCCGGCGCGCCCGCGCTGCTCGCCGCCGCCCGTGAGCTCCACCGCCGTTACGGCGGCCGCCGCGGAGGGCGCGTGGACGTGGTGCACGCCCACTTCGGACTCACCGCGTGGCCGGCGCTCGCGGTGCGGGCGCGGGTGCGGGGCTTGACGGTGCACGGTACCGACGTGCGCCATCCCCGCACCCGTGTGGCCACGCGCGCGGCACTCCCCCTGATGGACCTGGTCGCGGCCCCGACCGCGGAGCTCGCCCGCGAGCTGCCCGACGGCGCGGCCCGCGGGGGGGCGCGGGTGCTCCCCGGCGGCGCGGCCCGAGGCGGAGAGCGGGTGCTGCCAGGCGGCGCGGCCCGCGAGAGAGCGCGGGTGCTGCTAGGCGGCGCGGCCCGCGGGGGGGTGCGGGTGCTTCCCTGCGGGGTGGATCTCGAGCGCTTCCGCCCCCTCCCCCGCGCGGCGGCCCGCGCTGAGCTGGGCCTCGACCCCGATCGCCCTCACGTGCTCTTCCCGGCCGACCCCACGCGTGCGGGCAAGCGCTATGACCGTGCGGTCGCGTTGACGGACGAGGTTGCCCGGCACGCCCTCGGCGGGGGCCCCCCAACACCGCGAACTCTCGGCGAGGTCCCCCCCACGCCGCAAACTCTCGGCCGGGTCCCCCCCCCACTGCACACCCACGGCGGGGCTGCACCCGCACTGCACACCCTCGGGGGGGTTCCCCCGGAGCGGGTGCCGCTGTGGGTGAACGCGGCCAACGCGGTGGTGGTCCCCTCGGCGGCGGAGGGCTTCGGCCTGGCGGTACTGGAGGCGCTGGCGTGCGACGTGCCGGTGCTGGCGACCCCGGTGGGCGTGCACGCGCAGGCGCTGGAGGGGGTGAAGGGCGCGCTGTGCGCTCCCTTCGGAGTGGAGAGCTGGAGGGTGGCCCTGGAGCCCCATCTGCGCACGGCGGACCCGCGGATCGCGGGCCGCTCACACGCGGAGCCGTTCTCGGCGGAGCACATGGCGCAGCGCCTCGCGGAGGCATGGCGGGAGCTGTTGGCGGGCAAGGACCAGCGCAACGACGCGCGCGGCGGATAGCATGGGTTGGTCGATGGACGCTCGAGCTACGAGTCAAGCTGGGCAAACTCCGAGCGGCCCGGAGCCGGGTGCAACCGGGACGGGGCGGATCGCGCAGGCCCCGGCCGGAGCGGTGACTCCGGGGGCTCCAACCCGCGAGGCCACTGCCGCGATGGGAGCTTCCGGGGCTCCAACCCGCGAGTCGCCTGCCGTGTCGGGGACAGCGGGAGCGCCGACCGAGGTGGCCTCCACCGCCGTGGGGGCTCCCGAGGCGCCGACCACCGAGGCGCCGGCCGGCGGGGAGATTCCGGCGCAGCCGCGACCCCCGGGGTTCGCCGAGCGGGGGCGCATGCGCAGGCGGGTTCGCTTCCTGCGCAAGGCGCGGGAGCTGGCGTACCGCGACTTGGGGGGCCTGGTGTTCGAGATGCACCGCCTGGGCCAGCGCCACGACGAGCTGGTGGCGGCGAAGCTCGGGGTGTTGAGCAGCTTCGACGGGGAGCTGCGCGCGCTGGAGGAGGCCCTGGGCAGGCGGGAGCCGATCACGGTGCTGCGCGAGGCGGGTATCGCGGCGTGCCCGCGGTGCGCGGCGATCCACGGCAGCGGAGATCGCTTCTGCCCGGTGTGCGGGCTGCCGATGGGTAGCCACGCGGACCGGCCGATGGCGGCGACGCCTGCCACCCCGACGACGTCCATCGGCCCCCCGGCCTCCGCGGCGATCGCGGCGGGCGCCCCGGTGGCGGCCGCGGTGGCGGCGCCCCGGCAGGCGCTGGTGGCGGGGACAGGGAACCCACCGGCCGCGGTGGGGGCGACCGCTCCCGCTTCCGCACCCCCACCCGGGTCCACGGCCCCACCCGCGGCGACGCCTGCGTTCACACCACGGCCAGGATCCCAGCCCGCGTACCAGCCCCCCTCAGCACCGCGGCCCGCGTCCACGACGTCCCCTCCCTCACCTCCGTCCCCACCGGCGGGCGTCCCCGCGGGGGCCTCCCCCGCCCCGGCAACGCCACGGTCGCCGACGCCGAGGGCGCCCACGCCTCCACCACCCACTCCGCGCCAATCGCCGGGGCAGGCGATGGAGGATGACCGCCCGACGGAGATCATCCGCCCGCCGGATAGGACGACGTGAGCGTCACCCCGCCACCGCTGGTGCCTTCCACGGCCAGAGGACCGGGCGAGGACCCAGCGTCGAGCGGAGGTCCGTCCCAGGGGGTTGGCGGAGAGCCAATCCCATCGGCAGGGCTCAGTGGGGGACCGATCGCGGAGAGCTGCCCACTGTGCGGGGCGCCGCTGGGGGGGGAGCAGGAGTGGTGCCTGCGGTGCGGCTCGGCGGCGCGAACGCGCCTGGCGGCGACCCCGCGGTGGCGGGCGCCGGTGATCGCGCTGGCGACGGTAATCGTGCTCTCGCTGGGTGCCCTGACGGCGGCGCTGGTGTCGCTGGCGGGGAATTCAGGGACCTCATCCCCCCGCTCCACGACGGGCGCCACCCCCCTTGCGGGAGCGGGGCTGAGCACAGCGGCGGGATCCCCGGCCACCACGGTGCCGGGCGCGAGCGTACCTGGGATCGCGGGAGCGGGCACATCCGGCGCGGCGGGAGCGGCAACGTCGGGCACTAACACCCCGGGCACTAGCACCCCGGGCACGAGCATCCCGGGCACAAGTACCCCCACGGTGACGGTGCCGAGCTCGAAAACCCCGGGCTTGGCCGCACCGGGGGCGCTCCCAGGGTCGGGTAAAGGGGTCCCCACGACGAGGGTGTCGGGAACGGGGGCTCAGAAGACGGGGACGGGGAGCGGCGCAAAACCCACGACGAGCACCCGGACGGGTGCGGCCACGGGCACAACCCCGGCGGGCGCCCCGACGACGAGCACCCCGACGACGAGCACGGGGACACAGGGGGGCGCAAAGAGCAAAGGGGGCTCGGCGCTGGAAAAACTGGCGGAAGAGTACGCGCGCCGCCACGGCCAGGCGGCGGGAGCGCCGGCGCGGTAGCGAGAGTGACACGGAGGGAGGGGGGCCGCGGGGAGACGGGAGCGGACCTGGAGGTGGATGTCGCGGTGGTGGGTGCGGGGGCGGCGGGCCTCTACGGTGCGCTGTGCGCGGCGCGGGAAGGGGGACGCGTGGCCTTGATGTCGGCGGCGCCGCTAGCGCAGACGGCCAGCTACTGGGCGCAGGGCGGCCTGGCGGCGGCGCTGGCGGAGGACGACACCGTGGAGCTGCACCTGGCGGACACGGAGCGAGCGGGGCGGGGCGCGGTGCGGCGCTCGGCGGCGGAGGTGCTGGTGCGGGAGGCGCCGGAGTGCGTGGAGGACCTGGAGACGCTGGGGGTGCGCTTCGACGCGGACCGCTTCGGGCGCCTGGCGCTGGGCCTGGAGGGGGGGCACTCGGTGCGCAGGGTGGTGCACGCGGGGGGCAGTGCCACAGGAAGGCGCCTGCTGCGCCAGCTCTCGGCGCTGGCGGTAGAAGAGCCGCAGATCACGGTGCTGGAGAACGTGCGCGCGGGGGCGCTGTGGAGGCGGGGGGGTCGCTGTGTGGGGGTGGTATGCAAGGAGGGGCGGAGGATCGCGGCGCGGGCGGTGATCCTGAGCGCGGGGGGGGCGGCGGCGCTGTGGGCGCGTACGACGAATCCGCCGGGCTCGCAGGGCACGGGGCTACTGCTGGCGCACGCCTTGGGGGCGGAGCTGGGGGACCTGGAGTTCGTGCAGTTCCACCCCACGGCGGTGGTGGGGGTGCGGGGGCGAGAGGGGTTCCTGGTAACGGAGGCGATCCGCGGTGAGGGGGCGACGCTGCACGACGCGAGCGGGGAGCGCTTCGTGGATGAGCTGGCGCCCCGGGACGAGGTGTCGCGCGCGATCTGGACGCGGATGGCGCACACGGGAGCGGAGTCGGTGGGCCTGGACATGCGGGGGATCGACCCGGCGCTGTTCCCGAACGTGGTGGGGGCGCTGCGGGAGGCGGGGGTGGACCCCACGCGGGAGCTGGTACCGGTGGCGCCGGCGGCGCACTACACGATGGGGGGGGTGGTGACGGACCTGCGGGGGCGCTCCTCGGTGGGGGGCCTGTACGCGGTGGGAGAGACCTCGTGCACGGGCCTGCACGGGGCGAACAGGCTGGCGTCGAACTCGCTGAGCGAGTGCTTCGTGTTCGCGCGGCGGGCGGCGCGGAGCGCCCTGGAGGAGTCCCCCGCGCCCCGGGGGGCGGACGCAGGCGAGCACACAGGAGCGGGGGACCTTGGGGACACAGGCGAGATAGCGGACCCGCGCGGACGGGCGAACGCGGCCAATGCGGAGGCGCTAACGCAGCTTCAGGAGCTCCCCCAGGCGACGGACCAGACCCGAGCGGCGCTGTGGCGGGACGCGGGGATCGAGCGCTCCGCCGAGGGCCTGCGGCGCCTGACGGGGGATCCGCACCCTCTGGCGCGCCTGATCGCTAGATCTGCGCTGGAGCGCAGGGAGAGCCGGGGCTCGCACACGCGGGTTGAGCACCCCGAGGCGGACCCGGCGCTGGATCGCCGCCACATCGTGGTCGGGGCGGATGGGGAGCTGCGGTGGGAGACGTGGACCTGACGGGCCCTCAGCGACGGGCAAACCGGCCCTCAGCGACGGACCTCACAGACCCCGAGCCGCCAGGCGTACCAGCAGCCCGACCATCAACCTGGCGGCCCCAGCCACGGCCAAACCGGGCCCCCAACCACGGCCTCACAGACCCCGAGCCGCCAGGCGTACCAGCAGCCCGACCATCAACCTGGCGGCCCCAGACGGGCAAACCGGGCCCCAATCATTGACCTAACGGGCCCCTAACAGTTCCCCCCTCCCAGATTCACGTGGGGACTGATCACATGCAGTGTGGACACCCCCCCCGATCGCGGGGAGGGGCGAAGATTTATGAAGATCTTCGATCCTTTGGGGGGGTGTGGGTGTTCAATCAGTGAAAGGTCTCGGGAGCGTTCGGAGTCCACGAGATCGGCGGAGGTGCGTGGCGACGTGGCGATTTGGTGCCTTGTCAATACGGAGACGGAGAAGAAGGGAGCGAGGGGGTCGCCATGTATCAGTTCAGTCGAGCCATCTACAGGGAGCTGGCCCCATACATCGCGGCCACCAGCCCGAGCAGCGAGGCGGCGGGCTGCCCCAGCAACCACGAGCAGGTGCTGCGAGCGTGCGAGGCGGCGGTGGAGCGGATGGCGACGGACCGCCACTACTTCGCGCGGCCGGAAAGAACGCTGTTCTGCGACATCCGCACGCACTTCCCAATGAGCGCCCAGGCGCGGGTGCACGGGGTGGTATGCCGCTACATCGCGCTGGCGCAGCGGTATCTGACGGAGAGTCCGGCGGCGGCACACGCGTCGGTCAGCGACGAGCCGCTGCAGTGTCGGGCGACGACGCGCAAGGGCGCGGCGTGCCAGCGGACCCCGCTTGCGCACAACGGATACTGTCCCTCCCACCAGCACCTCGGGGAGACCGAGAACCGGGAGCCGTTGGCGGCCTGAGGGGATTTTTTGGGATCGTCCGCGCGGCGCGGCGCGGCGCCCCCGGTGGGCGAGCGCTGGCCGAAACGGGGATGCTGGTCGAAACGGGGATTCGCGCCGAAGGCGCGTGTCCCCCGGCTTCGGTCGCAGGCGAGTGTCTACCGGCTTCGGTCTTCCATGCCCCGCGTCGAAGCGCAGAGCGCCAGGGATGGGGAGCTCGATCGATCAGGCGAGGCCCATCGTGCCACCCAACTGAGGACTTCTGACACAAGCAGCGGTGCATGTCGCCAAGGAGCGATGCTGCTTTGGGGAACTCGCAAGGCAGTGACGTTGGGAGCTCTCCAGACAGCGACGCTCGGGGAGCCTTGGAAGTGACTATTAACTTTTTAAGTTGTGTACAACGATCGTTATACGCAGCTTTTATTTTTAATATCCACATCTCCCCCTTTAGGGTTTCATCGCTACTAAGGTTATACAGCGTTCGAATTTCTCCTACCTACAGGGGTGACCGGCGCCGTGGGAAGCAGCGGTACATCAACCGTTGTCAACACGATGGACGCCACCGGAGCCGTAGGCTGACCGAATGCTGCTGGGTGTTGACGTAGGGGGAACGTTCACCGACGCCGTGCTGGCCGTGGAGAGTGGGGCGGTATACACGGCGAAGGTTCCCAGTACTCCCGGCGAGCAGTCTCGCGGGGTGCTTGAAGCAGTGCGCGCCGTGCTCGCGAAGGCAGAGACCCCGTCCGCCGAGAGCTCGCCAGCTGGGACCCCGCCAGCTGGGACCCCGCCCGTCACAGCCCCGCCCGCCCGCGCGCAGGACGTGGAGCGGTTCGCGCACGGGATGACCGTGGCCACCAACGCCCTCCTCGAATTCTCCGAGGCCCACCCTCCCACGCGCACCGCGCTGATCGCCACCGACGGCTTCACCGACATCGTGGAGCTGGGCCGCCAGGCCCGGGCCCACCTCTACCGGCTGTGCCAGCCCCACCCCGCCCCCCTCGCCCCGGCCGAGCTGCGCTTCGGTGCGCCCGAGCGCATGACCCCGGAGGGGCCCCTGCGCACGCTGGATCCCGCGCGCGCCCGGGCGTTGGTGGAGGAGCTCGCCCGCCACGGCCCCCAGGCCGTCGCCGTGGCGCTGCTGCACTCCTACGCCCACCCCGAGCACGAGCGCCTGCTCGGGGAGCTGCTCGCCGAGCTGCTGCCCGACATCCATGTGTCGCTCTCCCATGAGCTCGTGGGCACCTTCCGCGAGTATGAGCGCGCCGCCACCACCGAGGTCGACGCCGCCCTCTCCCCCCTGCTCGCCTCCTACCTGCGCCGCCTCCGCGCCGACGCCCACGCGCTCGGACTCCCAGCGCCCGCCATCATGCAGTCCTCCGGCGGGCTCCTCGACGCCGAGGGGGCCGCCGCCCACGCCGCCCTGACCGTGCTCTCCGGCCCCGCCGGCGGGGTGCGGGGCGCCCTGCTCCTCGCCGAGCTCGCCGGCGAGCCCAACGTGCTGTGCTTCGACATGGGCGGCACCTCCTGCGACGTCTGCCTGATCGAGCACGGCCGCGTGGCCGAGACCGCCGCGGGCGTCGTGGCCGGCAGGCCGCTGGCCCTCGCCATGCTCGACATCCACACCGTCGGCGCCGGCGGCGGCTCGATCGCCTGGCGCGACCCCGGCGGCGCCCTGCGCGTCGGACCCCACTCCGCGGGCGCCTACCCCGGCCCCGCCTGCTACGGACGCGGAGGGAAGCTTCCCACCGTCACCGACGCCAACCTCCTGCTCGGGCGCCTCCCCGCCGCGAGCCCCCTCGCCGGCGGCCTGCGGCTCGACCCCCACGCCGCCGAGCGCGCCATCGCCACGCTCGCCGAGCCGCTCGGCCTCACCACCCCGCGCTGCGCCGAGGGGATCGTGCAGGTCGCCGAGGCCGAGATGCTGCGCGCGCTGCGCGCCATGACCGTCGAGCGCGGCATCGACCCCCGGAGCTTCGCCCTCATGCCCTTCGGCGGCGCCGGACCCCTGCACGCCGCCGCCCTCGCCCGCGCCCTCGGGATGCGGCGCATCCTCTGCCCCCGTGCCTCCGGGGTGCTCTGCGCCCTCGGCCTCGCCGCCGCCGCCCCCCGGCGGGACGCCGCCCGCACGGTGATGCTCGCCGGAGACTCCCTCACCCCCGAGCGCCTCGCCCACGAGCGCGCCGCACTCCTGGAGCGCGCCCGCGCGGACCTCCGGGCGCCCACCGCGCAGGTGCTCGTCCGCTACGACCTGCGCTACCGCGGGCAGTCCTTCGAGCTCACCCTCGCCGAGGAGGACCTGCCGCCCCACCATGCCAACGAGGACGGCGAGCAGCCGGACAACCACCACCTTATGCCCCGCGCCGGCCCCCAGCCGCCCCACCCCGACGCCCTGCGCGAGTCCTTCGCCCACGCCCACCTCCAGCGCTACGGCTACCGCGACGACGGCCTCGAGGTGGAGCTCGTCACCATTCGCGCCTCCGCCTTGGGGGCCAACCCCACGCTCTCCCTGACCAGCGCCCACACCGAGCTGCCGCCGGGCACCGCGATCGACGGCCCCACCATCTGCTCGCTGCCCGAGTCCACCCTGTTCGTGCCCCCCGGCTGGAGCGGCGAGGTCGATACCCACGGCACCCTGCGCCTGCATGACCACGGAGCCCCGCTGGACAGCGGAGGCCCACAATGATTCCGAGCACCACGCCTCGACGCGGGGCACGGAAGCCCCGCGCCCACACGCCTGGTGACCTCACCCACCCGCGCGGACGATCACAAAAGACCACAGATCGCATCCCATGAGCGCTCTTGACCCGATCGAGCTCCAGGTGCTCACCGGCGCCCTCCGCGCCGCCTGCGAGGAGATGGGCGCCGCCCTCATCCGCTCCGCCCACTCTCCCAACATCAAGGAGCGCCGCGA
Source organism: Solirubrobacteraceae bacterium (assembly GCA_035566955.1). Taxonomy (GTDB): domain Bacteria; phylum Actinomycetota; class Thermoleophilia; order Solirubrobacterales; family Solirubrobacteraceae; genus Palsa-744. The sequence goes on along the minus strand of DATMPY010000175.1, from coordinate 777 downwards.
CGCCTCCACCGCCCTGTTCGACGCCCGCGGCCAGATGGTCATGCAGGCCGAGCACATCCCCGTGCACCTCGGCTCCATGCCCGACGCCGTCGCCGCCGTCCTCCACGAGGACCACTCCCGCGGGCTCCCCTGGATGCTCAACGACCCCTTCGCCGGAGGCACCCACCTGCCCGACATCACCCTCATCACCCCCGTCCTCCTCGATCCCCCCGCCGCCCTTTCGCGGCCCCTCGCGGGCGGCCCCGCGCGTGGGCACGGGGACCGGCCGGCGGGGGACCCCATCCTCATCGGCTTCGCCGTCAACCGCGCCCACCACGCCGACGTCGGCGGGCGTCTCCCCGGCTCCATGCCCGCCGAGAGCCGCACCCTCGCCGAAGAGGGCGTCGTGATCTCCCCCCAGCCCGCCACCCCCGAGGCGATCGAGGCCGTGATCGCCCACATGCGCCAGCCCCACGAGCGCCGCGCCGATCTCCGCGCCCAGCTCGCCGCCAACCGCATCGGCGCCCAGCGCCTCTCCGAGCTTGCCCTGGACGTCGGACTCCCCCTGCTCACCGGCGCCTTCGACGCAGTCCTCGACTACGCCGAGCGGCGCACCCGCGCCTGCCTCGCCGCCCTGCCCGACGGGACCCGCACCGCCGAGGACGTGCTCGAGGCCATCGAGGGCGACCTTCACCTGCGCCTGCGCGCCACCGTCGATGGCGAGCGCCTGATCCTCGACTTCGCCGGCTCCGCCCCCCAGCACCCCGGCAACCTCAACTGCCCCCTCTCCGTCACCCG
>DATMPY010000174.1:0-2176 GCA_035566955.1 Solirubrobacteraceae bacterium | reverse complement strand
TATAGCTTTGGTAGCTATCCCGGGGATGGGATGCGCGGGTCGGGGCCCGTCGGGGTTGAGCGCCACGCCGCCGCCGTGTACGTATAGCTTTGGTCACTATCCGAGGGGCGAGCATCGATATTAAAAATTCGAGCAGCGTGTAACGATCGTTATACGCAGTTTGAAAAAAATATATTCGCCCTCACGCCCCCAGTTTTCCCGACACCAGCTGGTTCGCCTCAATCCCCCGCACGGGTGGTGGTCTCCAGCCGCGCCTCGATCGCGCGGCGGTCGCCGATCGCGCCGGGCCCGGCGCCGGAGATGCGCACGGCGGCGGCGGCATTGGCGAAGGCGGCTGCCTCTGCGGGAGGTCGGCCCTCGCGCAGGGCGATGAACAGGCCCGCCGTAAACACGTCGCCGGCCCCGAGGTCGTCAAGGGGAGCCTCGATGGGGGGCACGGGAACGTGAAGTAGCCGACCGTCGGGCAGGCGCAGGGTGGTGGGCTGTGCCCCGGCGGTGATGGCGACGAGCGCGCGGTCCCCGGGGATGGTGGGTATGGGCGCGCGGTCTGCGGGGGCGGTGGGTATGGGCGCGCGGTCTGCGGGGGTGGTGGCCATGGGCGTGCGGTCTGCGAAGGCGGCGGAGATGAGCTCCCCGCAGCTAGCGAGCTCGTGCTCGCTGAGCACCAGCGCATCGCAGCGCTCGGGGAACAGCTCGCGCTGGAGTGGAGCGGGCGAGATCTCCCCCTGGGCGTCCCACTGCCGCACAAGGCCCTGGGGAGTGAGCCCCACGAAGCTGGTCCGGCGCGAGTGGCCATCGAACCACACGCGGGGGGTCTCGCGGGCCACGGGGGCAAGGTGCAGGATAGCGGTGTCCACCTCGATCGGCCCCGCGATCGGCCCCGCCCAGGCGAGCAGCCGCTGGCGGCGCTCGGAGCCTGCGCCCGAGGTGCGAAGCGTGGTGGTGTGCTCGGCGGGGAGAACCGTAAGATCGAACTCGCTGCGGTAGGGATCGAGCAGCGCCTCGATCTCTTGGGGGTTGCCTTTTGTCAGGATCAGCGTGCGCAGTTCGAGCCTGGCTGCCTGGAGTGCGCTATAGAACGCCGTTCCGCCCGGACGGCGGGAGCCGTCGGCGGCGAGCACGTCGGCGGTGACGTGCCCGAGGGTGACGTAATCGTACCGGGGCACCCTCAGCGTGAGGGGACGCCCACACGGGGTGGAGTGCTCAGTGGCAGCTCCGTCCCCGCGATCGCGGCGGCGGCGAGGCGGCCGGTGAACACGCAACCGCCGAGGAAGGTGCCCTCCAGGGAGCGCTTGCCGTGCATCCCCCCGCCGCCGAAGCCCGCTGCCTCCCCGACTGCGTACAGGCTGGGGATGGGCTCACCCTCCTCGCCGCCCAGCACCCGGCAGGCGAGGTCGGTCTGGATGCCCCCAAGGCTCTTGCGGGCCATCACCTGCAGGCGGATCGCGATCAGGGGCCCCGCCTTGGGGTCGAGGATGCGCTGGAAGGCGCACGTGCGCAGGCGGTCTCCCCGCCAGCCCCGCAGCTGGCCGATGCGCCGCAGCTGGTCGTCGTTGAAGAGCCCCTTCCCCCGGGCGATCGACTCGTCGTAGCGGCCGATCTCCGCGGCGAGTACCTCTGGGTCGATCGCCTGCTCGTCGGTTACCTCGTTCATCCTGCGCGCCAACTCCGGGAGGGTGCGGGCGGACACGAAGTCGGGAGAGCCCTCCAGGAAGTGGGAGACCATCCGGGGTTTGCCGAGCAGCACCCCCAGCAGGAAGCGCACCCGGCGGCGCTCGCGCAGGTGGGGGTTGTGCTGGGAGCCCGATACGTCGAGCTCGCGGCGGGCGATCTTCCAGTTGCAGATCAGCCACGAGTACTTGCGCTCGTCCTCGCACATCCGCTCCAGGGCGGCGTACGCGTCGAATGTGGGCATCACCGGGACGGGGCCGTAGCGGCGGCCGTCGGGGTCGAGCATCACACCGGAGCGGGGCGGGATCAGCTTGATCCCGTGATGCTCCCGCTGGGGCTTGGGGTGGCGCACGGCGTCCGCGTAATTCCACATCCGCGATAGGTGGGTGACGTTGCCCCCGATGCGCCCCACCTCCTCGTGCATGGCGCCGTCCGCGTAAGGGTGGGAGCCCATCAGCAAACGCTGTGGGGGGCTGCCCAGCTCCGCGGTGGGCCACACGCGCCG
>DATMPY010000173.1:0-6110 GCA_035566955.1 Solirubrobacteraceae bacterium | reverse complement strand
CTGGGCCTCGAAGCAGGAGATCGTCTTGTGCTCCGCCCCGTGGTACTCGAACACCCGGCGCAGGTCGCGCAGGCGGGAGAGCAGCAGCATGTACCCCAGGAAGATCCCCGTCCGGATCAGCCCCTCGATCACCCAGAACAGCACCGAGGAGTTACCGAGCTGGCCCTTGACCAGGCTCGTCAGCCCCACGGGGAGCAGGAAGAACAGGCCGATCGCGAAGATCAGCGCCACCACCACCGTCCCGGCCCACACCCCGCCCGGGATCTCCTGGGGCTCCTTCTGGCCCTCCTCCTGGGGCAGCTGGGCATTCGCCGAGACGCCCAACGCGCGGAAGCCGATTGCCAGGGACTCCCCCAGCGCCACCACCCCGCGCACGATCGGCGTCCGCAGCAGCCGGTGGCGGCGCAGCGGGGAGTTCAGCGGGAAGCTCGTCACCTCGATCTCCCCCAGCGCGGCCTCCTCGGGGTCGATGCCCCCGTGCGGAAGCTGGCCGAAACGGGGATGCTGGTCGAACGGGGGATGCTCGCCGGAGGCGAGTGTCTCCCCGCTTCGGTCGGAGGCGAGTGTCTCCCGGCTTCGGTCGGTGCTCGGCTTGCGCACCGCGACCGCCCAGTTGGACACGCCGCGCATCATCACGCCCTCCAGCACCGCCTGGCCCCCCAGGGGAGCGTCGCGCTGGGCGACCAGCTCGCCGTCGCCCTCAGCGGAGACCGCCGCCGTCCCTTTGGCCACGGCGGTCGCGGCCATCGCCTACTCCGACTGTGTCTGCGTCTGGCTCGCCGCGTCCGTGGCTGCGCCGACTGTCGTGGCCACGCCAGTCGCAGAGCCGACGCCGGCCGTCGTGGCGCGCGGCGCGGACTGCGCCTGGTGCAGTCGTCCCTTCGCCACCCGGCGCTGGAAGCGCTCCACCCGTCCGCCGGTGTCCACCAGCTTCTGGCGGCCCGTGTAGAAGGGGTGGCAGTTGGAGCAAACCTCCACGTGCAGCTCCTCGCGGGTGGCCCGCGTGGTGAACTCGTTGCCGCACGTGCATCTCACGTGGGCCTGCACATACCTGGGGTGGATCGAGGTCTTCATGCTTGGAGCATTGTAGCGGCGGGGGGCGCTTCGGGTCTGGGGCGTTCCGCGGGCTGATGGCACACGGTGGTGCGCAGCTCGTCCGTCCTGATGATCCGGCCCTTGTCGCCGAGCCAGCGGTACTGCACGATCGCGCGAAAGGCCACGGGCGCGGGCAGGTTGGTGACCTGGCGCTCGTACTTGTAGATCTTGACCCCCACTTCCGAGCGCTGCCACACGCCCGGGCCGGCGGCGGTGAGCGTGTGGAAGGCCGTGTCCCCCGGCACCCGCTCCTGCACCACGATGCGCATCGCCATGCGGTGAGCGCCCGCGAGTGTTTCCATCTGGGCGGTGAACGTCACCGAGCGACCGGACTGGGTGGCCGCGGTGACGCACTGTTCAACGGTCGCGCTCACCGCCGGAGTGCTCCCCGCGCCGCCGGACCCGCCCGTGCCCGTGGCGGGCGAGCCGGAACCGGTCCCCGGGAGCGCGAGCGGGAGCGCCAGCAGGACCAGCGCCCGCAGCGAAGCCATTGACATCGAGATAGCCACCGTTCTCCCCTAACACACCCACGCCGCGCGGGTTTCGCCTCTCAGAGAATCTGATACAAGGGGCCGTCGCCCCCCTCGGGGGTGGTGAGGCGCCCGCCCTTGGCGGTGATGGCGCCGCACTGGACGCAGTTGGTGTAGTTGACGATCACGTCCACGGAGCCGGATTCGTCCCCACCCTCCCCGTCGTCGGGGATCTCGTAGACGCCGGCGGGGCACATCCAGCGCCAGGTCTCGGCCACCTCGCGGGGCACGTGCTTCTGGATGCGGATGTGGTTGGGGGCGTCGTCGCGGGTGGCGTTGCCGGTGATGAACACGGAGGAGAGCTTGTCGAAGGTGTACTTCCCGTCGGGCTTGGGGTAGGAGTCCTTGGTCTTGCCGATGAACATCGGCTTGGCGTCGTTGCGGTGCAGCGCCCAGCGCCCGCCGGGGAAGCGGCCTTTGGTGGCGATCATCAGGTTGACGAGCGGTCCGCCCTTGATGAAGCCTTTCTGGAAGGGCTGGCGCGTGTTGCGCTGTTCCCAGAGGTCTTTGCCGATGATCGAGTCCTCGACCACCTGCTCGTAGTTCTCGAAGGACGACTCGCCCCGCTTGAGCGCGGCGTAGATCGACTCCGCGGCGAGCATTCCGGACTTGATCGCGTAATGGACACCCTTCAGCGAAGCGAGGTTCATGATCCCCGCGGCATCCCCGACGAGCACCGCGCCGGGCATCGAAAGCTTGGGCATCGCCCAGTAGCCGCCCGCGGGCAGCGCCTTGGCGCCCCACGCGACGCGTTCGCCGCCCTCCAGCACCCCCTTGAACAGCGGGTGGGTCTTGATCTGCTGGAGCAAATCGTGCGCGGAGGTGGTGGCATCGGCGTAGTCGAGATCGACGATGAAGCCGATGCTGACGAGGTCCTCGCCGGTCTTCTCGTTCTTCATCGGGTAGATCCACGATCCGCCGATCTGCCCGTACTTGGCGGAGAGCTTCAACGGCCAGACGCCGAGCGTGTGGATCACGCGGTCCAGCGGCTTGGGGACCTTCCACACCTCCTTGACGCCGAGCTCCCACACCTGCGGCTCGCGTCCCTCGGCGAGGTCGAACTCCTTGATCGCCGCGCCGGTGATGTGGCCCCAGCAGCCCTCCGCGAGTACCGTCGCCTGCGCCTTGATGTCGGTGCCGGGCTCGCAATTCGACAGCGGCTCGCCGTCCTTGCCGCGGCCCTTGTCGCCCGAGCGCACACCGACGACGCGGCCGTCCTGCACGATCAGCTGGGTGGCGGAGGTCTCGGTGAGGATGTACGCGCCGGCCTCCTCCGCCACGCGCTGCTGGTAGCGCGCGAGCGCGGAGACCGAGATCACCTCGTTGCCGTGGTTGTGCTGGGGCGGCGGGGGTGGGATGCGGATCTTGGCTTTGCCGTTGGGCAGGAGATAGACCGACTCTTTCTTGACCTCCCCGAACGCGAAGCCCTCCTCGCGCCACTGCTCGCGGGTCAGCTCCGGGAACAGCTCCTGCAGCGGACCGGGGCGCATCACGGCGCCGGAGAGGTTGTGTCCGCCGCACGTCTTCGCCTTCTCGATCACCGCCACGGGGACTTCGCCGAGGCGCTCCATGAGATCGCCCCCACCCGCCGCATCGTCGCCGAGCAGCTGCAGCAGGCGGTTGGCGCACGCGAGACCCGCGGTGCCGCCGCCGACGATCGCCACGCCCACCTCGATCAGCTCGTCCTCGGGGTCGAGGCCGTGCTTGACAAACTCCTTCTGGGAGTCCACCGGAGGTGGGTAGGCCGCGGGGACGACCTTGCCGTTGCTGGAACCGCTACGAGGGTGGCGCAGGCGGCCGGAGGCCGCCGAGCCGGGCCCCTCGTTTTTCAGATGTCCGGACACTGCTCAGATCCTCCTTTGGAGACCGCCGCGGCGGGGGGAGGGTTGGTGTGAGTATGAAAAAATCAGACTGCGTATAACGATCGTATGACAGCACTTCAAAAGTTAATATGCATCCTCACCCTCACCAAGCAACCCTCCCCCAGCGCGTGGGGGCCGCCCAGCAGACCACGCCAAGGCAAGCATCGACACGGTCAGCCAGCCTTCTTCGCCTTCACGGCGTCGGTGAGCTTGGGCAGGATCTTGTTGAGGTCGCCCACGATGCCGAGGTCGGAGAATTCGAAGATGGGGGCGTTGGAGTCCTTGTTGATGGCGACGATGTTCTCCGAGGACTGCATCCCCACCTTGTGCTGGATCGCCCCGGAGATGCCCGCGGCGAGGTACAGCTTGGGCGCGACGGTCTTGCCGGTCTGCCCGATCTGGGCGGCGTAGGGGTACCAGCCGGCGTCCACCACCGCGCGGGTGGCGGCGACGGCGGTGTTGCCGCCGAACGCCTGCGCCAGCTGCTCGCAGAGCTCGAAGCCCTCGGCCTTGCCCAGGCCGCGCCCACCGGCGATGAGGATCGAGGCGCCCTCGATGTCCACGTCCGCGCCGCGCTGTTCGCCGCGGGTGAGCATCTTGGCCTGTCCGGCGTGGGGGCTCAGCTCGAAGCTGAGCTGCTCCACGGGGGCAACGCCGGCGCCGCTCTCGTTGATCTCGAAGGCGTTGAGGCGGCCGATGATGATCCCCACCTCGGAGCGGTACTTGATCTCGGAGATGGCGGAGTCCCCGAGGATGGGGCGCTCGGCGATCAGCTCGCCGCCCTCGGCGCGCACGCCGGTGACCTCCATCGCGACGCCCGCCCCGAGGCGCGCGGCGAGGCCGGCGCCGATCTCGAAGCCGAGCAGACCGCCGCCGAAGAGGGCGTACTTGTAGCCGCCGCCGGAGATCGCGGCGGCCATCGCGTCGACCAGCGGCTGGGCGAGGCCCTCGGGGCCCTCGGCGACGAGCACCTTCTTGGCGCCGTAGTTGCCCAGGGAGGCGGCGAGCTCCTGGGGAACGTTCTCCCCGAGCAGGATCGCGTGGGCCTCGCCGCCGAGCTCGGCGGCGAGCTTGGCGCCCTCGGAGACGGCGCCAAGGGAGTTCTTGTTGATCGCGCCGTTGTAGTGCAGCGCGTAGACCAGGATGTTTGCCATGTCAGATCAACTTCCTCTCGTCGAGCCAAGCGACGATCTTCTCGACAGTCTCGTTGGTGTCCTCATCCTCAATGATCTCGCCGGCGGCCTTCGCAGGGGGAGCCTTGGCGGCGACCCACTGGGCGGCGGAGTGCTCGCCGCCGACCTTCGAGGCGTCGATCCCGACATCCCCGACGCCGACGGTGTCGAGGGGCTTCTTCTTGGCCCCCATGATCGCCTTCAGGGAGGGATAGCGGGGCTCGTTGATGGCGTCCCCCACGGAGATCACGGCGGGGAGCTGGATCTGCACGGTGTCGTAGCCGTACTCGGCCTGGCGCTCGCAGCGCAGGGCGCCATCGGCGACGTCCATCTTGATGACCTGGGTGAGGGAGGGCATCCCCAAGTGCTCGGCCACGACGGCGCCGATGGTGTAGCACTCGCCGTCGTCGGACTGCTGGCCGAGCAGCACCAGGTCGGGGCTCTCGCGCTCCAGGGTCTTGGCCAGGGCGTAGCCGGTGGCGGCCACATCGGAGCCGGCGACGGCGGGATCGGTGAGGTGCACAGAGCGGTCGGCGCCAAGCGAGACGGCCTTGTGCAGGGCGCGCACGGCGCTCTCGGGCCCCATGGTGACGGCGATCACCTCCTCCACGGGGACGGCGCCGCCCTCCTTGATCTGCATGGCGGCCTCGATGGCGTGGGTGTCGTAGGGGTTGAGGTTCTTCTCCCCATTGCGGTCCATGCGCCCCGTCGAGTGGTCGATGCGCTTCTCGACGGCGGCGTCCGGAACCTCCTTAACCAGGACGCAAATCTTCATTCAGCCAATCTCCTTGATCTCTCTGGACGGTCTGTCTGAAAAACGAGGGGCCCGACCGAAGCAGGGAGACACGCGCCTCCGGCGCGAATCCCCGTTTCGGCCAGCCGGCCTCCGGCCGGCTGCGCCACCCTCGTAGACTACCGCTTCGGGCGGTTGACTGACGAGTCAATCAATTGTCCGCCACGCCGGCGCGGATGAAGTCGACGATCGCCTGGGTGGGGGCCCCCGGGGTGAAGACCTCGGCGACCCCAAGCCGCTTGAGCTCGGGGATGTCGTCGGCGGGGATTGTGCCTCCCACAGTGACGAGCACGTCGTCCACCCCCTGCTCGTGCAGCAGAGCGACGACGCGGGGCACGAGGGTCATGTGGGCGCCGGAGAGGATGGAGAGCCCGACGGCGTCGGCGTCCTCCTGGATGACGGTCTCAACGATCTGCTCGGGGGTCTGGTGCAGCCCGGTGTAGATAACCTCCATGCCGGCGTCGCGCAGAGCGCGGGCGATGATCTTGGCGCCGCGGTCGTGCCCGTCGAGGCCGGGCTTGGCGACGACGACGCGGATCTTCCCTCGAGTCTCGGTGGCGGGGGACATCGCGGGGGATTATGCCCGCGAGCCGCCGCGGCCGGCACCACGCCTCCTCGCAACGCGCCCACCAGCCCGTCCCCCGGCGCGATCCCCGTC
>DATMPY010000172.1:0-28090 GCA_035566955.1 Solirubrobacteraceae bacterium | reverse complement strand
ACACGGCCCCGTCAGGCAATGGTCCAAACAGACAAAAAGACAAGGAGTGCCATATGAAAGTCGCCAGTCGAGCCCGATCGCTTCGCGCCAAGCCCGGCTTGTGCTCCGTCCTGCTCGCCGGCCTGATCGTCGCCTACTGCTCCTGCCTCGCCCTCCTGCCCCTGGCTGCCCGCGCCGCCGTCAGTGCCCGTTCGCCGAGAGCCTCATCATCCGTCGGCGCAGGCGGCGGGTCGGGTGGGTCCAGGGTGAATGGATCCGGGGTGGGCGTTGCGGGGGTGGGCGGGTCCGGGGTGGGCGTTGCAGGGGTGAATGGGTCTGGGGTGGGCGCTGCCGGGGTGGGCGGGTCCGGGGTGGGTGGATCTCCGGGGACGGGCAGCACGCTCGAAGCCGCCGCCAGCAGGGCCGGCAGCACGGGGCGCAAGGTCGCCATGAGCCTGATCGGGCTTGCCTTTGCGATCGCCGGGATCGTGCTTGCGTTTCGCCGTGACTTCAAGGAGGCCGCCGGGGTGTTCGCCGTGGGGATCGTGGCCGTGCTGCTCGCCACCCCCGCTGGCATCAACCTGTTGCAGGACACCGTCAACTCCCTGTTCGGAGCCTGACGTGGAGATCTGCCCCGATCGCGTCGTGTTGGGGCCTGACGTGGAGATCTGCCCCGATCGCGTCGTGTTGGGGGCCTGACATGGAGATCCGCTCCTACCGCGCGGTGTTCGACCTCGAGCGGCGCATCTACCGCATCGACCGGCTGCGGCTCAACCCCGGCGGCATCCCCCTGCGGGGCGTCGTCTACTGCCTAGCCATCCTCGCCGCCCTCGCCCTCGCTGGCGCCCTGCCGCTGCTTGGGTCAGCCGTGCGGGCGCTCCCCTGGTACCTGCGCGACCTCGCGCTGCCCGCGGGCAGCGCCGCGGTGCTGACGATGATCCGCGTCGAGGGACGCCCCTTTCATCTTGCTGCGGCCGCCCTGCTGCGACACACGCTCGGGCCGCGCCACCTTGCCGGCCTGCGCTTCGCCCGCGTTCGCGGCTGGCGCCCTGACGATCTGCTCGTACTCCCCGACGGCTCCGATCCCCACCTGCGCCGCCTGCGTTACATCGGCCCGGGGGCGGTGCGCGTGACGGCCAGCAGGCAGGTGATCGTGCTCAAACGGGGCGCCCAGTTGCTGGTGCGTTGAGCTGTGCGTCCCCCGCTCAGCATGGTCTACGGAAACCTCGTCTTTGGCTCCGGGCTGGACGACGGATGGGCGGCCTTCGCCGTGCCCACGGCCTCCTACCAGTGGCTCTCCGAGGATGGCAAGCGCGGGCGCTTCCTCGCGCTGCTCGGCGCTCTGGAGGCGGCCGCCGCCGACGTGCAGATCCTGCGCGTCAGCCGTACCTGGGAGGTCACCGAGTACGCCCGCCAGATGGCGGGCGAGGAATCGGAGATCGACCGATCAAAGATCGGCCAGCACGCCCGCGCCCGGCGGCGCTACGTCGCCGAGCACGTCCGGCGCCTGGAGGAACTTGATGCGCAGCGCCCCGCGCTGTTCTTCCTCGTGAGCCTGCGCGAGCCCGAGCGCGACGTGGCCTCCTATGTCTCGCGCGCGGCGGAGCGCCACCCACGCGAGTGGGTACGAGCGCTCGGGAGTCTCCTGAGCGCTCACGATCGGCGGCTGCTCCGCGCCGCGGACTTGGAGCGTGCGCGGGTGCGCGCCGACCAGGCCCACGCGCGCCTGGCCGACTATCTGCAAGCACGCCCCGCCAGCGGGGCGGAGTTGCAGTGGCTGGTGCGCCGAGCGTTCTGCCGCGGCCTTGGGGAGCCCCAGGTAGACGGCCTGCACGAGCCGCGGGCGCTGGTGTTCGAGCGCAACGGCGAGGCGGTGCTGGCACCGCTGGAGGGCGACGTGCTGCGGTGGATGGACGGCTGGGTGGAGCACCGCCCGCGCACGCTGCGGGTGGAGTCCGAGCTCGGGGAGTGCTGGCAGGCCCAACTCGTGCTGGGGGCGCTCCCCGAGCAGGTCCACTTCCCGGGGGCCCGCGCCGAGCTGATGTTCGCGCCGGTGGAGGGGATCCCGTTCGGGGTGGACCTCACCCTGAACGCGCGCTTCCTGCCCAACGAGCTCGCGCTGCGGATCGCGCGGCGGCGCATCCAGGACGCCGATCAGATCCTGCGGGCGGAGTCCGACGGCGAGCAGGGGGTCACCGATCAGGGCTATCGACGCACCCAGGAGGCCCGCGACCTGCTCGCCCACCTGCAGTCCTCCAGCCGCCCCCCGCTGTTGCGGGCCACGCTGGCGCTCGCCGTGGCGGCGACCGGAGAGGAGGCGCTCGAGGAGCGCGTGGAGATCTGCCGGCGGGCGTACGGGGAGATCCGCCTGCACCGCCCGCTGGGCGATCAGCTGGAGCTCTTCTGCCAGCACCTCCCCGGCCAGCGCACGCGGGTGGCGGGCTACGACGACACCCTCACCACCGAGCAGGTGGCGGCGATGATGCCCACCGCCACCCACGAGGCGGGCTCCAGCACGGGCTTCTATCTCGGCCACACCCTGACCGGCTCCGCGCGGCCCGTGCGCTTCAACCTCCGGGAGGGCTCGGAGAGCGACCGCAACACCACGATCCTCAGCGTGGGGGCGCTGGGCTCGGGCAAGACGACGCTCGACCAGAAGCTCAAGTACGAGGGCTTCCTGCTGGGGGCCCGGGTGATCGACTGCGACCCCAAGGGCGACCACCGCTTCCACCTGCTGGAGCAGGTGGCCCCGCACGTGGAGTGCATCGCGCTGCGCCCCGACCCCGCGCTGCGCGGGGTGCTCGACCCGCTGCGGGTGGCGCCCGAGCACCTGCGCCAGGACACGACGGTGTCGTTCCTGCGCGACCTGCTGCCGGTGCGTGCGGAGCCCACCTGGGAGACGGCGGTGGTGGGGGCGGTGGACCGCGTGGTGCGCCGCGCCGCGGAGCCCACCTGCCTGGAGGTCGTCGAGGCGCTGCGCGAGGGTGACGAGACGGACCGCCAGGTGGCCAAGACGCTCGAGGTGTACGCCCGCTCGGGGCTCACCCAGCTTGGCTTCGCGGACCCCGCGGTGAAGCTGCCCCCGGTGGGCCACCGCCAGGTCACCTACCTGCCGATCCGCGACCTCCCCGGCCCCGATCCGGGCGTGCCGCGCTCCGAGCATTCCCGGGCCGAGCGCGTGGGGGAGCAACTCGTGCGGCTGATCGCGATGTTCGCCATGCACCTCCTCGGCGCGGAGCGGGAGCGGCTGAAGATTTTTTCCTTCGACGAGGGCTGGCGCTTGCTGAAGGACCCCGTTGGGCGCACCTTGCTGCTCTCGCTGCAGCGCATGGGCCGCTCGGAGCTGGCGGTGCCGATCATCTCCACGCAGCTCGTCACCGACACCCTGCTGGGGGAGCGGGAGTCCCTGGAGAACCTCCTGGGGGCGACGTTCGTGTTCGGGATGCGCTCCGACGCGGAGGCCGGGCGGGCCCTGCAACTGCTCGGCCTGGACCCCGAGGACCGCAGGATGCGCCAGACGCTGCTGGAGCTCGACGCGGGGCGCTGCCTGTTCCGCGACCACCACGGGCGCATCGAGGCGATCCAGGTCGACCTCGTGGTGCCCTCGCTGCTACGCGCGCTCTCGACCACGCCCGGCACGGCGCGCGCGCGTTGAGGGCAGCGGCCGCAGCGGTGGCGCTGCTCATGCCCGTGCTCGCATGTGGAGCGCGCTCCCCCGCTGGTGCGGACGCCGCCACCGGTGGGGCGCGATCAGGGGGGTGCCATTTGGGGATCGTCCGCGCGGGTGGGCTCACCCCCAAGGGAGTGGGCGCGGGGCTTCCGTGCCCCGCGACGGCGGCTCGGGCCGCAACGGCGGCGGGCCGTGCAGCGACGGCGGTCAGCCCCGCGATGGCGGCTCGTGCCGCGCCACGCGCCCCCAGCGGGCCGCCGCTCACATTGCCGACCTCCTCCAGCGGGCCGGGCGCAGGGGAGGGCGGGGTCTCCGGAGCCGACGCCTCGGCCTCCGCGCCTGCGAGCGGCGGGGACCCGCTCGTGGAAAACGGCCTGGGCAGCCCCCTGTGCGGCGAGGTGGGGACGCTCACCGCGGCCGCGCGGCGCAACTGCGCCAGCTCCGGCTTCGAGGCGGCGGGCGCCCCGACGGGTGATTACGCGCTGGATGTGCACATGGACACGGGGCCGCTGAGCGTCGCGGTCGACGCCCAGGCGCTGTTTCAGGATTACGCGATCGAGCCGGTGTGGATGGGCCTGGTGTGGGTGGTGCACACGCTGGTGGTTATCAGTACCAAAGTGGGCCTATAACGTATCGAAGGGTGCGGACGGAACCATCGGCCGTGCGAAAATCAGCCGAGCGCGGGGATATCGGGCGAGACCTCAGCGTCAACAATGCGACCGGGCGCCTCGACCGCCTTGTCGATCGCCTCCGACGTGTTGCGCACGTCGAAGCTGTCCTCTCTCAGCACCATCGCGGCGCCCGTGTAAACGGCGTCAGGTATGGGGTGGTACTCCACGATCGCGCTCGTGTTGACGCGGCGCACGATCCCTCGCAAGTCTGTGACCCTGATGAAGTCCGCCATCAATAGCAACTCTGCCAGCAGGCGACGGACATCGAGCAGACAAAGCTGGCATAGCGTCCGCCCGATCCGATAGGTTGCGACGAAGCAGTCCCAGCCAGCCCAAGCCGTCCAATGGGGTATCGCAAGCGATTGGACAGGTACGCAGCCGCGCTTCGCGCGGCTGGCCCGCCACCCACCCCGCCCGATTTTGCTAGGGGAAACGCCTCACGCCCCTGGTCTTTACGGTTGTCCTTTGGACGCCCTTTCGCTCCCGCATCCCACCGCCTCAACATAGTTGAGACACTGGGATGCGGGAGCAGACCAGGGGCGTGAGGCGTTTGTGTTGTTGTGGGGCGGGGTGGGTGGCGGGCAGATGATGGAGAACCACTTCTGAGAAAGAAGAAGAAGAAGAAGAAAGGAGGAAGTAGCCGAGCCGTCGCGGTATGCAAAGGCAGTGGTCACGAAGGCTCGGCTACTTCCTTCGTTGATGCAGACGACGATCGAGCGTGCGGCCTATGCCGCTTGGATGGCTAGCTCTAGCGTGCCGATGGCTTCGATCGTCCAGCAGAAGCATCGAGGCAGAGCCACACGATTGCGCCCGTAGATGGCGTACAGCGGCTCCCATTCTCCGGGACCAAGGCGCAAGGCGATCACCACGACCGGACCCCTGCGGAGAGCCGCCTTGATTGGCTCGCCGGGGTTGTAGATCGGCGTGGCTTCCATCCGTTCCATTAGCAGCCCTAACATTCGGCCCGCTGCGTCACATGCCGTTGACCCAGATGGCGTAGAAGTAGGCTCCGTATCCAGACGCCACCATGACGAACACGATGGACAGAACAAGGATGAGTTCGTCTTGGGGGTCTTGACGCATCGGAGCACGAGCATTCAGTCTCGTCGCTTCTCGTCTAAAGACAGGTTGGGAGGACGTGGAAAGCCTCCCAACCCGCCGTCCTGCTTGCCTCTCGGATGCCCATACACGAGGGGTCTGGACACCTTGCGCTCGGATCATCATTGTGGGGATGAGCAGAACGCCGCCGAACCGTAGCATGGATTCCATTCTTTAGCGTTGACGCTGCTACATCGACGCTAGTTCGTTGACGAGGTAGAGCCTTGTCTACCCCGTAGATGCCATGCGATGTTTCGCGTCGTGCCGAAGGCGACGTATCTCCCGGACCCAGCCCTCGGCCAAGTCCTGCGCGAGATACGCGAGCGGGAATCCAAACAATCGCAGGAACACGTCGGCTTCAACGCGGGCGTGACCGCCGCAACGATCGGCCGCATGGAGATGGCCACGTCAAAGCCGGAATGGGGCACAGTCCGCGCGGTTGCTGACGCTTTGGGTGTCTCGCTGGTCGAGCTGGCGACCGCAATCGAAGAAGTCGAAGGCAAGCGCTGAGCAAGAACAGCCTCCCGCTTGGCCGGAGGATTACCGCCAAAACGGGAGGCTGCCACACGCCAGGTCGTGTATGCACCGTGGAGCGCGACCCGCGACCCTAGCACATCCATCGCCACAGCATTGACGCCATGTCGTTGACGCTGCTGACCATAGACTTGGCTATGGACGCCGTGAGATGTTTCTGACTATGGCCGCGCGAGGCGATAAGGCGTTGGGGGATGTCCTGCGGATGCACCGCAAGCGGCGCGGCGAAAGCCAGGAAGAAGTCGGCTACAAGGCCGGTCTGACCGCTGGCACCGTCAGCCGCATCGAGCAGGCGACCGCCCGACCCGAATGGGAGACGGTGCGCGCGATCGCGCGGGCGCTTGAGGTCCGGCTTGGCGATCTTGGCAAAGAGATTGAAGCCGTCGAAGGCAGCTAGACAGCTCTAGTTGGTTGTTGCGAGGGGGACGCGGCGTTACTCTGCATCGCTGTTGAGCGGGCAGGCGTGGGCCTCCGGCACCGCCGGGTCAGTCAACCCGCAAGGGGTCGGGGCGGCCTCCCTCCATACCGGCCGATCCTCCGGCCGCCCCTGTGACAGACCCAACTGCGCCTCCGGTGACGGGCACCTGTGGGTGCTGGCGCACCCCCTGGAACACCAGGGACCACAACTGTCACGGAGGGACCGACCCATGAGCACGACCCCACGGATCTACGTTGCTTGTCTCGCGGCATACAACAACGGGCGACTACATGGCGAATGGATCGACGCGGATCAATCGGCGGACGAGTTGCACCAGGACGTTCATCGGATGCTCGCGGCATCGCCTGAGCCGGGCGCGGAGGAGTGGGCCATCCACGACCTCGAGGGCTTTGGCGAGCTGCGCCTGAGCGAGTGGGAATCGTTCGAGCGGGTATCCGCAATCGCAGCGGGCATCGCCAAGCATGGCGACGCTTTCAGTGCATGGCTTTCCTACGACGAATCGCAAGATGCGACCGAGATGCAAGCGTTCGAGGACGCATACCGTGGCGAATGGGATTCGCTGCGCGCCTACGCTGAGAACTTTGCGGACGACATCGGTCTGTACGACGCCGCAGAGAAGTCGGGATCGCATTACGTGACGGTGGACATCGACGCCTTGGAGCGCGATCTTGACATCGAGCTTTACACGGCCGAAAGCGACCACCACACGGTCTATATCTTCGACCCGACTGTTTGACTGCTGCTGTTGCGTGGTCTGTTTCACGAACGTCGCAACAACCGCCCACAGGCAGGGTACGGTTGAAAGACGACGGGGCCGCATTGAGCGCGATAGCTTGAGCGGGAACCGCCGTGAGTACGCCACCCGATAACAAGCCTGACGAGGCTCGGCAACCGATTGGTAGCCGCGTTTCGGGGCGGCGCGCTCGCGGCCCACAGCTCACCGAGCGCGATGGCGAAATCCTCCGATGGATGACGCGGCATGGTGTCGTCACGACGGAGCTGGTTGGGCGCCGCTTCTTCTGGCGTCCAAGTAAGAAGGACTACGGCAAGTGGGCGGCATACCGTCGCCTCCGCGCCTTGCGTGAGCTTGGATTGGTCCTCAGCAACAAGCCGTTGGCCGATCTTCCCGCAGTCCTGCGCGTGACGCGCGAGGGCGCGAGGATTGCCGACGTTGGCCTGCGGCCTGCGCCGCTTGTCCTCTCGGAGCTGCGCCACTCGCTCGCGGTCGTGGCGCTGACGGAGTACATGTTGGCAGAGAACGCCGGCGCCGAGCTGACCACGGAGCGCGAGCTACGTGCGCAGCGATACCGCGAGCTGCGCGACGGAGTGCGCGACGCGGAAGAAGGCCGCGCCCCGGATGCGCTCTTGCGCATCCCGACAAACGACGCGAGCGCGCATGGTGAGATGACCGTTGCGGTTGAGCTTGACCTGACGCGCAAGGACCGCCGTGCGATGGAGCGCATGGTGCGTCAGTACGACTACGAGAGGGTTGATCGTGTTTGGTGGTTCGTCACGCCCGCCCGCCTCGATCGCACCCGCGCTTTCGTGCGCGAACTGCGGGCCGAGGAACGCATTGAGGTCAAGGCATGGCGCGATTAGCGATCGAATCGCAGGCAGCGCCCGCCGTCCAAGGACCAACCGAGCATCGGGTCCAAGAACTCGCCGCGATGCTCGCCGTCGCGCTCGGATGCGTCGCGCTGCTCAATCCAGGCGTCCTGCTCGGCGCGGCGGTGTTCGGCGGTTGGTGCTGGTTTGAGCGCCCGGCGCACCTGGGGCGCTTTGCCTGTGCTGCGCTGCTCATCGCTCCGCTATTCGCGCTGCACTCCTTTCTCATGTGGGGCTGGCCGTGGCGGGATTTGCTCTCGCATCTGCTGTCCCAGGCTCAGGTCTCGGCCGTGGACGGTCGTCTTGCCATGCGCAGCTTCTACGCCGAGGCGATGGGTGGCCCCGTGTGGTTCGAGGGAGCTGTCCTTGCCGCACGCTTGAAATCCCGTAGTGTTCCCGCCCAGGTGCGCCGGGACCACCGCCTCGACAGGCGACGATGGCGGGCGATCAGCGGGCGCCAACAGCCGATGTTGCCCCGCCCCCAGACATCACGCTTGGATTCCAGCCTCGCGCATCCGCCGGGATGCGTCCGGCTTGGAGTCGACGCGGAGACCAACCGACCACTCGACCTCAATCTGCCTGCCGATCTGGCCGCCCATGTGTTCCTGCCCGGCGCGAGCAACAGCGGGAAGACGACCACACTAGCTCGCATCGTTGATGGCGCGCTCGCCAACGGCTACAGCGTCGTCACCATCGACGCCAAGGCGGGCGGGCTGGGAGGTATTGCCCGTCAGATCGCAACTCGGTATGCGGTGCCCTTCAATCTCGTGGACCCGGATGACCCCAAGTCACTTGGCTACAACCCTTGCACGGGCGAAGCCCCAGCCATCGCCAACAAGCTCGTCGGCGCCTTTAGCTACGGACCCGACGCACAGATATACGAGAACATCGCAATGGAGGCGGTGCCGGTTATCGTGCGCGGTCTACAAGCAGCCGGTGAGCCGGTCACACTGGAATCGCTCTACGCAGCTCTTGGCGTTCGTGGCCTAGCGAACATCGCGGGCAAACTTCCTTACGACCATCGCCTACATAACCGCCTGCTCGATCTGGAGAATGGCGACAGGCTAGGTAGCAGCGGCCGGGCAGGGATGCAAAGGCGTCTTGGCGCACTCTTGGAGGGCAAGTTCGGCGACTTGCTCCGACTGCAACCCGCACTCGAATGGGATCGAGCTTTCGCACAGCCATCGCTCACACACATTGCGCTTAGCACGATGGGGAGCAACAAGGATGTAGAGCTGATGGCCCGTGTGGTAGCTCAGGACTTGAAGCAAATCGCGGCAAGCCGTCTGGACCAGCTCAAGAACGGAGCCGATCTGGTTCCCGTGTTGGCAATCTTCGACGAGTTCGCGGCGCTGCGAGAGGCCGATCAGCTATCAGACCTATTGCTCCAAGCCCGTGAGGCGCTTATGCCCACTGTCATATCCACGCAGTACATACCCGTGACGGTATCGCTGCGCAAGGCATGTCTAGGCGCGGGCCTGCTGATCGCCCATCGTCTTGAGGCCGAAGACGCCGAGACGATCGCGGCCCAATTCGGAACGCGCCGTGCAACTGAGGTGACACATCAAGTCGATTACGGGACAGGCTTTTCAGAGAAGGGCAGCATTCGCCGGGTAGAGAGGTTCAACGTTCATCCCAATGAGCTGCGCAATCTCGAAAAGGGCCAAGCCGCTATCAAGTCAGTGCCCCAACGACGCTACACGATCGTCCAGGTCTACCGCGAGTAGAGCGTGAACGTGGATTCCGCAAGCCTTCCATCGGTCGAACCACGCATCCGGGCACACGCGCGTCCTGCTAGATATCACACTCGCAGACGGTGGATGCTGACAGGCGCAAAGCGTCAATCACCGGCAGCCATAGGCGCTCTCGTCGTCGCCTGGACAGGTCTTCCGTTTGCACTGTGGGGCATGGTGGTATTTGCGTTCATCGGTGCACTTGCAGGCTTCTTTGACATTTCCGAATTGGGACTTACATCAATACTTGGCGAAATTGGCATTGGCATTGAACCGGGGGCCGGTTTGGCGTCCGCCGTACTTTGGGCAATCGTAGGAGCGGTTGTTGGCTTCGCTTTCATCTACTTTTATCTTGCTCTCCACCCGTGGATACTTCTTTCCGCAATCGCCACGGGTGCCGTCCTCAGTGCCGTCATTCTTGCGGTCATGATTCGTGCCGAGCCTTGGCTGATGCGGCTGCGCGGATATCGTGAGTTGAGCAAGCGCGAGAAGCAGCTACTACATCCCATGCTCAGGGACGCCGGACGCCGGATGGGACTACAAACTCTCCCCGCTCTGTGGATCAGCGACCAGCAGAAGCCCGGCGCCTGGGCACATATGCGCGGCATTGTCGTGACGCGAGGACTGCTTGGCGCCTACAGCGCCACAGAACATCCGCCAGTTCCCGACCTCGACAATGCCGCCATTACCGCCATACTCGCTCACGAGCTGCACCATTGGGACGCGGGTCACGTTGTTGGCTCCACTGTCGTCTTCGCCTGCTTGTATCCCATTGCACTCATCATCAACGCAATCTCTTGGGTGAATGTGCGAGCACAGTGGCTTGCAGTCATCCTCTGGTGCTTTCTCTGGCCTTTCTGGGTGTCCACAAAGCTCGTCATCGTCCCGCTGATGACACACCGCTCACGGCGCTACGAGTACGAGGCCGACGCACGCGCCGCTGGCCTCGGTGACGACTACCGTCTCGGTCTACGCCGCGCGCTCGATGAGCTGTCGGCGTGGGAGCGACCCCGCACCGGATGGGAAGACGTGATCGCAGCAACCCATCCACCTATAGAGTTCCGTCTTGAATTCTTGGACGCGGAGGCGAGCAGCGACGATTAATTGTTAGCGCGCCAGCTTCGCACTCGCGGCGAGCAGTACAGCCGCCAGCACCCACACCGCTCCGACGATCGCGCGCCTTTCCGGGAAGGCTTCAAGTGCGTATGCGCCAACGAGTGCCCATTCTGCGGTGATGAGGCCACGTCCGATCGCCACGGCCCATTCCCACCCTCTGTCGCGCGGCGCCCACCACCAAGCGCACACGCCAAGAGGGAGCAATGCCCACCACTGCGTAGACATGATCGACGCCGCGATCCCCAATGGGATACCCACGTTGGCCAGCCGCGAGCGTGTTTTTCGAGCGTTGACTTTGACCAGGACCGTGCGCCGCTTGTCGGCGCCCACCCGCGAGAACGTGTCTAACACTCTCGCATGGGATGTCAGGCTGCGTACCCGGAGTGTCAATTTCAGCGCTCCTCGTCTATGAAGACGGACGCCGCGACGGGGCTTTGCGACGCCCGTCGCTTCTACTGTTACTCTTTTTGTCAAGAGTGGCAGCAACGCACAAACCTTGTTACGTGGTCCGAAAATCGCCGTTACAGTTTGACCATTAGTCAATTTGCACTAGTTTTATTAGTGCAATGAACATACTTTGGCAGAGACCGGCACAGGCATAGAAGTCCTGCAATAGCTATCGGCATTGATGCTGCGCATCAGCGTCTCGGCAAACTTTATACGGCACGTCACGATGCAATAACAGTGCGGCCATCCCTTTGGGGACAGGTTTATTCTGTTAGATACCGGGGCTGCATCAACACTGGTACAGCACAAATGGCACCATCGACATCAGCCTCTTGCTCCACATGGCTTGTCGGCGCTGTGCTCTTTATCGCAATGCAGAGGCAAGCATTATGAGCATTGTTCTGCGCGCAGAAATCCTCGCGCGGGAGGTTGCCCGACGCGGATGGAACCTTGCGGACTTGGCACACGCCGCAGGCGTCAGCAGCTCGACGGTGACGGCCGCACGCGCTGGACGCCCGGTATCATCGAAGTCGCTGCGCAGCATCGCAGCGGCGCTCGCGTCGGCGCCGCCCCTCGACGGCGTTGACGAGTTGCTACTTGGTTAGGGACGAGCGAGCATGGCGATAAGAGCGTCGTAGCCGTCGTCGGGGGTCAGGTGGCTGTAGACGCGCTCAATCATGCGCAGGCTGTTGTGGCCGAGAATCCGCGTGAGCTGCACGGGATTCATCCCGCGCCGCAGCGCTTCGGTTGCGAACGAGTGCCGAAGCAGATGCGTATGGACGCGCTTGCTAATCCCCGCCCGTTCAGCGGCGCCGTGGACGAGCTGTAGGACACCGGAAGGTGTCAACGCTTCATAGCCGCCGCCAATAGACCGGCGCACACCGACGAATAGCCGATCCGTGTCCGCGTCGCTAGGGCGCGCACGGTGGTAGCGGTCAATGCGCCGGACCAACGCGGGCGGCAACGGAACAAGTCGCTCCTGCGCGCCCTTGCCGCGTACCTTGAGATAGGTCCGCCGATCGCTCCGAAACAAATCCTCAGCCCGCAAGCCGCACAGTTCCCCCGCGCGCAAGCCGGTGTCGGCAAGCAGGCGAATGATGATCTTGTCGCGCTCGTGCGGAGCGGCATCTTCCATCGCCTCTATCTCATTACGACTAAGAACGTCGATCACTCGGCGCGGCAGTCGAGGGAGCTGCGGCTTCCCGGCAACGGTTTCGCCTTCCTTCCTACACCACGAGAGGAACTGCCCGGTAATGCGGACGTACGAATGGACGCTGAACCGCGACAGTTGCCCTCGATCCCCGCCTTCCGTAAGGAGCTTGGACGTGAAGCGGTCAACGGCGCGTTGGTCAAGTTGCTCGACCGACGTTATGCCGTTCTGCGCGCACCAGGGAAGAAATACCCGCTCCAACGGTGGACCGTACCCACGGCCGAGCGTAGCCGGAGACAATCCTCGCGCTCGGCATGAAGCTAGGAAATCCTCGACCAATCGCTCTAATGGCGTCGAGGTGGTCTGACTGACTACCTTTAATGTAGACATCGCTGGCGTCCCTTTTGACGCCCCGTTAAGAGCGTCTTACTACCACAGCGGTTTTGTGTCAATACCGCTCCAATGGAGCGTCTAACGTCCGCATTTAGGGGTCTCTTTTCAGAACACCGAGACCGGACAAGAAAAAGTCAAAGCCTTTATGGAGAAAGGCTTTTCTTAGTCGCGGTGGGCGAGACAGGGCTCGAACCTGTGACCTCCTCGGTGTAAGCAAGGCAATCTAACTTGACCCCAGTTTTGTTGCCCCTCCAAATACGGATACAAGCGTCTCGCTGTACTCTCCCCGCTGCTTAGAAGCGTCTGCTTGCACCACTGATAATGCGAGATATTTTATACCGTTGTACTGTTGCGCTGCAAATGTAACCTGCTGACCGTTGTCAATACGGTAGAGGCTTTGCTTGCTCGTTAGCTACTGCATGTTGGTCCTCATCTGACAGCTTCGCAAAACAGTCCGCACAGTACGGCCAGTAAACGCCAGGTGTGCCGGTCGGTCCCTGTAAAGGTTTCTCAACTTCGCACCCTCAAGCGCGACAGTGCCAAACGAAGGGCTTACCGTTGGGCGTCATGCGCCGATGGTATGCAGATTGCGCCCGGCACGTCGATGTAAGGCGGGGATCACTCCCCGCCTGGCATCGGCAGATGCAGCCAGCGCGCAACGACCATTAGGAGAACGGTTGAAAGCGTGCGCGCAATCAGCGCAAATAGCCATTGGCCGCAGACCGCATTGCGGACGCGACGCAGGTGGCGCGGACGGTGATGAGCCTTGGTTGCCATTGTTTTTCCTCCGTGGTGGATTCGACGCCACCGACACGCCAGAGATAACCGGCGCGGAGTGTCCCGAGCAGAGCGAGTGCATTTAGGACCGCAGCTCAGCGGAAGCGCTGGCACAACGGATCGGGGCGTACCGACACGCAGGGGAACATGGCAACGGGCACAGCAGCGATGCGTTACCGCAGGCGCGTATGTCGTGGTGGGGGATTGATGCTTGTCGTCTGACCGCAAGCCGCAGTTATGGCGCCGTCGCCTACAGCAGCACCGAGGGGTGAGTGTGCAGCAGTCCGTGGCCCACAGTGGTCAGCACTCGTACGATGCCTGGCAGTTCCACTCCCGCAGGCGAGAGCGACTGTCTGCAAGGTGCCTTGACCAGACCTCCGCTTCGCTTCGCCATAGCACGCACTCCCTAAAGCAAGAGAATGGCGCCGGTCGCCGTCAGCATCCGGCAACACCCGGAGCGCTGACGGGCAGCGATGTACCAGATAGTTCGGTAACAACCGGCGTACCACTGACTAGCTTGATCCCCCATTCCACGCCGGAAAAGATGGAGGCTTGTAGCAGACGAACCTCTCCTTGTGGGTTTCCTTCCGTGTCGAATGGTGGCGTAAGCTCGTAGTACGGGAATACGGGATTGACGGAAAAGCCGCTGGTGACGTACCAAGGCCACGGATCTGGCC
Source organism: Solirubrobacteraceae bacterium (assembly GCA_035566955.1). Lineage (GTDB taxonomy): Bacteria > Actinomycetota > Thermoleophilia > Solirubrobacterales > Solirubrobacteraceae > Palsa-744. Next base: position 13,801 of record DATMPY010000172.1, on the reverse strand, counting down.
CCTCGTGCCCGAGGAAGGTGGAGTGGCTGCTGCCGTTTGCGCAGAACCCCACAGTCAGCGGTTCGGGTGAGGGTTGCTCCGTGACCGTGACCGTGCGTCCGCTCAAGGCGGCGCGCAGCATAGCGACGGCCTTCCTTCCTGCCGGGCTATAGGTGCCGGTAGGTTGGTCGGCAAATACCCAACGCCCACGCTTGCGAACCCAATGCGACGTGCCCATCGGGTCACGCGCCACTGCCGTCGATCCGGTCAGTGGAAACGGATTTTCGCCTTCGCGGCAGAGGAAGTCGTACACGAGCTGCACCGTCCCGCGATCCCCTCTGACATGAATGACGGCCTTCTTGACGACCGATCCGAACTCCGAGACGGTTGGCGCGGGCAAGTGGCATCCCAGAGAGTATTTGACCTCCGCTGCCGCGCGTCCGGCGAAGGCTTCTGAACAGGTCGTGGTCGGGAGATACCACTCCATGCGCAGCATCTCAATAAGCGCCATCCTCCCTTCTGAAGTTGTCGAAGAACATACCGCCGCATTTCCCGTCACCCGCAACGCGAGTAGGGTCTGCGCGAACGCGCGGCGCAGTTCCGACGTCGAACGGGATGCTGCGAATGCCGAGGCACCGGGGATGAGGCAGGCCGCGCAAATGGCGGCAAGCCCGACGCTGATGGACGCCTGGAGGCGGTCTCGGGTCGTCCTGAAGATGCACAGCCGATATCCCTGCATCCGATACCCCTTGACTTCATCGGGCGTCCCCTTTCGGGATCGAACGAAGGGACCGGACCCGGTCTCGCTGCTACGGCCACCACTGGTAGTTGAAGCGACCGCCGCGCACCCTACCAGATTTGGGAGCTGTAGACCGTGGCGAGCTAGACCGCATACAGCAAGGCTGGAAGTATGGCCATCTCGCCCCCAGAAGCATTCGGACAAGCCGCACGCGAAATCCGAAAGGAGCGCGGGCTCAGCCAAGAACAAGCAGCCTTGAATGGCGGCATCGACCGTGCCTACTACGGACACATAGAGCGCGCCTCGAAGAACGCGACGGTAAAGACGATCTGGAAGATGGGCGCTGCGTTGAGTACGCGGCCTTCGGACCTCCTCATACGGGCCGAACAAATCCTTGAGGCACGGGAGAACGCCTAAAACGGCTCCGGCTTTGGGCACGCACTCGCTAAAGCCTTTGGCGCTACTACAGCTCGCCCGAGCCCCAGCCCAACACTGTCGCCGCGAACTCCGCAGGCGTGATGATTGGGATGCCTTGAAAGGAGCCAAGGTCGAGCAGATCCGTGTCGCCGGAAACGATGTAGTCGGCGGCGCCCTCGATCGCCGCCTCCAGAACGCGGTTGTCGTCGTTGTCGCTGACGACCGTAAGCACGCGGTTAGGCACGACCACAACGCCACTGGCCGCAACGAGGTCCGCGAGCTGCGCGCCTCCTTTAATGACCTTGGCGAGCCTTGGATACCCCAGCACGCGGCGCAGCTCTGCCAGCAGCGGCGAGCTGGTCACGAGCAAGAGCCGATCCTCGCTCACAGCATCAAGGATCGCGGCGGGCGCCCCACGCCAGCCGAGACCGGACACGATGACGTTCGTGTCGAGGACAACCCTCGGCGTCACTCAGTAGCCCGTGCTGCCGTGATCGCCTCATCCACAACCGACACGTCGAGGCCCGCGTCGGCGACGCTCTGGCGAACCTCAGCCAAACGCGCCCGCAGTTCTTCCTGAGCCGTCCGGCGCCTGGTCTCGGTCAGCCGGTCGTACTCGGCCGGGCTCACGAGGACCGCCACGGCCTGCCCTCGCCGCGTGAGGACGACGGCCTCATCATCGGCCGCAACCTCCTCCGCGAGCTGGCCGAGCTTGCTTCGCGCCTTGTCCACTCCGATCGTTCGCTCCATGCCGTACTCCTATCAGTTTGCCGTACCGTCAACCTTACGGTATCCCGTACGCTTCGTCAAGGGGTATTCATCCTGAGCGCCGACGAACGACGTTGGAAACCTGCGCAAACCTGCTACGTTGCCAGTGTCGCTATGTGGGATTCCATGCTCAGCGGAGGCATCTACTCAAAGATGCCGCGATTCGCCAAGGACAAGGCGGCAGGCACGCTCGTCGAGGTCCTGCACGCTCGCCATCCCGCGTACAGATTCGCGTTGCTACCAGACGTAGGACCGGATCGGCCCGTTGCCTCGTCCATTGGTCGGCAAGTCGCCTTCCAGATCACCGGCCCAAACGATGAGGCTTCGGTCGTCAGCGCCCGAGCCTCGGCGGATGAACACGGCGTCGATCGCGCCCCCTAGAACTCGGCGACGTTCATCGACTGAGAGGCTGTCCCAAGTTTCGACCCCCGCCAGCGTCGTCGTGTTCGTTGAGAGCGACCGTAGCGCCTCTCTCGCAGCGGCTACGCCATCCGCGCGGCTCTTGACTGCCGCGTGGTACGCGGCTTCGCCCAACGCCTCACGAACCGTCGTGTCCGCGGCGAACGTCGTCAGCTCCGCTTCGAGGCCCGCGAGCTGAACCTGCGCCCGCTCGATGTCGGTGTCCGTCTGCGCGGCGGCAAAGCGCGTTCCTGCCATCTCTGACCGAAACGCAGCTTCGACATACGGATCAATGCTTTTGCGCGTGATCGTGCTCGGCGCAGGACAACGACCGGCGCCGTGAGCACGCCTGCATCGGTACTGAGGTATGCGGTACGTCTTGCCTGCCTTCGTGACCCATCCGGCGTTCGGCGTCATCACGTAGCGGCAACCAGCGCAGCGGATGATCCCCACCAGCAGGTGATCGGATTTCGTTCGCGGCGAGGACTTTTTGCGTGTGATCTGCGCGGCCTGCCATTCGGCCTCGGTCACAAGCGGCTCGCACGCTTTGGTGTTCGTGACCCCGCGACGGCTCAACTCGCCCCTGTAGATGCGCCTCTCAAAGATGAGCTCCACAGTACGGGCGATCCACAAACCGCCATTCGGTCGCGGCAGGTTCTCGTTGAAGAAATCCACGATGCGCACTGTAGGTTCGCGCGCAATGCGCATCTGGAATGCCTCCCTGACGATCGGAGCATCCGGGCTCAAGTACAGGTGCCGATCCTCGCGCTTTTCCATCCCGATCGGGACGTAGGGCTCCGTGTAGATGCCGCGCTCAACTGCGTTGCGCTGGACTTCGAGCCACCGTTCGCGCGAGCGCGTGAGGTAGTTCTCGGCGATCGCCATGCGGAAGTCGAACATCATCTTGCCGTCCGCCGTGCTGATGTCTAGGTTCTCGTGAACGCTGACCAGCGTTCCCCCGGCTTCCTTGATTTCGAGCAGGAGCAGGTTGCCTCCGAGCACGTCGCGCGAGTAGCGGTCGAGTGCGAACACGATCATCCCGTCCGATTCGCCGTTGCGAATCCGCTCCATGATCTTGTCGAGAATGGGGCGACGCAGCTTGCCGCCCGAAACATCAAGCTCCTCGGGATTGGGTCGTGCGGTGTGCCCGTGTAGACGCGCGTAGTCCTCGATCGCTCTGCGTTGTAGCTCAGGACTCAAGAAGCGGTCGCCCTCCCGACCGCCGACCTGAGACACGCGCCGATATTCGTCTAGCTGCATTCCGCGCCCGACCTTTCTCGTAGCGTAGAGCTACGTTCGTCGTCTAGCTATCGGTTATAGGCTCACTTTAGCGCTGGTAGTCGCGTTGGAGTGGTGCTTCACGCTGGACCTACTCGACAGCTCGGTGATGGCCGGCGTGGAGCGCTCGCTGCGCCAGACCCAGGCGGCCTTCACCGGGCCATGGCTCGTGCTCGCGCTGGCGCTCGCCTCGGTGGCGGCCGCCTACAACGGCCTCGTGCGCCGCCGCGTGGCGGAGACGCTCGGGCAGGCGGCCCTGATGCTCGCCATGATGGCGGGCGGCCTGTGGGTGATCGCCGACCCCGCGGGCACCGTGGGGGCGCTCGGGCGCTGGGTTGACGAAGCCAGCGTGGGCACGCTGGGGGCGGTCGTGCAGGGTACCCCCGCCCGCGCGCCGCAGACGCTCGCGCAGAGCCTCGGCGGGCTGTTTGCGGGCGTGGTCGGCGCGCCGTGGTGCTACCTGGAGTTCGGCAACGTCAGCTGGTGCGAGGACCCCGCCCGCCTGCAACCGCGGCTGCGCGCTGCGGGCCTGGCGATCACCCTGCTCGCGGGGGCCGGGGCCTGTGCGGGCGGTGAAAGCTCGAAGCTGCTGTGCGGACCCCTGGAAGGCGAGCAGCCCCGCGCACTCGCCCAGACCGCCCAGCTGCTCCGGGCGGCGCGCACCAACGGCGAACTGTTCCTCGCGCTCCCCGCCAACGCGCCCGGGCGCAACTCAACCGAGGACGCCGGCTCGCTGCTGAGGGTGCTGTGCGGGGGCGGCGAAGGTGTGAGCGGCTGCCGCGGGCCCACCGCGGCGGAGGCGGACTTCCGCACCCAGAGCGGCACGGGGTCGCGCATCGGGGGGCTGCTGCTGATCGCGATCGGCGCGCTGGGGATGATCCTGCTGTTCGGCTTCATCGCCCTGCATCTGCTCGGCGCGGAGATCCTCAGCCTGCTCTACCTGCTGCTCGCGCCCGCCGCGGTGATCGCCCCCGCGCTCGGCGACGGGGGACGGGCGGCGTTCCGCGCGTGGGGGACGCGGCTGCTGGGGGCGGTCTGCGCGAAGCTTATGTTCTCCTTCCTGCTCGGGGTGGTGCTGCTGCTCACCCGCACCCTCCTGGACCTCACCGCGCTCGGCTGGTGGACCCGGTGGCTGCTCGTGGACGTCCTCTGGTGGGGCGCCTACCTCCAGCGCCACCGCGTGCTGGGGGTGATCCAGGGGGAGCACCGTTGGGAGCGCTCCCAGCGCGGCCAGAGCGAAAGCCACCGTTCGCTCGCGCGGCGCGTGAAGGAGCGCCTGGAGACGCCGGCCGCGGTGTGGGGGAGAGCGCAGTGGGTGCGCGGCAAGCTCTCTCCGGCGCCCAGCGTGGAGCGACGCCGGGCGCGCGAGCGCCTCGGTGCTCAGCGCGCCCAGGCCGCCGCGGACGGGCAGGTGGCGCGGATGCTCGAGCGCGAGCACAGTGACGCCGGCGCCATCTCCGAGGCGGCCCCCGAGCTCCAGGCCGAGCTCGCCGCCAGGCGCACCCAGCTGCAACGGGTGCGCGGCGCCCAGGACGCCGCGAGCGCGGCCGGGGACACCCGCAGGGCCACCCGTCTGGGGGCCCGCGCGCAGCGCATCGAGGGCGAGATCGAGCGGGGGCAGCTGGCGTTGAACGAGGCGCGGAGCACCGCCGCGGAGGGTGAGCGCGCGTACCGCCACACCGGCCGCGTGTTCACCACCGAGCAGGCGCGCGAGCGTGCCCGTCTGCTCGACGCCCAGGCCGAGCTGGCCGATCTTCGATCGGTCGCGGCCACGCACCGCCGTGGCATCCCGGGGGAGCCAGCCCGCGACTACGCCGCGCTCGCCGGCCTCGCGGGTTATGGGCGCGCGGAGTACGAGCGCCTGGACCCCCGCCGCCGGCGGGAGGCGCGCCTGGAGATCGACCGCGAGCTCGCCCTGCGCCGGGAGCTGAATGCCGCCGCGGGCGACATCGCCAGGGCCGCGGAGCCGGCGCCGGGTCGCCGCGAGCGCCGCCGCGCGGGCCGGGACTTCGACCTCGCTCTCGAGGAGCGCCTGCGCCGCGGTGGGCATGCACCGCCCCGCTCCGCCGGGGGCTCACCGCGCCGTGGTGACCCCGGCGATGGGAGTCCCCGCAGCGGAGGGCTCCGCGAAGGGCGGCCGCGTGGGGGAGGGCCGCTTGGGGGAGGGCCGCGTGGAGGAGGGACGCACGACCCGCGCACCCACGACCCGCGCACCCACGACCCGCGCACCCACGGCCCCCGGCCACACACCACGGCGGGGGGCCGTGAGTCGTCGGTGATGCGCGACGCCCACGAGGTTGCCCGGCGGCGCAAACGGCAGCTGGGTGGATGATGGCAGGGGCGCCAACAGGCCATGCCTCGACGGAGAGGTGCGGCATTGAGCGTGGGAGCGCATGCCCACCGGGTCGGGGGTCACGATACGGTGCCCGCGTAGCTGGGGCGGAGCGTTGAATTTCGCCTCTCCAGAGGCCGTCTCCCCGCGCCGTCCGCCACGGCGCCTGTCGCGACCGGCACTCGCGGCGCTCGCCGTCGCCGCGATGCTCGCGCTGGCCCTCACACTCGGAATGGCGAGCCTCGTCGTAACGATCGGCGGCCAACCCGCGGCGCTCGCGGGCGAAGTCGCCAGCGGCGAAGGCGCCGGGGGCTACGGGGTCTCCGCGCTGGCGCGCGCGGAAATCCCGCCGCCGTATCTGCGCCTCTACCTGGCGGCGGCTCGCCGCTATGACCTCGACTGGGCGATTCTCGCGGGGATCGGCAAGGTCGAGTGCGACCACGGCCGCGACCCCGACCCAGCGTGCACCCGGGAGGGGGCCGTCAACTCGGCGGGCGCGGGCGGCCCCGCGCAGTTCCTCGAATCCACGTGGCGGGAGTACGGGGTGAGCGCCGACGGGAACGGCCCCCCCGACCGCTGGAACCCGGCGGACGCGATCTTCGCCATGGCCAACTACCTGCGCGCCGCGGGCGCCCCCGGCGACTACCGCAAGGCGCTCTACGCTTACAACCACGCGTGGTGGTACGTCGCCGAGGTGGAGCGCTGGGCGGCGCTGTACCGCGGTCCAACAGCGCCGGGCGAGCCCCCCTCGTCGCTGGAACGGGACGGCTCCCGGGTGTACACGTTGGGCACGGAAGGCGCCGGCGCCCCAGTGAGCGCCGCGGCCGAGACACTGCCCGGCATGAGAAGCCTGGGCACCGCGCCGGTGGAGCTGATCGTGGGTGAACGGACGGTGCTATCTCCGCAAAACGGCCACGTGGCGCTGGTCCCCGAGGGCGTGCCGGCGGCGGTGCAGGCGATGGTGATGGCGGGCAACGAACTGCAGAATCTCCCCTACGGCCCCGCCGGGCACCCAGACCCGCTGGGGGCGCTCAATGAGGACTGTTCGAGCACGGTCAACTACGTGCTCGACCGCGCGGGGGTGCGCCCGCTCGCGGAAATCCTGCGCGAGAACCCCCTCGCCCAGGATTACGTCGACTGGGGCCTGCCCGGACCTGGGCGCTGGGTGACGATCTACGCCGCCACCAGCCCCACCGATCACGTCTTCGTCGTGATCGCCGGCCTGCGCCTGGACACCAGCCACAACGGCACCGACGTGGGCCCCAACCGCGGCGAAGACGGACCTCGCTGGCGGATCCTCGACCACATCCCCGATTGGGCGCACTGGTCGGTGCGCCACCCGCCAGGGTTATAGGGTAGACGGCGTGACATCCCGCAAGGTGGACTACCTGCTTGTCGGCGGCGGCCTGGCGTCGGCCAACTGTGCGCGCTGGCTGCGCGAGGAGGGCGCGGAGGGAAGCGTGCTGGTGGTGGGGCGCGAGCCCGATCCGCCGTACAACCGCCCCAACTGCTCGAAGGGCTACCTGCGCGGGGAGGAGGAGCGCAGCGAGGCGTTCTTCCGCCCGCAGGAGTGGTGGTCCGAGCAGGACATCGAGCTGCTCACGCGCACGAGCGTGACCGGGCTCGACCTGGAGGCGCGCACCGCCAAGCTGTCGACCAAGGAGGAGATCGAGTTCGGCCAGGCGCTGCTCGCCACGGGGGCGAACGTGCGGCGGTTGAACGTGTCGGGGTGCGAGCTGGAACAGATCCACTACCTGCGCACGCTCGGCAACGCCGACGCGATCCGCGAGGGGGTGGCGGACGCGGAGCGGGTGGTGCTGATCGGTGGCTCCTACATCGGCTGCGAGGTCGCGGCCTCGCTGACGATGCTGGGCAAGCGCTGCACGATCGTGATGCAGGAGGAGGTCACGCTCGAACGTGGCTTTGGCCCGCGCGCGGGGCGCTTCTTTCAGGAGCTCCTGGAAGCGCACGGCGTCACGATCCACGGCCGCGACGGGCTGGATCGCTTCGAGGGTGACGGCCGGGTGGCGAAGGTCGTCACGAAGGGGGGCCTGGAGCTGCCCGCGGACGCGGTGGTGGTCGGGGCGGGGGTGGCCCCCGACGTGCAGCTCGCCCAGCGGGCGGGCCTCGCAATGGGTGAGCGTGGGGGGGTGCGCTGCTCCGCGCGCCTGGAGAGCTCCGCCCCGGGGGTGTTCGCCGCGGGGGACATCTGCGAGTACGACTCCCCGTTGCACGGGGAACCGGTGCGCATCGAGCACTGGGACGTCGCCTTCAACCACGGCAAGACCGTCGCCCTGAACATGCTCGGGAGGGACATCCCGCACGAGGTGGTCCCCTACTTCTACTCCGTCCTCGGGGATTGGGGAGAGCTGGAGTACGTGGGGCCGGCCTATGGCTGGCACGAGGAGATCCTGCGGGGATCGCTCGCGGAGGGGTCGTCGTTCACCAACTGGTACCTGACGGACGGACGAGTCACCGCGGCGCTGACGTTCGGTCGCTCCGATGACCTCGACCACGCCCGCCGGCTGATGACAGAGCGCCCCGTGCTCGACGCCACCCATCGCGCCGCGCTGGCCGACCCGGACAGCCAGCTGGACGCGGTCGGGCGGTAGGCAAGTCTCCGAGCTCGGGGGCTGCGGCGAGGTGGCAGGCATTCACGGCACGGAGCCGCGGACCGCAGTGATACGGGCGCTTGGAGCATGGCCGAGTTGCGGCGGGAGCCGGCGATCCGGGGCTCAGGGGCGTGGGGTCGGGCGCTCGCACTCCGTCTCGGCGGACGGTAGTATCTGAGTCGTTCATACGGTCGGTGGCGTAGGGAAGCCGGTGAGAGTCCGGCGCGGACCCGCCACTGTGACCGGGGATGCCCCCCGCTGCACGTGTCTTGGCGTCGTAGCCACTGGTCGGCCGCTCGGCGGATCGGGAAGGCGCGGGGGGTGGGCCCGGGAGCCAGGAGACCTGCCTCCGGCCGCAAGCCCACAAAGCCCTCGTGGAAAGGGGTTGGCTCATGCTCGACATTTCTCCGCGCACGCGACTGACGCTTGCCTGTGCGCTTGTTTCGCTGTTGGCCTGCAGTGGTGTGGCCCTCACACCCCCGGCGCTGGCCGGCACGCCGGCGACCGTCACCGTCAGGGTGCTCGGTGCCAACTATGAAGCGCTGACAACACCCACCCAGGTCACCACCACCTCCGCGCCCGTCGCAAGATACGGCGGCTCCTGCTCGGGTACCAGCGCCGCCGGTGCACTCGAACTGGGCACCAAAGGCAACTGGGAAGGCACCTGGAGCAGCAAGTACAGCGACTACGAAGTCATCTCGATCGACGGGAAGAGCTTCCCCTTCGAAGAAAACGCGCCCGCCAACTACTACTGGAGCTTCTGGCGGAATAACGCGTTCGAGGAAGTGGGGGTGTGCGAAGCGCAGCTCGAATCGGGGGACCAGATCCTGTTCGTTCCCGCCTGCTTCGGCTCCAGCTGTCCGGCCCCCCCGACGCAGGTGCTCGGCATCGAAGCGCCCGCCACCGCAGAAGTTGGGAGGCCCATCACGGTCACCGTGCGGTTCCACCCGACCGCGGGCGGCGAATCCCATCCCGCTGCCGGCGTCAACGTGGGGGGCGCGGGCTCGAGCGCGGAAACCGACCTCGAAGGTCACGCCACCCTCACCTTCCCGGGCGACGGCACCTACGTCCTGCGCGCCAGCGGCGGGATCGGGGAAGACCCGAAGCCGATCCCCGGGGAAGTCGTGGTCTGCGCCCACGAAGGCAACGACGGAACCTGCGGCACCCCCGCACCGCCCGGGATCTCGCCGCTGCAGACGTCCAGCAGCAGTAGCGTCACGCTCACCCCCCCATACACCGGCCCCTACGCGCTCGTCGCCGCGGCGACCGGCATCCAGGATGGCCACGTCTACTCCCGCCAGGGCGCCCCCCGTGTGCTCTCGGGGACAGTTGGCGCGCACGCCTCGGTCACCTCCATCTCCCTGCGGCTGCGCCGCACCCACCGGGGTCGTTGCTGGGCCTACGACGGCGCCCGCGAGCGCCTGCAGCGGGTGCGCTGCCGCCAGGGCAGCTTCTTCCAGATCGCATCCGGGGGTGACTCCTTCTCCTACCTGCTCCCTTCGCGTCTGCCCCCCGGGCGCTACGTGCTCGACATCGCGGCCACCGACGCCGCAGGCAACCGTGCACCGCTGGACCGGGGGAGCTCCCGGATCGTCTTCTATGTCAAGTAGGAGACAGCGGGATGGCCACCCCCGCCGCAGGGCCGGTTGGCGTGGTGGGATGGCCGGTCTTGGCCGGGCGGGTTGGCGCGGTCGGGAGTCGGTCGGCGTGTGGTCGGCGGGACCTGGTGGGCGCCGGCGCCCGCTGCTTCCCGCGCTGGCCGCCGCCGCGCTGCTCGGCGGCTGCGGCCTCGGCGCGGGGTCCACCCCTGGCGGGGTGCGTCTGGAGGTCACCCGCGACTTCGGCGCGCAGGCCGTTATGTCCCTGCATGACCCCCGCGTGCGGGGGCAGGAGACCGCGATGAGCGTGCTCATGCGCAACGCCTCCGTCACCACCCGCTACGGGGGGGGCTTCGTGCAGAGCGTAAACGGCCGCTCCGGGGGCCACGAAGGGGCGCGGCCGGTCGACTGGTTCTACTACGTCAACGGCGTCGAAGCCTCCAAGGGGGCCGCCGACACCAACGTCCACCCGGGGGATCGCATCTGGTGGGACCTGCACGACTGGAGTCAGACCGACTACATCCCCGCCGTCGTCGGCTCCTTCCCCGAGCCCTTCCGCAACGGCTTGGACGGGCTGCGGCTGCCCGTGCGCCTGGAATGCGCCCAGCCCGAAGGCGAACCCTGCGCCACCGTTCAATCCCACCTGCGCGCCGCCGGGGTGCGCTCTGCGATCGCCGCGCTCGGGCCCGCGGGGGAGGAGCCCGACATCCTGCGCCTGCTCGTCGGCACCTGGCCCCAGGTGCGCGGCGACCTCGGCGCCCAGGCTCTTGAACAGGGGCCCCGGGCGAGCGGGGTGTTCGTGCGCATCTCCCCCTCTGGGAGCACCCTCGCGCTGCTCGACTCCCAGGGCGCCGCCGTGCGCACCCTTGGCGGCACCGCGGGACTGATCGCCGCCACCCGCTATGGCGAACAGGACCCCGAGTGGCTGATCACCGGCACCGACCCCGCCGGCGTCGACCTCGCCGCCCACGCGCTCGACGAAGCCTCCCTGCACGACCGCTTCGCCCTCGCCATCGCCGCGACCGGCGCCCTCCTGCCCCTGCCCCAGCCGAGCCCATGAACCAGGTTGGTCTGCCAGTAGCAGTCCTCTACCGCCGTCTTGGCAGTCCCCTGCACGCCGCGCGCCCCGGGGTGGGGGCCCTGTGGGCGCTCGCGCTCACAGTCGCCGCGCTCCTGGTCTACCACCCCTTGGGGCTCGCCGTGCTGACGCTGGCGATCCTCGGCGCGGGTTGGGGGGCCGGGGTGGGCCGCGAGCTCGCGCGGACCGTGCGCACCGCGCTGATCGTCGCCCTGCCCATCGTGCTCGTCAACGTGCTCGTCGACCGCGACGGCCTCACCGTCTTCGCCCGCCTCGGCGACCTCGGCCCCTTCGGGCAGGGCGACCTCACCGTCGAGGCCCTCGTGTACGGGGCCGTGATCGCGCTGAAGGTCACCATCCTGATCCTCATCTCCTCCCTCGCCTCCCTCGCCATCGACCCCGACGCGCTGCTGCGCAGCCTGCGTCGTCTCTCCTTCCGCTCCGCCCTCACCGCCTCCCTGGCCGTGCGCATGCTCCCCGTGCTCGCCGCCGATACCCAGCGGCTCGCCGAGGCCCAGCGCACCCGCCCCGGCGGAGCCCCCCGCGGCGCCCGCGGGCGCGCCGCTCTGATCGGCGCCGTGGTCGCCGGCTCCCTCGACCGCGCCATGGACGTCGCCGCCACCCTCGAGGTCCGAGGCCTCGCCGCCGCTCCACGCGCCCGGCGGTCTTCGATCGGTCGCACGCACCGGCCCTGGTCCCGTCACGACCTCGCCTTTGCCGCCTCCGCCCTCGCCATCGTCGCCCTCGCCCTGCTCGGGCGGCTCACCGGCGCCGCCTCCTTCACCGCCTACCCACTTCTGCACGTCTCCCTCGGCGCCGGCCTGCTCGCGCTCTCTGCCGCCCTCGCCCTCGCCGTCCTACTGCCCTTCTGCGACCGCCGAGGGGTGGAGTTATGAAGAGCTGTGCTGCCGCCCTTCTGCGACCGCCCACGGGTGGGGTTATGAAGATTGCCGGGCCGGTCTACGGTGTTGGGCGGCGGGGTAGGAAGCCCCGCCCCCGCGGGCGTGGGGCGGAACCGGCCCGCGCGGACGATCCCAAAGTGAAAGTCCTGGCGTGCACCCCGCTCTGTCACCGAGACCGCCCCGGGGCAACTCCATGAGCATCCTCTCCCTTCGGAACGTCACCTACCACTACCCCGGCGCCGAGCGGCCCGCCCTCGACGACGTCAGCCTCGACGTGCAGGCCGGGGAGTTCTGCCTGCTCGCCGGGCTCTCCGGGCACGGCAAGTCCACCCTCCTGCGCGCCGCCTGCGGGCTCGTGCCCCACTTTCACGGCGGGCGCTTTGCCGGGCGCGTCGCGCTTGCTGGCCTCGATACTCGTGAGCACGGGCCCGCCCGCCTCGGGACGTTCGCCGGCGCGCTCTTTCAGGACCCCGAGACCCAGCTCGTCATGAGCTCCGTCCGCGCCGAGCTCGCCCTCGCCCTGGAGAGCCGCGGGCATGGGGCCGGGGCCGTCGCTCGCGGGGTCGAGGAGGTCGCCCTCGCCCTCGGCGTCGACCACCTCCTCGACCGCTCCACCCACGACCTCTCCGGCGGGGAGAAGCAGCGCGTCGCCCTTGGCGCCGCCCTCGCCGCGCGTCCCCCCGTGCTGCTGCTGGACGAGCCCACCTCCCAGCTCGATCCCGTCGCCGGCGACGAGCTCATCGGGCTGCTGCGCCGCCTCAACCAGGAGTGGGATACCGCCATCCTGCTCGCCGAGCACCGCCTCGAGCGCTGTCTCCCCTCCGCCGACCGCGTGATCGCGCTGCGCGATGGCCGCCTCGCCTACGACGGCGAGCCGCGGGCGTTCTTGGAGTGGGCCGCCAGCGAGTCCCCCGCTCTGCAGACCCCCGGGGCTCGGCTCTTTGCCCTCGCCGGGCTGGCCCCCCCGCCCGTCGGCGTCAAGCAGGCCCGCGCCACCCTGCGCCGTTGCAGCCTCTTGTCGTCGGATTCTGTATGCTCGACCCGGCCCCCTGCCAATTTGTTGAGTCGCGAAGACAACCGCGGGCAGGGGGCCATCTCCGCTGCGTCCGCCACTTTCCTGGCCCCCACAGTTCCGGCGGGCCCCGCCGCTACCGCAATCCCCGCGGCTCTGGTAGTTCCCCCGGGGCCCCTCGCTTCAGTCCCACCAAGCCCCCCCCGCTGGGGGCGTCGTGGAAGGAGTGCCGCCCCCGCCCTCCAGCTGCACGGGGTTTGGTACGAGATCCGCCGCGGGCCCGCCATCCTGCGCGGTGCCGACCTGCGCATCGAGGCCGGCGAGAGCCTTGCCCTGATGGGGCGCAACGGCGCCGGCAAGTCCACCCTCCTGCGCCACGCCGCCGGGCTGTTGGAGCCCACCCGCGGGCGTATCGAGCGGGCCGGGCGGGTTGCCCTGCTGCTCCAGAACCCCGGTGACTACTTCATCCACGACCGCCTCGACCGTGAGGCCTCCCCCCGTGCTCTCGCCCTCGCCGGCCTGGCCGAGCTGGCCGCCCGCAACCCCCGCGACCTCTCCGGTGGCGAGCGCCAGCGGCTTGCTCTGGCCATCGTCACCGATGGGGGGGAGGGTGCGGGGATCGATCTGGGGAGGGGTGTGGGGATCGATCTTGGGGAGGGTGCGGGGAGCGATCTGGGGAGGGGTGTG
>DATMPY010000171.1:0-3887 GCA_035566955.1 Solirubrobacteraceae bacterium | reverse complement strand
TGACGATCGACCTGGTCGGCGACACGTTCATCAGCAAAGCGGGGATCACGTCGAGCACGTTCAAGACGGTTCCGGACGCGCCGGTCGGCAGCTTCGAACTGACGCTTCCGGAGGGCCCGACCTCGGCGCTCGCCACGGACGGGAACCTCTGCACCTCGAAGCTCACGATGCCGACCGCGTTCGTCGCGCAGAACGGCGCCGAAACCCACCAGAGAACGCAGATCGCCGTCACCGGCTGCACGAAGACGAAGGCGAAGACGCTGACCCGCGCGCAGAAGCTCGCCCGTGCGCTGAGGGCCTGCCGGAAGGCGGCGAAGGGCAAGCGCGCCGCGTGCGAGAAGGCCGCCCGGAAGAAATTCGGCGCGAAGGCGGCGGCCAGGGGCAGGAGGAGGTAGGGGTCGGTCGGTACGCGAACGGCTCTCCGTCGGCTGTCCGCCGTAGTGAGTGTCGGGCTCGGCCACCTGATAATAGGTGACGCGGCAGTGCACGAGCCGGCCTGACCGGCTATGCCGTGGAGAGCTAGCGTGCGCCTTGTCCCTTCTCGGTCCGGCTTCCTTCTGGCGGTGATCCTCTGTAGACAAGCCTTTTTTGGGGTATCCGGGCAGGCTTCGCCGGGCTGCATGGTCCCGCTGCGCGAAGGATGCTCTGTGCTTGGGGCCTTGACATTTGCGTGGCGTTGAGTTATCGTGCTCGGCAGGTCGGCGCTCCCTTGACGGGGACGCCGGTAAACATAGGGTCTGGATGTGGTCATACCACTTGTGGTTGACTTCAAGCGCTCGCAGGGTTGAATGTTGGTATCGGGAGAGGGCTGGATCGGAGCGATGAGGGAGTTGTTCTACGTGGTTTCTGGAGAGAGATACGTATCGGGGATGCACGCCGCTCGCGGTGGGCCCGTTGCTAGATGCGTCAGCAGCCTGACGCATCTCTCTCTCTCTCTCTCTCTCTTGTGCCCTAAGGGCAGCCGCTAGCTCTTCTCGCTCGGCGCGTTCGCGCCGCCTGTTCTTCCCCCACGCGGGGGAGGGGCATTCCGCGGCCCGGGTTCTGGGCAGTGTGTGGGTGGTGGCGTGATGGCCGCCCGTCGCCATGCTGCCGCGGCGGCGGTGAGTCTCGCGCCGCCGCGGGCGCGTCCGGGCAGCCCGGGGGTGTGGGCGAGACGGCTGCCCTCGCGTCACGGGATGCCGAGCCGCCACGTGGAGGAGATCCAGCGGCTGCGGTTGTTGAGCGCGGCGGCGGCGGTGATCGACGAGGTCGGTTACAAGCACGCCTCGGTAGCGCTGGTGACTTCGCGGGCGAGGATCTCCCGGCGCACGTTCTACGAGCTGTTCACCAACCGCGAAGAGCTGCTCGCGGCGCTGCTCGAGGACACGGTCGCACAGGTCGAGCGGGAGCTGGCGGCGGCGGGCCTCGAGGGTCTTGGGTGGCGCGAGCGGGTGCGGGGAGGCCTGTGGGTGATTCTTTCGTTCTTGGATCGCGAGCCGGTGCTCGCGCGGGTCTGTGTGGTGCAGGCGTTGCGTGGTGGTACCACGGTGCTGGAGGCTCGAGAGCGGCTGCTGGGGAGCATCGCTGCGGTTCTCGATGAGGGCCGCACAGCGGGCGCGCGGGGCGGGGAGTGCTCGCGCTTGACCGCGGAGGGCCTGGTCGGCGCCGGGTTCGGGATTGTGCATGGGCGGCTGTTGCGCGGTGAGCGGGGGCGTCTGACCGGGTTGTTTGGGGAGTTGATGGGGATGATCGTGCTGCCCTATATGGGTCCGGGTGCCGCGCGGCGCGAGCAGGCCCGGCCCGTGCCGGGGTTGCGCGCGGGCTTTGCGCATGCGCCGCGTGAGGGCGTGGATGGCCGTGAGGATCCCTTGGGCGGTGTGCAGATGCGCCTGACGTATCGCACGGCGCGGGTGCTGGAGTGCATCGCGGAGTGCCCGGGTGCGAGTAACCGTGTGGTCGCCGAACGCTCAGGGGTCTCTGACCCGGGTCAGATTTCGAAGCTGCTCGCGCGTCTGGAGCGCTTGGGGTTGACGGTGAACTCGGGTGCGGGGCACGCCAAAGGAGAGCCCAACGCGTGGGCGCTCACACCGCTGGGCTGCCAGGTCGCGCAGCGGCTGAGTGTCGGCAAGGAGTCCCATAAGCAAGACCGGCGCCAAGCCCCATCAACCACCAGTACGACCAAGGAGACAAGGTGAGAACCACAGTGCATATCGCGAAGCCAGCTTCCATGTCGAAGGCCGGGCTCATCGCGACGCTCCGTGCTCTTCCTTTGGCCCAAGGGAGTGGTGCGCCTGCGCGCAGTCTGGTCGCTGCCCCGCTCGTCGCACTCTGTGTTTTGCTGGCGCTCTGTGTCGGTGTCGCCCAAGCCGAATCCCCCAAGCTCGTCCCCTACGGCTCGTTCGCGTCTGAAGGCCCCGGCGTCGCGGTCGATCAGGCCAGCGGCGATGTATTCACGGCCGGCTTTTTCGATGTCGAGTTCGTATCAAAAGGACAAGAAGGGTCGGTAATCAAGAGCTACGGCCATATCGAAAAGCTCGATGCCGAAGGCAAGCACCTCTCGACCTTTGGCAAGATGGGCGGCGAATTATTCGGCGAAGGATGGCTCTTTGCGGGAGCGGCCGTGAATCCCGTCAACGGCAACCTCTACGTTCTCGAAGCGCGCAGCTTCGAAACGTCCGAACCAGGGGTCGCCGTCTACGAACCGAGCACGGGCGAATTCATCAGGTCGTTCCCAGTCCCTTCATACCGTGACGTTGGTGGCTTCTACTCGATCCTGCAGATCGCGTCTGACTCCTCGGGCAACGTCTACGTGCCCGGCGAAAACGACATCCTGGAGTACAGCGAAGCCGGGACGCTGCTCAAGACGTTCACGGGCTCCGGCACCGGCGCGCTCAAGGAACCGACCGGCGTGGCGATCGACTCGTCCGGCAATCTGAGGGTGGCCGATTCCGGCAACAACCGGATCGAGGAGTTGAGCTCGACCGGCGCGGTACTCGGGGAAATCAAGAGCGAAGGCGTTTTCTCCGTGGCACTCGACGGATATGGGGACGTGTTCGCGATCGTCGACAACAACGCCGACCCTTGCGGCGAAATGGGCTCGTCCTGTCCCCATCTCGTCGAGTACAACTCCGAAGGCAGGCAGCTCGCCGATGTCGGCGCCGGCGATTTCGGTACCAATACTGCAACGGTTCACTTCTTCAGCATGGTCGCGGTGAATGAAGCGAGCGGGCGTGTATACGTGACCGACGAGCTCAAACACGCCGTCTGGATGTTCGGGCCCCCCACCGCGCCTGTGGTCGACAGGGAGCTCACCGCCGAAGTTGGCGCCTCCGAAGCGAAGCTCGGCGCGGTCGTGAACCCTGGCGGGATCGAGACGACCTACCGCTTCGAATACGGTCCTACCAGCGCCTACGGCAGCTCGACGCCCTTCCCGGCGGAAGGCAGCGTTGGGGAAGGCGTGCACCCGCACGCGGTGTGGGCGTCTGCGAACGGCCTTGCGGCCGGGACGACCTACCACTACCGCGTGATCGCGACCAGCAAACTCGGCGAAGTTGTCGGTCCCGACGAGACGTTCACGACGCAGACCGCCGAACAGGCGGCGTGTCCCAACGAACAGCTGCGCGGCGGCTTCTCCGCGAGGTTGCCCGACTGCCGCGCCTACGAGCTGGTGACGCCGTCGGTCGAGAGCTCGGCCCAGTTCGATGCGGGAGAATTGCTGTACTCGAGCGCGGCCGCCGCAGATGGAGAAGCGCTCACGCTCCGTGCCAGGGAGCCGTATCCGGGGGCGCCCACCGGCGGCTACTACTACGTGGGGACGCGTGGCGCAGCCGGCTGGATCGCGGAAGACATCATGCCGGTCGAATCCGATGACGGGGTGCTCTGTCAGGAATACAATCTCGTGTACGCGT
>DATMPY010000170.1:0-4709 GCA_035566955.1 Solirubrobacteraceae bacterium | reverse complement strand
GGGCGCTACGAGGGCTTCGACGAGCGGATCCTCGAGCACTTCGCCGGGGAGACCCTCTCGATCGGACGCTACGTCCTCTCCGGGGGAGAGCTCCCCGCGATGGTCCTCTGCGACGCGGTGCTGCGCAGGCTCCCCGGCGCGCTGGGGCACGAGCGCTCCGCGGTGGAGGAGTCCTTCAGCGAGGACCTGGAGGGAAACCCCGAGTACCCCCACTACACCCGCCCCGCCGAGCACCGCGGCTGGCGCGTCCCCGAGGTGCTGCTCTCCGGCCACCACGAGCGCATCCGCCGCTGGCGGCTGGAGCGCAGCCGCGAACGGGGGGCGGGCGCCTGAGGCTGGCATGTTCGGCTCCCGAGGGACTGTGCGCGATCTCGGACAACGCGGTCGAGTCTGGAGCTTGACGCGCTCGTGCTCCCGGCAACGGGATTCCAGCAATCTCCGACCCACGATGGGAGCGCCTGAGGCTGGCCGTGCTCGCGTCACCCACGCGGGCCCCTCGTCCCTTCCGCTACCATTGCTGCCCGCGCCGCGGCGGCCTCACGGGAGGCCCGCGGGGCGAGACCCACTTCCTTCACGTTATGAGCAGCGTCATCGACACCCTCGAACGCGCCCAGCTGCGCCGCGTGCCCGACTTCGCCCCGGGCGATCGGGTGAAGGTGCACTTCCAGGTGATCGAGGGCACCCGCCGGCGCGTGCAGGTGTTCGAGGGCGTGGTCATCAAGCGCCAGGGCCACGGCGCGCGGGAGACGTTCACGGTGCGCAAGCAGTCCTTCGGGGTGGGGGTGGAGCGCATGTTCCCCGTGCACTCCCCGAAGATCGAGCGCATCGAGGTGGCCGCCCGCGGCGACGTGCGCCGCGCCAAGCTCTACTACCTGCGCGATCGCGTGGGCAAGCGCGCGCGTGTGCGCGAGCGCCGCTACACCGGCCCCGAGGAAACGGTCGAACCGGGGTTGCTGCATGAGCTCCAGCCGGCGACCGGCGGGGAGGAGGCAGCCAATGGCGCAGCGGCCGACGACCTCGGCAGCGCTGCCGAGGCCACGGTAGGCGTGGAGGGTGCGGTGACCGCCGAGCAGGAGGCGACCGCCGATGCGGTCGCTAACAAAGGGCCGGCGGACGCGTCCGCCCAGGGGGAGTCCACGTCCGCGACTGGCGATCAGGAGCAATCCGACGCCCAGGCGCAGGCCACGGACCAGGCCGATTCCTCCCCCGATGCCGGCGGGGACCCCGCCGGCGACGCCGCGGCGTGAGCGTTCGCTCCCCCAGGGGCTCGGCCTCAGCTGGCGGTTCAGGTCAGCGCGGGGATCCAGGGGCCGCCGCGAAGAGCCCGGGGCAGGCTCCGGCCGGCTCCAAGCCCAAGCAGAAGTCGACCACCAACTCGCTGCTCGAGCTGGCCGCGATCATCGCGATCGCGGTGCTCCTCGCGCTGGGCATCCAGGCGTTCCTCGTCAAGCCCTACAAGATCCCGAGCGGTTCGATGGAACCCACCCTCATACCTGGCCAGCGGGTGCTCGTGAACCGCATCGGCATGAGCATCAACGGGCCGCACGTGGGGGAGATCGTGGTCTTCCATCCCCCCAAAGAGGCCAAGGAACAGCGGTGCGGGCCCACCCACTATGAAGTCACCCCGGGCGGCGCCGCTTGCGATCAGTCCGACTCCGAACCGGCCAACGAAAACTTCATCAAGCGCGTCATCGCCGGACCTGGAGACACCCTCTCGATCCGCGAAGGGCACGCCTACCTCAACGGAAAGCGCGAGTCCGACTCCTACATCAAAGCCTGCGGGGGGGTCCGCGAGTGCAACTTCCCGACGCCGATCAAGATTCCGCCCGGTCACTGGTTCATGATGGGGGACAACCGTGGCGAATCCGACGACAGCAGGTTCTGGGGACCCGTCCCCACGGGATGGATCATCGGTGGGGCATTTGTCACCTACTGGCCCCCCGACCGCATCGGGATCATCTAGGGGTCCTGGGCCTCAGATCGCTCCGGGTTCGGTCCCCGATCCGCCGATCGCATCGGGGTCATCCAAACGTCCTGGACCTTCAACCGCATCGGGGTCCTCCAGGGCCCGTCGCCGGGCCCGGCGGGGCGGGAGCGGCCGGCGGCTGTTCGCCTTCGACCGCGGCCTGGGGATGCGCCTGGTGGCGGGCGCCGACGAGGCCGGGCGCGGCTGCCTGGCGGGGCCGCTGGTGGCCGCTGGGGTGCTGTTCGACTACGAGACCCTCTCACCTGCGGAGGTCCGCGCCCTGGGGACCTTGAACGACTCCAAGCAGCACACCGCCGAGGCGCGGGAGGAGCTCTACCCGCTGGTCCTACGCAGCGCGGCGCGGGTCACCGTGATCTCCCGCTGCGTGCGGGGGATCGACTCCAGGGGCCTGCACAAGACCAACCTCGCCGCCCTGCGCGACGCGCTGTGCGGGGTCACCGAGGGGGTGGAAGGCGAGGTGGCGTGTCTCGTCGACGGCTTCTCCGTCCCCGACTTTGGGCGCCCCCAGCGGGCGATCGTCGACGGCGACGCCACCAGCGCCGCGATCGCCGCCGCGTCGATTGTCGCCAAGGTCGCCCGCGACCGCTACATGTGTCACGCTGACACCCTCCACCCCGGGTGGAGCTTCGCCGAGCACGTCGGCTACTCCACCCCCGTCCACCGTGAAGCGATCCTCCGCCAAGGCGTCTCGCCTCTGCACCGACTCTCGTTCCAGTCGCTGGCGTATCAGCAGCTGGCGCTGTGAGGGGATCGCCGCTCATAGGTGTGGGAGACGTGCAGATCACGGTCTGCGTTTCTCACCACGCGGCTTCGATGTGGTCGAGACAGATCAGCCGGCCGGCTTCGTCGACGATCACACCGATGCCGTCGAAGCGGATGGTGTGGGCTCTGGGTCGATTGCGCGACTCCGCGTAGAGCCAGGCCGCGGCGAGGCGCCGCAGGCGGGCGCGCTGACTGGTGCGCAACCACGCCAGTGGCTGCTCCTCGGGGGTCAGCCGCCAGCGCTTGCGCGCGCGCCGGGTCTTGACCTCGGCGAAGACGAGAGCCTCACCGTTGAATGCGATCAGGTCTATCTCGCCGTAGCGGGTGCGGGCGTTGCGCTCGATGATTGCGAAGCCGAGGCGCTCGAGGTGGGAGGCGGCGACCCGCTCGCCGAGGCGGCCGAGCGCGCGGCGGGGGTCCTCGCGGGGGGACCGTTGGGATGGGCTGGGAGAGTCAGCCTGCACGATCGGCAAGGCTAGCCCGGCGATTGTGTCCTGCGAGTGCAATTCATGCCAAAACTGTGCTGGACTGTGACGCCTCACGCACAAATCCCGAGGATGCTGTTGAGCACACGGGCTCGACTCAGGGCCGGGGCCGGCCCGAGGCGGTTTACTCAGTCCGAACAGAGCAGCTGCCAGCGCTTGACCGATGGGGCGGCTGTCAAGCTGCGGGAACGTTTTCTGGCCAGACGACACTTAACTGAAGATGAGCACCTCAGCCGGAACCGGGGCGACGCGCAGCGACGCTGAGCTGATTCGGGCCTCCCGTAGTGACCCCGCAGCATTTGAGGTCCTCTTTGACCGTCACTCAGTGCTGCTCGATCGATGGCTGGTGGCTCAGACGGGGGACGGGGCAGTCGCTTACGAACTCCTGGCGGAGACCTTCGCTCAGGCGTGGCGAGGAGCCGGACGGTTTCGCGGCACCGACGAGCGCTCCGGGGCCGCCTGGTTGTATGGGATCGCCCGCAATCTCTTGCGCCAGCACTACAGGCAGGGGCGGGTCGAGACGCGGGCGCGCCAGCGTTTGGCGATGGCGACCCTCACGGTCCACGAGGATGACACAGACGAGATCACCTGTCGCATCGATGCGCGCGAGCTCGCTCCGGCCGTTCGAGAGGCGTTCGCTGAACTGACGAGCGAGCAGCAGGCCGCGATCGCCTTCCGGGTCGTCGAGGAGCTCAGCTACGAGGAGGTGGCCGCGCGTCTTCGTTGCAGCACGATCACAGCCCGCACCCGGGTCTTTCGAGGTCTTCAAATACTCGGAGCCGCCATCGCCAAAGGAGCCCAACCATGACCGAGCCAAGTCCCGCCATCCGCGCGCTGAAGGCTGAACTCAGCCAGGCGATCCGCCGCGACCACAGCCGGCGCACGCGCCGACGCAGGGCCCTACGCGCCGGCAGCATCAGCGTCCTCGCGCTGGCCGCACTCTCCAGCGCGGCGCTCGCTGCCGGAGGGGCCTTCCGAGAGGTCGAAACCGTCACCCCTGTCGGCGAAGTCGAACTCCCCCGGGACGTCACCATACAAGCCGTCGACAGCTTTCCCGAATTCGTCGGCAGGGCCACCCCCAATGGCTTCGCCACCAGCACCAGCGGCGTGCGCGGGGGGCACTACATCTATCACGTCACCGGCGGAGAAGCCCGAGAAATCGGATGCGGGTTCGCGACCCATCCGACGAACAACATCTACATCACGAGCACGCGTCAGCTGAGCGAGCACGAAATCAGGTTGCTGCTCCGGCCGGACGGCGAACTCGAAGGACATGCGAAGGCGCCGCCCTGGATTACGTCGGAGAGCAACGGCTGCCCCAACCCGGGCATCGCGGGCCAGCCCGGAATACCCAACGGGCCCCTCCTCCCCGGCAAGGCCGCAGTGGCGGTCCCCACCTCCACGACGACCCACATCCTCATACGCACAAAGACAGCCGTCCCGATCGTCCCGCCGACAAGCACCACCCCCACCCC
>DATMPY010000169.1:0-7358 GCA_035566955.1 Solirubrobacteraceae bacterium | reverse complement strand
CTCGGAGTGGGCGCTGCGCAGCAGACCCACGAGCGCCGCCTGCGTGAGGTTCGGCGCCTCCCCGAGCGCGACCGCCAGCGCACCCTCCGTGATCAGCACCAGCCTCGACCCCGCGAGGACCTCCGCGGCAAGCCACTGCTTCAGCAACTCCAGCGTGCGCCCCGCCAGCTGATGAATCGTCCCTGCAACCGGCGCCTGAGCTTCGCTCTCGCCCGCGGCGGCCAGCGCCTGCGCCTCGACGAGCACGAGCTCAGGCGCCGGTTGCCCCCCCTCGATCGCCTCCACCAGCGCCCCCAGATCGGGGTAGCACAGCGCATTCACTCCCAGCATCCGTAAGCCATCGCCGCCACCGCCACCGCCGCTCTCACCATCACCACACAGCGTCGCCACGCGCAACTCCGCGCGATCGAACGACGGGCGTTGCGGCTCGACCCACCCTAGCTCGAACAGCGACTCGTGCCCAGTGCGACCCGCGGACGTCAACCCATCCCGATCGACCGCCCCCATCTCGAGCCAATACCGCCGCCGCTGAAACGCATAGGTCGGAAGCTTCACGCGCCCCGCGCCCCCGCCGCCCAGCAGCGCACCCCAGTCGACCTCCACGCCATGCACATGGGCCTCCGCGAGCGAGGCGACGAAGCGCTCGAGGCCGCCCTCCCCACGGCGCAGCGAGCCCGTTGTCACCGCCCTGCCCGCGTCCGGTCCCCGCGCCTCGATCGTCTCCTCCACCGCCACCTTCAGCACCGGGTGGGGACTCACCTCGACGAACGCCGTGCAGGAATCCTCCAGCAGCGCGCGCGTGGCCTCCGCAAAGCGCACCGTACGACGCAGGTTGGTGTACCAGTACTCGGCCGTGAGCTCCGCGGTGTCAAGCACCGCGCCCACAGCCGTGGAGTAGAACTGGATCTCGCCGGTGCGTGCGCGAATCGGCGCGAGCTCCTCCGCGAGGCGGTCGCGGATTGCCTCGATCTGTGCCGAATGCGAGGCGTAGTCGACCGGGATCTTACGTGCCCTCACTCCCTGGGCCTCGTACTCCGAGAGCAGCTCGGCGAGCGCCCCGGGTTCACCGGAGACCACCACCGACGAGGGCCCGTTGACCGCCGCCAGCGAGATTCGCTCGCCAAAGCGCTCCACGTGCACCTCCACCTGCTCCGCCGGCAGGGAGATCGAGACCATCCCACCGCGGCCCGCGAGCTCCTCGGCCAGCGCCCGGCTGCGCAAAGCCACCACCCTCGCCGCGTCGTCCAAGGACAGCCCGCCCGCCACGTGAGCGGCCGCGATCTCACCCTGCGAGTGACCCACCACGATGGCGGGCCTCACCCCAAAGGAGCGCCACAGCGCAGCCAGCGAGACCATCACCGCAAACAGCGCCGGCTGTACCACGTCGACCTGTTCGAGCCTCGGAGCGTCCGCGCTGCCCCCCAAAACATCGCGCAGCGAGAAGTCGAGGTAGCGCGCGAGCGCCTCCGCGCAGGCCTCCATGCGCTCCGCGAAAACCGCCGAGGACTCCCACAGCTCCAGCGCCATACCCTCCCACTGGCAGCCCTGCCCCGGGAAGACGAACGCCACCTTGCCCTCACCCCTGGGGACACCCCGGATCAGCCCGCCGGCTGGCTGGTCGCGTTCGAGTGCCGCGAGCAACCCGGAGAGCTCCTCGCGGTCACCCGCCAACGCGACCGCCCGGTGTGAAAGCTGCGCACGATCGAACGCCAACGCACGCGCGAGCCCATTGAGCTCGAGCTCCGGGCACCCCCCCACGAACACACGCAAACGCCCCGCCTGCCCCCGCAACGCACCCTCCGTCGAAGCCGACACCAAAAACGGCAACACCCCAAGCCCCACAGCCACACACGGCCGCACCTCCAACCCAGCCGCAGGGCGCCCACCCCCGATCGACTCCCCCGCACCACCCACCCGATCGCCAGCCCCCACCCCAACAACAGGCCCCCCACCCCCATCGAGCTCCCCGCCCGGCACTCGTGTCGCCTCCACGGGCGCGGGCGCTTCCTCCAAAATCACATGCGCGTTCGTACCCGACACACCAAACGACGAAACCCCCGCACGACGCACCCGCTCACCCACCGGCCACCCCACCGCCGCACCCAACAACTCCACCCCACCCCCACCCCAATCCACCAACTCCGACGGCCGCTCCACATGCAACGACCGCGGCAACACCCCATGCCGCAACGCCTGCACAACCTTGATCACCCCAGCCACACCCGCCGCCGCCTGCGTATGACCAATATTGGACTTGACCGAACCCAAATACAAAGGGCCCCCAACACGCCCCGACCCATAAGCCGCGATCAACGCCTGCGCCTCAATCGGATCACCCAAAGCCGTACCCGTACCATGCCCCTCAACCACATCCACATCACCCGCCGCTACCCCCGCGCTAGCCAACGCCTGACGAATCACCCGCACCTGCGCAGGCCCATTCGGCGCCGTCAAACCATTCGACGCACCATCCTGATTCACCGCACTACCCCCCACCACCGCCAACACCTCATGACCCCGCTCCCGCGCCACCGACAAACGCTCCAGCAACAACAAACCCACACCCTCAGACCAACCCGTCCCCCCAGCACCCACCCCAAACGACCGACAACGCCCATCCACCGACAAACCACGCTGACGCGAGAAGCTGATGAACACTTCGGGAGTGGAGATCACCGTCACCCCACCGGCCAGCGCAAGCTCGCACTCCCCCAACCTGAGCGCCTGACTTGCCAGGTGAATCGCCACCAGCGACGAGGAGCAGGCCGTATCGATCGAGATCGCCGGGCCCTCCAGGCCGAAGGTGTAAGCCAAGCGACCGGAGACAACGCTCCCGCCGGCGCTCGCGCCGATGTAGCCCTCCAGCTCCGCGGACATCGGGCCCGCCCTGGTCGCGTAGTCGTGATACATGACCCCCGCGAAGACGCCCGTGTCTGAGCCGCGCAGTGAGGCAGGGTCGATCCCGGCATCCTCGAAGACCTCCCATGCGCCTTCCAGGAGGAGGCGCTGCTGGGGATCCATCGCCAGCGCCTCGCGCGGTGAAATCGAGAAATGATCCGCGTCGAAATCCCCCGCGTCATAGAGAAAGCCACCCCACCGCGTATAGCTCGTGCCCGGGCGATCCGGGTCGGGGTCATACAGGCGCTCGAGATCCCAGCCACGATCCGCGGGAAACTCGCCGATCGCATCCACCTCCCCCGCGACCAACTCCCACAAATCCTCGGGCGAGCGCACCCCACCCGGATAGCGGCAGCTCATCCCCACGATCGCGATCGGCTCGTCGCTGTGTGAAAGCCGGCGCCGGGGAGCCGTGGAGTCCGGGCGGGTACCCTCCACCTGCCCGCGTATGCACCTCGCCACCGCCAGCGGCGTCGGGTGATCGAAGATCAGCGTCGCCGGCAGCCTCAATCCCGTCGCCTGGGCGAGGCCATTGCGAAGCTCCACCGCGCCGAGCGAGTCGAGGCCCGACTCCTTGAAGGGGCGCTGTGAGTCGATC
The DNA here is from genome assembly GCA_035566955.1 of Solirubrobacteraceae bacterium. Taxonomy (GTDB): domain Bacteria; phylum Actinomycetota; class Thermoleophilia; order Solirubrobacterales; family Solirubrobacteraceae; genus Palsa-744. The sequence goes on along the minus strand of DATMPY010000169.1, from coordinate 3,862 downwards.
GCCTCCGCCGACGTGTGCCCCAGCACCGCCGACACGTGGCCCCGCACCAGCTCCAGCACGATTGCATCCCACTCCGACACCGGCTCCCCCGCCAGCCTCCGCGCCAGCGAACCCTGCAGGGCGATGGTCCCAGGCGCCGGTACGCGGATCAGGCCGCGCATGAATGCAGGCAACATCCCCGCCTCCGCCTGAGTGCGCAGGGCAGCCAGGTTGAGGCGCACCGGCAGGAGCAGCGGCTCCTGCGCGGTGCGAGCGATGTCGATCAGCTCGAGACCCTGCTCGTCCGACAGCGGGATCATGCCCAGGCGCGCCAGCCGCGCGCGGTCGGTCTCACTCAGAGCACCCGTCATGCCGGTGGCCCGATCCCACGCCCCAAAGGCCAGCGCGAGACCGGGCAGACCAGCGGCACGGCGATGGTGCGCCAGCGCATCCAGAAACGCATTCGCCGCCGCGTAGTTACCCTGCCCCGCATTGCCCATAGTGGCCGCGATCGAAGAGAACAGGATGAACTCGGTGAGCTCCAGACCCGCTGTCAGCTTGTGCAGGTTGATGGCCGCATCGACCTTCGGGCCCATCACCCGAGCGAGGCGCTCGCCGTCGAGCGCCTCGATCACCCCGTCGTCGAGCACACCCGCCGCGTGCACCACCACCGTCAGCGGGTGTTCCTCGGGAATCGACGCGATCAACTCCCCCAGCTGCGCCTCCCGTGAGACGTCGCACGCCGCGATCCGCGCATCGCAGCCAAGCTCCTCCATCGCCGCTTGCAACTCCTGGGCGCCATCCGCCTCCGGGCCCCCGCGGCTCGCCAGCAGCAGATGCCGCGCGCCGCGCCTCCTCGCCAGATCCAGCGCCAGCGTCGCCCCCAGGCCGCCCGTGCCGCCCGTGATCAGCACCGTGCCCCGTGGGTCAAACAGGCCAAGTGCCGATGTGTCGAGCAGCGACGGATCAGCCCGCATCTTCATGCGCGCGAGCCGAGGGACATGGAGAACGTCCCGCCTCAGCGCAAGCTCCGGCTCATCGCCCCCCAGCGCACCGGCGAGCGCGCCCAGCGCGACCTCGCTCCCATCCACGTCGAGGAGCGCGAAGCGATCCGGATGCTCGGAGTGGGCGCTGCGCAGCAGACCCACGAGCGCCGCCTGCGTGAGGTTCGGCGCCTCCCCAGGCGCGACCGCCAACGCGCCCTCCGTGATCAGCACCAGCCGCGACCCCATCAGAGCCTCCGCGGCAAGCCATTCCTGCAGCAACTCCAGGGTGCGCGCCACGAGCCGATGGACCCTCCGCGCGAGCCCCCCATCCTCGCTCTCCTCACCTGCACCATCGGATCTCCACGGCGTCCGCAACGGAGCAGCCTCCGCCTGAGCCTCAGAGCGGTCGACCAGCGCCTGAGCCTCACCCTCGCCACCCGCGGCCAGCGCCTGCGCGTGGACAAGCACGAGCTCAGGCGCGGGTTGTCCCCCCTCGATCGCCTCCACCAGCGCGCCCAGATTCGGGTAGCGCCGCGCATCCCCACCCAGAGCCCTTGACCCCTCGCCCCCGCGGTCACCGTCACGCTCGCCTTCACCGCCACTCTCACCAGCAGCACCGAGCAGCACCACATGCAACTGCCCACCAGCGGGTGACTGGCCCTGAAGCTCGACCCACTCAAACCCAAAGAGCGCCTCATGCCCCGCGCGCCGCGCGGACCCCAGCTGATTCCGATCGACCGCCCGCAGCTGGAGCGACTCGATCGAGAGCACCGGTGTCCCCCGCCCATCGAGCGCTAGCACGTTCCAGCTCCCCGCGTCCCCGGCAAGGCGCACACGCAGCGCTCCAGCACCCTGCCCATGGAGGCGCACACCGCTGAAGGAGAAGGGAATCACCACCGCCTCGCCCGCTCCCTGGGCCTCCAACGCCACCAGCAGCGCCGCGTGCAACGCGCCGTCGAGCAACGCCGGATGGACACAGAAGCCCGACGCCCCGTTCTCCTGCTCGGGATCCAACGCCACCTCGGCGTAGAGCTCATCCCCCACCCTGAAGGCCCTGCGCAATCCCCGGAACGACGGCCCATAGTCATAGCCCGCGTCCCCCAGACGGTCATAGAGAAACTCCAGCTCGAGCTCCCGCGCCCCGTCGGGTGGCCAGCTCGCATCAGCCAACCGCTGGAGCTCCGACGTCTGCGGGCCATCCCCACCCTGACCGTCATCCCCACCGTGGCCGAGAGCCCCCGCTGCGTGGAGCGTCCACTCCCCGTCCGCCAGCTCATCCCCTGACCGGCTCTCCGGACGAGCGTAGATATCGATCGAGCGCTCGCCCAACTCCCCGGGCCCCGACACCACGAGCTGGACCTGCACCCCGCCCTCGCCATCCACCAGCAGCGGCTCCCGCAACGTCAGCTCCTCCAGCGCCCGCAGGCCAAGCCTCCGCCCCGCCGCCAACGCCAGCTCGACGAAACCCGTGCCCGGCAGCAGCGGCGAGCCGAGGACCGCGTGGTCGCCCAGCCACGGGTGGCTCTTCAGCGACAGGCGGCCGGTGAACAGCCAGCCCTCCCCATCGCCCGCCAGCCGCAGCGCGGCGCTCAACAGCGGGTGCTCGGCGGAAGCTTGGCCGGCCGCCGCGAGATCGCCCACCCCAGCTCCCGCCTCCAGCCAGTAGCGCCTGCGTTGAAAGGCGTAGGTGGGGAGCTCGACGCGCCTGCCATCCCCGCCGCCGAAGAGCGCTCGCCAATCGACATCGAGGCCATGAGCATGGGCGTGGGCCAGGAAGCCCATGAAGGTCCGCCGCTCCCCTCGGCACGCCCGCACACTACTGGCAAACAGAGCGCGATCCCCCGCCTCCTCGACCATGCATCCATGCGCCATCGCGCCCAGGGTCCCGTCGGGACCAAGCTCCAGAAAGCGGGTCACGCCCGCCTCCTGTAGGAAGCGCACGCCGTCCGCGAAGCGCACCGTCTGACGCACGTGGCTCGCCCAGTAAGCGGGCGCGGTTACCTCATTCAGGGAGAGCGGCGAGCCGCTCGTGTTGGAGACGATCGGGAGGTTTGGCGCAGAGAAATGCAGGCCCTCGGCGATCGCCCTCAGCTCGTCGAGCATCGGCTCCATCAGCTGTGAGTGAAAAGCGTGGCTTACCCGCAGGCGTCTCAGCTTGCGCCCCTGCTCGCGCTGGGAGAGCTCCCACTGCGCGAGCGCCCGCTCCGCGCCCGAGACGACCACCGCCCGCGGGCCGTTGACCGCCGCCAGCGAGAGGTGCTCCTCGAAGCCCGCGAGGCTCTCCATCGCCTCCTGCTCGGACGCCACCATCGAGACCATCCCGCCCGCTGCGGGCAACGAGCCCATCAGACGCCCTCGCGCCGCCACCAGGGCGCAGGCGTCCCGGAGCGAGAGCACGCCCGCGACGTGCGCCGCGACGAGCTCCCCGATCGAGTGGCCGATCAGGTAGTCGGGCGCGAGGCCGAAGTTCGAGATGAGCCTGTGGAGCGCCACCTCGAGCGCAAACAGAGCGGCCTGGGTGAACTGTGTCCGGTCGAGCAGCAACGCCTCCTCCGAGCCCTCCTCCGCGAAGATGATCTCCTTCACCCCTCGATCCAGGTGGCCATCCAGCTCTGCACAGATCGCATCGAGCGCCTCCGCGAACGGTGGAAAAGCGCCGTATAGCCCGCGGCCCATGCCCACCCACTGCGAGCCCTGGCCCGAGAACAGGAACGCCACCTTGCCCTGCGGGTGAGCGATGCCCTGGATCAGCCCATCGGCTGGCTGGTCGTGCTCGAGGGCAGCGAGCAACCCGGAGAGCTCCTCGCGGTCACCCGCCAACGCGACCGCCCGGTGTGAAAGCTGCGCACGATCGAACGCCAACGCACGCGCGAGCCCATTGAGCTCGAGCTCCGGGC
>DATMPY010000168.1:0-4128 GCA_035566955.1 Solirubrobacteraceae bacterium | reverse complement strand
CAGGTATTGTGCTGTGGCGGCCGGGGTGGGGTAGTCGAATACCAGTGTGGCGGGTAGCCGCAAGCCGGTGATCGTGTTCAAGCGGTTGCGCAACTCGACCGCGGAGAGCGAGTCGAAACCCGTGTCCTTGAATGAGCGCTGCGCATCGAGCGCGTCGGGTGAGGCGTGGCCGAGTACGGCCGCGGCCTGCGCCAGGACCAGACCCAGGACGATGCCCTCGCGCTCATCCACAGGCGCCGCGGCCAGACGACGGGCGAGAGACCCGGCCTGCTCGCCCACACGACGCGCCGGGACACGCACCAAACCAGCCAGCAACCCAGGGAGCGTGCCCTGCCTCGCGTGCGCGCGCAGCACCCCGCGATCCAGCGGGGCCGCGAACACGAACGGGTCGCTACCCGCGATAGCCGCATCGAGTAGTCCCAACGCCCGCTCGCTGGATAGCGCTCCCAGCCCCGAGCGACCCAGCCGCGCACGATCAGCCGCACTCAACGCGCCGGTGATCCCGCTTGCCTGCTCCCACAACCCCCACGCGATCGAGACACCCACAAGACCACGCGCACGGCGATACCCCGCCAACGCATCCAAGAACGCGTTCGCCGCCGCATAGCCCGCCTGCCCCGGGCTACCCAACGTCCCCGCCGCCGAAGAAAACAACACGAACAACCCGAGATCCAGATCCTCAGTCAGCTCGTGCAGATACCACGCCGCGTCCGCCTTCGCGCCGAACACCCCATCAAGTCGCTCAGGCGTCAAGGAGCCGACCAGACCATCATCGACAGTGCCCGCCGCATGCACCACCCCACACAACGGAAACTCCCCGGGGATCGAGTCGAGCAGCGCCTTCAGCGCGTCATGGTCTGACACATCGCACGCCGTGAACGTCACACTCGCCCCCAACCCCTCAAGCTCCGCTCGCAACACCCCAGCACCCTCCGCGTCCTCGCCGCTTCTGCTCACCAGCAGCAGACGACGAACACCATGCTCGGTGACCAAATGCCGGGCGACCACACCACCCAAGGTGCCCGTCCCGCCCGTTATCAGGACCGTTCCCCCTGGGTCGATCCCACGCGGCACACTCAGCGCGAGCTTGCCCGTATGACGCGCCTGGCTCATGAACCGAAACACCTCCGGCGCCCTCCGCACATCGCACACACCCACCGGCAACGCCTGCAGCGTCTCGTCCTCGAACAGGCCCAGCAGCACCCCAAACATCTCCTGGATCCGCTCCGGGCCGGCCTCCATCAAATCGAACGCCCGGTAAGAGACCCCCGGATGATCGCCGGCAACCTCCACCGGGTCACGGACATCGCTCTTACCCATCTCCACGAACCGGCCACCCTCACCCAACAACCCAAGCGACACATCCACAAACTCGCCCGCCAACGAGTCCAGCACGACGTCCACCCCCTGCCCGCCGGTCACATCCCGGAAGCGCTGCCCGAACTCAAGCGAACGCGAAGACGCGATCTGCGCATCATCTAACCCCAACGACCGCAACACACCCCACTTCCCCGGGCTCGCCGTCGCGAACACCTCCGCCCCCAGCCATTTGGCGAGCTGCACCGCGGCCATCCCCACACCACCCGTCCCCGCATGCACCAACACCCGCTCACCACGCCGCAAACACCCAAGCTCCACCAGCCCGTAATACGCCGTCAAGAACGCGACCGGCACCGACGCTGCCTGCGCGAAAGACCACCCCTCCGGGACCTTCGCCAACAGCCGGTGATCACCCACCGACACCGGGCCCAGACAACCCAGCAGCCCCATCACCCGGTCACCCACCCGTAGGCCCTCGACATCGGGGCCTACCTCCAAAACGACCCCCGCGCCCTCGCCGCCCACACTCCCACCCCCTGGGTAGACACCCAGCGCGATCAACACATCACGGAAATTCAGGCCCCCCACACGCACCCCGACGCGTACCTCACCCACCCCGAGCTCACCAGCCATCCCCGCGTCATCGACCAGCGCGAGATCCTCAAACCTCTCACCACCCGCAGCCAAACGCCAGCCACCACCATCGGGCACCAGCAGCCCACCACCGGCCCCCACGAGCCGCGCCGCCAACACGACACCATCACGGACCGCGAGCTGGGACTCACCACACGCAAGCGCCGCGTCCAGCACACCCGGCGACTCTGAACCATCCACATCCACGAGCACAAACCGCCCCGGGTTCTCCGACTCCGCGGAGCGCACCAAACCCCACACCGGCGACTGCGCCAACCCCTCGACACCCTCCCCCACCTTGACCGCCACAGCGCCCCGCGTCACCAACACCAACCGCGAACCCGCAGACCGCTCATCCCCAAGCCACCCCTGCACCAAACCAAGCACCCCGGCCAACCCATCCTCCACCTCCAGCACCACACACTCACCCACCGACAACACCGAAGAAGAGCCCGCGACCGGACCCCACTCCAAGGTGAGCAACGCATCGTCGGCCTGGCCTCGCGCCGCTGCGCCGAGCTGCGCCGCCGGGAGCTCACGCGCCACCAGCGAACCGATGGAGGCAACCAGCCTGCCGGCCTCGTCGGCGACGATCAGCCCCACCGCATCATCGCCGGCGGCGAACAGGCACACCCGTAGGGACGACGCGCCCGCCGCGTACAACTCCACCTCCCCGAACGCGAACGGCAGACGCACCCCGCCCGCGCCCTGCCCACCACTATTGGCACTATCGCCGTTCCGGCGCTCGCCCCCCTCCCCGTCGTCGCCCTCAAGCAGGACGACGCCCATTGTATGCAGCGCACCGTCGAGCAGTGCGGGATGGACACCGAAGGACCCTGCGCGCTCCGACTCCTGCTCGTCGAGTGACACCTCGGCGAAGACTTCGCTCCCGCGCCGCCAAGCAGCGTGGAGGCCCTGGAAGACAGGGCCATATTCAAGGCCCCGCTCCAGCAGGCGGTCGTAGAGATCATCTACTGCCACGGCCTCTGCGCCCGCCGGAGGCCAGGGCTCCCCGCGGAGCAGCGCCGCGCGCTCACTCGCCACCGCCTCACCCGTATCCGCGGGCGTCAGCGTGCCGCCGGCGTGGCGTGTCCACTCGGCATCGTAGAGCGTGTCCTCCGTGTCCGCCAGGCGGGAGTAGATCCCCACGGGGCGCCCACCGGACTCGTCCGGCTCGCCGACTGCTACCTGCAATTGCACCGCGTCCCCCTTGCCGAGCACCAGCGGGGCTTCCAAGGTGAGCTCCCGCACGGCGGGACATCCGATCTGCGCACCCGCGTGCAGCGCCAGCTCCACGAACGCAGTGCCCGCCAACAGCACCGTGCCCAGCACCGCGTGATCCTCGAGCCACAGGTGGGACTCGAGCGAGAGCCGGCCGGTGAAGATCAAGCCGCGGTCGTCGGCCATCGCGACCGCCGCGCCGAGCAACGGATGACCAGCGGAAGACTGCCCGATCGACGCGGGGTCCCCGCCGTTGGCACCGCGCGCGAGCCAGTAACGCTCGCGCTGGAACGCGTAAGTCGGCAACGCCACCCGCGCGGCACCCCCGCCAGCGAACGCCCTCCCCCAATCCACATCCGTGCCCCGCACCCACAGCTCCGCCAACGCGCCCAGGAACGCCCCGACCTCAGGCCGCCGCTTGCGCAACACCGACACCGCCAGAACAGGACCCTCACTCGACCCACCTGTGCCCGAGCCCTCCCCAGCCACACCACCACCATCCCGCCCCTCAGCCAACAGGCCCTCCACGCACTCCTCCACCATCCCGCTCAACACACCATCAGGGCCAAGCTCCAAAAACCGCCTCGCGCCCCGCTCATACAAACACCGCACCCCAGCGGAGAACCGCACCGGCTCCCGCACATGACGCACCCAATACCTCGGCTCGCACAACTCCCCGCCAGCCACTCCACCCGTCACGTTCGAGACGACCGGGATACCCGGCTCGGCGAACGACACACCCCCCGCTACCTCGGCGAACTCCTCCAACATCCCATCCATCAACGGTGAATGAAACGCATGCGACACCCGCAAGCGCCTCACTCTCACACCACGCCCCTCCCATGCCCCCGCAAGCTCCAACACCGCACCCTCATCACCCGACACCACCGTCGAGGACGGGCCATTCACCGCCGCGAACGACACCCGGCCCGCCAACCCCTCAAGCGACCCCAC
>DATMPY010000167.1:0-3580 GCA_035566955.1 Solirubrobacteraceae bacterium | reverse complement strand
CCGCGGTTCGGGACACAGTTCGACACCCGTCAGCACACCGGACAGGCCCGGCGGTAGTTTCGCTTCGACCGACTTCAGGTTCTGTTCGCCGTCTTTGCGGTTCATCGTCACCGTCAACGGCGAGAACGCACCCGCCTGGATATTCGTCGCACCCGCGTTCACAGTCGGGCTGAACGGCAGACTCGCACCCGGACACGAGCCACCGCCGGGGCCATGATCGATTTTGAACGAGGATTCCGCGGTCACCGGCCCGTTGCCGTCCCATGGCGTGAACACCGCGGTCGTCGTGTAGGTCCCGCACCGCGTCGGTGTGCTCAGCGGTGCGCGTTCGCCGCCGAAGAAGTGCAGTTCGAGGTTTTCAAACGGCACGTCGGGGGTGTTCTTGAACGTCGTGACGATCTGTCCCGTCTGCGGGTTCAGTGTCACTTCGCCCGCGAGCTTGATCAAGGTCCCCGAATAGGGGTCTTCCGCGACGATATACATCGCTACCAGGCTCCCGAACGGGTTTGCGTCCTGCGTGGCCAAGTACACCGCGCCTTCCAGTTCGTGTTCGAGCAGCGGCGTCTTGATCTTCACAGTACCGATCTTCGACCCGTTCGGGCAGAAGTTGGTCCCCGGCGCAAGCAGGCTCGCCAGTTCCGGCGTGAAGGTGCTCCACTTCACGCCCGGTTCGTCTTCGGCGCTCAGTTCTTCCTGGCCCTTGTAGCCGATCTGATCGCCGGGGCTGCCGAGCGCGCCCGCTGCGAGCGCTGCCGGTTCGGAGGTGCACGCTTCAAGGCCGCCACCGCCCGACGGGTTGATCGCCACGCCTTCGGGCAGGGTAACGGTCGTGTCCCTGAGCGAGGACTCCGCCAGGCCGTTGGGGTTGAGCGCGGCGGTCTGTGGGACGTGGACGTTTACCGTCAGCCCCGAGGAGGTGCTGGCGTTGCTGCTGTCCGGCGCGACGCCGATTTCCGCCGGGAACTCGAGCTTCGAGCAGCCCGTCAGCGACACGGGCGTACCGGCGACGTTGTGCGTGACCGTGCTCGTCTTCGCCCAGTGGCCCGGTTCCTCCCACGAGTCGGCCGCCATCGTCGAGCGCAGGGGGCCATGGCAGCCGGTCGGCATCGTCAGGAACGGCTTGCGGTTGACCCCTTCGCCCACGACGCCGGAGATCACCAGCTTGCTCTTGAGGACGGGTGCCGCCGGCGGCGCACCCGTCACCGTCGCCTGCACGGGGTAGTCGCCGCCGGCGAGCACCCCGTTGTTGATAAACAGCAAAGGGTTGAGGAAATTGGCGCCGAGCTGCAAAGCCACGCCGCGTACGGGCACCATGGCGAAGACTTCGTTGTTGTGGCCCGATTGACGAGGCTGTGCTTCTGACCAGCTCAGGAACAGCTGGCCCACGCGTGATTCGGGTGGACAGGAGATACTGGCCCCATTCACTCGCAGCTCCTGTCCGGTGCACTTCTTGGGGGTCGCATTGGGGTCGCCGACGAGGCCGGGTGGCAGATCGACCGTGACATCCCGCAAGATGCCGTCGGGCAGGCGCACGTACGGTGAGTCGGCGTTCGATTCGAGGCGCTTGAAGTGCGAGTGCAGCATGAAGGTGTCGACGAACTTGTACGGGTGCGAGCCCGCCTGCGTGTCGGGCGTGCCGTCTTCGTTGAGGAAGCTGATTTCGTAGCTCTTGATGCCGAAGCCGACGCCCTGCGTCGCGAGCAGACCGCTGGCCTCCCCCGCGCCGTTGGCGTTGGTCGCGATCAGGCGGAAATGGTAGAGTTCGCCGGACTCGAGGCCTTCGAGCTGCGCGAAGACCGCCACCGGGCTGCTTCCCGCTCCGATCTCGGCCGGCGTCTGCTTGCAGGGCACGCTGTGGTTATAAGGGCCGTTGCCGAATTCGTCGGTGAGGCCGTATTCGAACTCACACGAGCTGACGGCGACGCCGCGCGGATCGACCGTGCCGCTCAGGCTCGCGGCTTCCCTGGTCACGTCCGTTGGTTCGCTGACTGTCACGGCCGAGGCGTCGCTGCCGAAGACGTAGACCTTGCCGTTGGCCGGGTTTGAGACGTAGATGTTACCGCTCGCGCCGTCCACGGCAATCCCGCCCTCGCCCGAGGAGCTCGAGAGCTGCAGCGAGCCAAAGCGCGCGACGAGCGTGCCAGCGGCTACCTTGGATACCCCGCTGCCGCTGGTCTCGTTAATGCTGTTGCGGTTCATCGCGCCCGTGTCCCACTCGGCCACGGAGGACTGATCGTCTGCGTAGAAGTGGCCGGTCGCGGGGTCGACGGCCACCGCGACGTCGCCCGCTTCGCCGCTGTCCACGCGGCCAAGCCCGGAGAGCTTCTGCCCGAACTCGAGCGTACACGAGCACGACGGTTCGTAGATCGGGTAGTCATCCCCCGTGGCGGAGACGGCGAAGCCGTGGGCCTGGAGTTCTGGTTCTGGTGGCACGCCCATGCCCTCGGTGTTGTCCTGTGCTTCCCATTCCTGGCGAGCGACGAGATGATTCACGGCCGCGCCGTCGAATTCGTCGATCAGCAGTTTGTTATTCCGGGATGTGCTCAGGTCGACGTGCACGGTGCCGCTCCCGTCGACGCCCAGCCCCAGCAGTTCGCCTCCGGCAAAGCCGCTGGATGGCAGGAAGCCGCCGACCTGGCTCAGGTACCTGCCTTCGGGGCTGAACTTGTCGATCACGCCGTGGCCGGCATCCATCACGTACAGGTCGCCGGCGGAAGGGTCCGATGGGCTGCTCGAGTTGTCGACCGCGATCGCCGCGGGGCTGCCGTACAGCGAGGGGAACGAGAACGATCCGGCCGGCGTGGCAGCGCCGCTCAGCACATCGGAGTGCAGTGCCGCGAATTCTTCTGGTTCGCCGTTGGCGTTGAACTTGTAGACGGAGTCTGTGCCGATGTCGGCGACGTAGACGTCACCAGTCGATTCGTCGATCGCGATCCCGTTCGGGTTCGAAAAGGCTTCCGTCGCGCTGCGGCCGAATTCACGCAGGAACGGGTGCGCTTCGCCGGCGGCGAGCGCCGATGCGCTGCCCAGCAAGAGCCACAAGCCGACCACGGCAACGAGCGCCAAGCCCAACAGCGCCGAACGGTAGCGGATCGCGTCAAAAAAAGCGGTCCTCATGATCACCTACCCCCCTTGTGGAATTTGGCTTTCACTCGCGTCCTGCTTGCGGACGAGGCGCAATGTGCCCGCTTGTGCTTGTTGCGCTTGCACGCCTTCTTCCTGGGCTTGGCCTTCTTCTTCGGCTTCACTTCAGACGGCGGCGCGAGGTTGCCGGCGCCTTCGAAGGTCTGGCTCGCCGGCGCCCCGTAAATCAAGGGCTGTGGCGGGACCGGCGTGCGGCAGGCGTCGGCGGTCGTGCACGCCGGCGGCGAGGCAGGCGCCGGGAAGCCACCCGCGACGCGCGCGTCGTAGATGACGATCAATCCTTCCCGATTGTCCTGCGGCACGAGCTGCTGGTCCGACCTGAAGAACACGTCATCGCCGCTTTCGCTCACGCCCTCCAGGTTCGATTCGAAGGAGCTCGTGCCGCTCGAAATCAGGTACACGCGGCCACCCTCGTACTCGTAGACGTCGAGCTGGC
>DATMPY010000166.1:0-2357 GCA_035566955.1 Solirubrobacteraceae bacterium | reverse complement strand
CTTCGGCGTCGGTCACATACAGGGTGGGGCCCTGGATGTAGGAGACCTCTCCGATCACCGCGCCGCCTGGGGCGCTGCCGAAGCGCCCCGGGAAGCCACCGCCCCCGGAGGTGGCGCTGCCGGCGGTTGAGCTGCTGGAGGTGGTGCCGGGCACCGCGCCGCCCCGCGGCGCCGCGAACCTGGACGCGAGGCCGCTCGCGCCGGAGCCGGTGGTGGAGGAGGAGCTCTGACCCTTCTCGACGAGCACCCCCCCGACGAAGCCGCACGCGATCAGGAGCACCCCCAGCAGGGCGATTTGCATGGGATTCCCGCCTACCCCGAGCAGGCGCCGCCGTGGCCGGGGGGGCAACTCCCCGGGTTCGTGCGCCCACGCGCCACGCTCGATCGGAACGTGGGGCTCCTCTGTCTCGCGTGGGCCGGGGGCGAGCACCTCTGTCGCTCCAAGCGATGGGTCGTGGGTGGTGGTTTGCTCGTCGGGCATGACGGACTCCTCGTTGGGGGTGGGTGCCTCACTCAAAGCGCAGCGCCTCGATCGGTCGCAGGCGGGCGGCGCGGCCGGCGGGGTAGGTGCCGAAGAAGAGACCGGTGAGCACGGCGGCGCCGAAGGCGAGGAAGATTGAGTACGTGGCGATCGCGGGCCGCACGCCGGCGATTTCGAACTGGCTGCCGAGCACCCCCACGAGCACGCCGAGCAGGCCGCCTAGGAGCGAGACGAGCACGGCCTCGGTGAGGAACTGGGTGAGGATGTCGGAGCGACGGGCGCCGATCGCCTTGCGGATGCCGATCTCGCGGGTGCGCTCGGTGACGGAGACGAGCATGATGTTCATCACCCCGATGCCCCCCACGAGCAGGGAGATGGCGGCGACCTCCCCGAGCAGGGTGGTGAACACGGAGGAGGTGGAGCTGGTGGTTTCCAGCAGCGAGCCCTGGTTGACGACCTGAAAGCCGGGTTCGGCGGTGTCCTTGATCCTGTGGCGCTGCTCGAGGATCTGGGTGACCTCGGCTTCGGCGGAGGAGAGGGCGGACTCGGAGGAGGCCTGCACGGTGATCGAGTCGATCGAGCCGTAGCCGGTGAGGGAGCCTTCTACGGCGGAGATGGGGGCGATCACTATTTCATCGAGGTTGGAGACCCCGTTGGAGCCCTTGGGGGCGAGCACCCCGACGACCTCGAAGTTGACGCCATTGGCGCGCACGGTGCGCCCCACGGGGCTCTGCCCTGCAAACAGCTCGGAGGCGACTGTCTGCCCGATCACGGCCACCCGGGCGTGGTGGGCGACGTCGGCGGAGGTGATCGCGGCGCCTGCTTCCACGTGGTAGCCGTGGGCGGCCAGATACGAGGGGGTGGTCCCGACGAACGTGCTGGGCTCGTAGCTCGAGCCGTTGTAGACGAGGGTGACGCTGGGGGCGTTGACGACGGGGGAGGCGCTCTGCACGTCGGGGGCTTCGGTTGGGCTCTGCAGTGCGACGGCGTCGGCCTTGGTGAGCGAGACGGTCCCGGTGGAGGCCCCCCCGAAGCGGGCCCCCCCGCGGATGGCGCCGGACTCGACGAGCAGCACGTTGGTGCCGAGGCTCTCGATCCGTTCCTGGACGGCTTTGGAGGAGCCGTTGCCGACGGCGATCAGAACGATCACCGAGGCGACCCCGATGGTCATGCCAAGGATGGTCAACCCCGAGCGGAGCTTGTTCGCGCGGATCCCGCCCCAGGCGATGCGCAGGGTCTCGACGCCGATCACTGCTCCACCTCGGCGATGCCGGCACGCTCGGGGTGTACGCACTTCTGGCCGTGCGGCGCGGCGGGGGGATCGTGCGCACCGAGCAGGCGCCGGTCCTCGACGATGGCGCCGTCGCTGAGCCTGATCACGCGCTTGGCCAGGGAGGCAACGTGGGGCTCGTGGGTGATGAGCACGACGGTGCGCCCTTCGGCGTTAAGAGTGGCGAAGATCGCAAGGACGTCCGCGGTGGAGTGGGAGTCGAGGTTGCCGGTGGGCTCGTCGGCGAGAATCAGGGAGGGGTTGGTCACGATCGCGCGGGCGACCGCGACCCGCTGCTGCTGGCCTCCGGAGAGCTCGGAGGGAAGATGGTGAACGCGATCGGCCATGCCCATCGCGCCCAGCGCGGCGGTGGCGCGGCGGCGGCGCTCGGCGCGGTTCAGGCCGGCGTACGCGAGTGGGAGCTCCACGTTGGCCAGCGCCGAGGTGCGGGGCACGAGGTTGTAGCTCTGGAAGACGAAGCCGATCTTGCGGTTGCGCACGACCGACAGCGCGAACTCGTCGAGCTTCGACACGTCGAGGCCGTCGAGGAAGTAGCGGCCCGCGGTCGCAATGTCGAGGCACCCGATGATGTGCATTAGCGTGCTC
>DATMPY010000165.1:0-2356 GCA_035566955.1 Solirubrobacteraceae bacterium | reverse complement strand
GTTTGCGGTGGAGTGGCGGGGGGGGTGGTCTCGGAGGAAGGGCCGGCGAGGGATGTCCCGGGGAGAGTGGCGGGGGGAGCGGTCTCGGAGGAAGGGCCGGCGAGGGGCATCCCGGAGGGAGCGCCGGGAGGGGGCGTCTCGGAGGGCGCGGGTGGAGCGGGAGTCTGCGCGGGAGCGGCGGGAATCTCGGGGAGCGCCCGGGCGGCGAGCGGGGCGAGCTCGGCCGCGAGCACCTGCGCCCACGCCCGCCCCGGGGCCGACCCCTCCAGATAGGCACGGGCCTCGGCCTGCTGCGCGGGGGATGCCTGGCGTAGGAGATACTCGCCCACCTGCTCGCGCTGGGCAGGAGTGAGCTGGCGGCCCTGGGCGGGAGCGAGCATGGCGAGGGCGGCGTGGGCGCGATCGTGGACGGCGCGCGCTTCGATGCCGAGCATGGCGGCGAGGGCGGCGTAGTCCTTGTCCTGGCGCAGCACCAGGGAGAGCGCGGCGTGGAGGTCTGGGGGGAGGTCTTGCGGTCGGCTCATGGGTGTGTTTGGCGAAGGACCCCGTCCTGGAGCGAGGCCGGCGCGTCGCGGCCGGATGTGCTGCTCAGTCGAGAGCCCCTCGGCCATTAGGCTATCGTGGCGCCGCGATGGAGACCCCCGGGGCGGAGCAGATCAACGCGGCGAGGCACGGGTTCGACGCGCTGTACGGCCTGGAGTTCGTGGAGTGCACGGAGGACGAGGTGCGCGCGCGGGTGGTGGTGCGCGCGGAGCTCAAGCAGCCGGCGGGCCTGGTGCACGGGGGGGTGTACGCGTCGATGGCGGAGTCGATGGCGTCGTTCGGGACGGGGTTGGCGGTGCTTGCGGAGGGCTCGGTGGCGATGGGCCTGTCGAACAGCACGAGCTTCCTGCGCCCGATCACGGAGGGCACGGTGCACGGGCACGCGCGGCGCCTGCACCGGGGCCGCACCACGTGGGTGTGGGACGTGCACTTCAGCGACGACGCGGGCCGGCTGTGCGCGATCACGCGGATGACGATCGCGGTGCGACCGCTGCCCTCACCCGCGCCGGGATAGCCCCCCGGGCACGGCCCCCTCGACCCTGGCGCGGCGCCGGCCTCAATCGGGCCGCGACGCGGGGCGCAGCGCGGCGGCCCCGCCGGAGGGCGCGATGGGGGGCTGCTGGGAGGGGAGGGGCTTGGCGGCGAAGCCGGTGTTGGGCAACGGCGGGGGCAGGGGGGCGCCGGGGAGGCCGACGGCGTTGAGGGCGACCATCGCCTGGGCGCCGGCGCGGGCGAGGGCGGGGGTGTTGGCGTACAGGTCCACCACCACGCCGCCGGTGGCCAGCGCGAGGGTCTGACCGCCTTCGGAGGAGCGGCCGGGCACCCCGCGGACGAGCAGGCGCCGCTGCCGGGTGGAGCCTCCGGGGAGGAAGCTGTTGTCGGGGGAGGTGACGATCTGCAGGGGTGTCACGCAGGCGTTCTCTCCGCCGAGGGTGCAGTTGCCGTACTGAATTTCATAGGCCCCGCTGGGGTCGCGGGAGACGCGGGTGATAGCGAGCCCGTGGAAGACGCCACCGAGCCAGTAGACGGGGAATTCGTCCTGCATGACGAGGGGCTCCAGGATGCTCGGGGCGACGGGTTGGTCCTGGAGGGTGTTCCCGCAGGCGCTGAGCCCGAGCGCGCACAGCGCGGCGAGGCCCAGCGCGCACAGGGGGCCGAGCACGGCGCGGGTGGCGTTGGGGGGCGGCGGGGTGGCGTTGTTGGGTGGCAGGGTGGCTCTGCGGGTTGACATCGGGGGGTTGGCGGGCCGCACGCGAACCCTAGCCCCGGTAGCGGTTGGTGATGGGCATGCGCCGGTCGCGGCCGAAGGCGCGGGTGGTGATCTTGATGCCGGGGGGCGCCTGGCGGCGCTTGTACTCGGCGAGGTCGACGAGGTGGATGGTGCGGTCGACCTCGGCGGGGGGGAGCCCCGCGGCGATCAGCTGCTCGCGGCTGCGGTCGAGCTCGATGTAGCCGTGGAGGATGCGGTCGAGCAGGGGGTAGGGGGGGAGGGAGTCCTCGTCGCGCTGGTCCTCGCGCAGCTCGGCGGAGGGGGCGCGGGCGACGATCGAGGGAGGGATCGGCGCGACCGCGTGCGTACTCTCGCTCGCGGTCGGGTGGGCGCCGAGGGGGCGGTTGCGCCCGCCAAAGGGCGCACGCTCGCCCCCGCTTGGGGGCAGCTCCACGGCGGCGGGCGAGTTGCGCCACTCGCAGAGGCGGTATACGAGGGTCTTGGGGACGTCCTTGATCACGGCGAAGCCCCCGGCGAGGTCGCCGTAGAGAGTGGTGTAGCCAACGGACATCTCGGACTTGTTGCCGGTGGTGAGCACGAGCC
>DATMPY010000164.1:0-5571 GCA_035566955.1 Solirubrobacteraceae bacterium | reverse complement strand
CAGCCGCGTTTCCTTTGTGGATACCGCCGATCGCGAAGAATGGAGCGCGTGCGTGCGCCATCGCATGGCGCACGAGACCGAGTCCCGTCGCGGGACGCCCCGGCTTGGTGGGCGTGCTGTGTATTGGACCCACACCGATGTAATCCACATCAGTCGAGCCGTCGCCAACCAGCTCCGGCGATTCGGCCGAGGCGGCCCGAACGTTACGAACGGCATCTATCTCGGCCGGGGTGTGCGTCGAGAGGCCGATCAGGAGGTTGGGGCCGACGAGCTCGCGCACCTGTGCCACCGGCATATCGTCCTGCCCGACGTGCACACCGTCGGCGCTGGCTGCCAGCGCGACGTGGGGTCGATCGTTGACAATCAGCAACGCCCCCAACTGCTCACAGAGTTTGTGAGCAGGGTAGGCAACTTCTGTGAGCTCATCGTCGCAAAGGCGCTTGTCGCGCAACTGCACGATGTCCACTCCGCCCGCGATCGCTGCGCGCAGCACGTCCTGCAGCTTCCGGCCGCCGGGTTTGGAGTCGCACACCAAGTACAGGCGCGACGCCGCAAGGCGGGCCCTTCGCTCGGAGCCTATGTGATGATCGGGCACCCACCCAGTCTTGCATCAGCGCTCAGCTTCTCGCCGGCCACCGATGAAGCCGCTCGGGAGAACGCCCATCGTCGCCTGCGCGGGTGGGTGCCCGGGGCTAGCATCAAGCTCATGTCATCCGAGTCTCCGACGGTTGACGTCGCCGTCGTCGGCGGCGGCGTCATCGGCCTCGCCGTCGCTTGGCGGGCGCGGCAGCGCGGCATGTCCGTCGCCGTGCTCGAGCGCGGCGGGATCGGCGCGGAATGCGCCTCGGGCGTAGCCGCCGGGATGCTGGCCCCCGTGTCCGAGGTCGAGTTCGGGGAGGCCGGGCGGCACGCGCTCGAGCTTGGGCTGCGCTCAGCGCGCATGTGGGACGGCTTCGCCACTGACCTCGAGGAGGCCGCCGGCCGCGAGGTCGGGCTGCGCCCGAGCGGCACGCTGCTGCTCGCGCGCGATGGCGACGAGGCGCAGGTGCTGGAGCGCCACCTCGCCCTGATCGAGTCGCTCGGGGTGCTTGTTACGCGTTTGCGGCCCGGCGCGGCGCGGGAGCTGGAGCCCGCGCTTGCCCCGACCGTGCGCCTCGCGCTGGAGGCGCCCGACGATCACAGCGTCGATCCCCGGCTGGTGCTTGCCGCGTTGCGCCGCGCCTGCGAGCGCGGGGGGGTGCAGGTGCGCGAGCATGCCCCCGTGGCTCGGGTGGAGGTTGAAGGGCTGGGCGTCGGCGAGCCCGATATGGGAGAGGGGCCGAGATTCACCGATCCGGCTGGCGGCAACGATTTGCTCGGCGGCGATGTGCCGGTCGCCACTCCCGGGCGTGTGGCCGGCGTGACCCTCGCCAGCGGCGCATACGTGCCCGCCGGGCAGGTGGTGCTTGCCGCGGGGGCCTGGAGCGCGGAGATCGCGGGGCTACCCGCGTACGCGCGTGTGCACGTGCGGCCCGTCAAGGGGCAGATCCTGCGGCTGTTCGACCCCGCCGGCCCCGGCCTTTTGCGGCGGGTCGTGCGCTTCGAGGGCGGCTACATCGTGCCTCGCGGCGACGGGCGCTACGTGCTCGGCGCCACCGTCGAGGAGCGCGGCTTCGATGACCGGCCCACCGCCGGCGGCGTCTACGAGCTGCTGCGCGACGCCCGCGAGCTTGTGCCCGGCATCCTCGAGCTGCGGATCGAGGAGCTCTCCGTCGGGTTTCGGCCCTCCACCCCCGACAACGCTCCTCTGATCGGCCCCGGCGCGGTGGAAGGCTTGGTGTGGGCAACCGGGCATCACCGCAACGGCATCCTGCTCGCGCCCCTTACCGCCGAGCTTGTCGCGGACCTGCTCACCCGCGCGGAGCCCGACCCGAAGGATCACGATCGCGCGCTCCTCTGCGCATGTGACCCCCTGCGCTTCACAACCACCCCCGGTCTCGCCGCGCGCGACCCTGCCGGACCCACTCTGGGGGTCTTCTCATGATTTTCTTGAATGGGCAGGACTCCGACCTGCGGACCGGCGAGACAGTGGTGGGCGCACTTGCCCGGCTCGGGCTGTCCGTCGATGCGCGTGGCGTCGCCGTCGCCGTTGATGGTGAGGTCGTTCCCCGCGCCGCGTGGGAGACCTTCGCGCTCCCTCGCGATGCGCGGGTGGAGGTGCTCACGGCCATGCAGGGAGGATGATGGGCACGATGAGCACCACCCGCTCGACATCCTCAAGCGCTGCCGATCTCGCTGTCTCGCCCCCGCAAGACACCCGCGCGCCCGCCTCCCGTCAACCCGCCTCGCACTCATCCGGGTCCCTCGATGAACAGCTGACGATCGCCGGGCGCACCCTGGACTCGCGGCTGCTGTTGGGCAGCGGCGGGTTCCCCTCCCTGGAGCTGATGGCCGACGCGATTCGCGCCAGCGGCAGCGAGCTCGTGACGGTGGCCCTGCGGCGGGTTGATCCTGCGGCGCGGGGATCGCTGATCGACGTGCTCGCTGCAACCGGCGTGGGCCTGCTGCCCAACACCGCGGGCTGCCACACCGCCCGCGATGCCGTGCTCACCGCTCGGCTTGCCCGCGAGGCGTTTGCCACCGAGTGGATCAAGCTCGAGGTGATCGGCGACGAGGACACCCTCCTGCCCGACGCCCCCGAGCTGTTGCGCGCCGCCGAGGAGCTCGTCGACGAGGGCTTCGTCGTGCTCCCCTACACCACCGACGACCCCGTCCTCGCCCGGCGCCTGCAGGATGTGGGCTGCGCCGCCGTGATGCCCCTCGGGGCCCCCATCGGCAGCGGCATGGGCATCCGCAACCCCTACAACCTCGCCCTTCTGCGTCAGGCCGTGCACGTGCCCGTCGTGCTCGACGCCGGCATCGGCACAGCCTCCGACGCCGCCCTCGCCATGGAGCTCGGCTGCGACGCGGTCATGGCCGCCTCCGCCATCGCCCGCGCCGCGGACCCCGTGCGCATGGCCCGAGCCATGCGCCACGCCGTGCAGGCCGGACGCCTCGCCCACGCCGCCGGGCGCATCCCCCGACGGTTGTACGCCACTGCCTCCACGCCCGAGGAGGGGCTGGCGGAGTTCTCTTAGACCTCCTACTTCACTACTTCGATCGTGCCGCAATGGGATGGGGGAGGGCAGGCCCTCCCCATGGCCCCCTCCCGGGTGAACAGACCAGGCTACTCGCCGAGAGTCTCTACTTGACCACTTCGATCGTGCCGTTCATCGTCGTCGGATGAATCGTGCACTCGTAGTGGATGATCCCTGGTTTGGTCATCTTGAATTCGACTGCGTGACCTTCGCTGAAATTCTTCGAGGTGAACGAGATCGGCCCGCTCTTGCTGGTCACGTTGTGTTCGACCGGGTCGTAGTTCGTCCACTTGATCGTGCTACCCACCTTGACCCTCACGGTGTCCGGGTCGATCGCGATGTCGCGGTAGGCGATCGGCACCACCCCGCTCTGCACCGGCTGCGAGGAGGAGGGCGCGGCGTATTTCGGGGTGGTGACCGCTTTCAAGCCCGAGCTCGCTTTGGCGCCGGAGGTGGCGGGCGCGGTGCCCGTCGAGCCTGTGGAGCTTGAGCTGCTCGACCCGCAGCCAGCCGCGAATACCAGCACCGCGCAGGTCGCCGCGACCGACAGGCTCGACCTTGTGAGCGACAGATCTGACCTCATCGACAATCCGCGCATCGGCGATCCACTCCTATCTCCGTATCCGTCCCGCTCTGCATGGCGTCAGCCTAGCCTAGACTGGCCCTCCCATGACTCACGCCCAATCCCATCCAGGTCCCCTGCCCCCGCTCGCCGGCGCCGCTCCCCTCAACGCTCCGCGCCACTACCTCACCGGGATCGAGCTCGACGCCGGTGAGCTCGACGGGCTGCTCCAGCGCGCCGCGGAGCTGAAGGCCGCCCCCCTCTCCTCCCGCGCCCTGGCGGGGCGCAGCGTCGCGCTGATCTTCGAGCACCCCTCCACCCGCACCCGGCTCTCCTTCGAGGCGGGCATCCACGAGCTCGGCGGCCACCCCGTGATCCTCCGCACCGCCGACCTGCAGCTCTCCCGCGGGGAGTCCCTGCGCGACACCGCCCTCGTCTTCTCCCGCCACGTGGCCGCCCTCGGGGTTCGCACGGGGCCCGACGAGATGCTCGCCGAGCTCGCCGCCCACTCCTCGGTCCCCGTGCTCAACATGCTCACTGCTCTGCACCATCCCTGCCAGGCGCTCGCCGACCTCTTCACCGTCCGCGAGGCCTTCGGCGAGCTCGCCGGGCTGCGGCTCGCCTACGTCGGCGACGGAAACAACGTCGCCCGTTCCCTCGCCCTGCTCGGCGCCCGCGCCGGCGCCCACGTCGCCGTGGCCTCCCCCCCCCGGCACACCCTCACGATCGACGAGCACCGCCTCCCCATCGCCCCCCAGGAGCGCGAGCGCATCACCCTCCACGATGATCCCCGGGAGGCCGTGCTCGGCGCCCACGCCGTCTACACGGACGTGTGGGTCAGCATGAACGACGCCGCCGCCGGCGCCGCCGAGCGGCGCCGCGCGCTCGCCCCCTACCGCCTCGACGATGCCCTGCTCGATCTCGCCGACCCCCGTGCGATCGCCCTGCACTGCCTCCCCGCCCACCCCGGCGAGGAGATCACCGCCGAGGTCCTCTACGGCTCCCGCCAGCGCATCTGGGAGCAGGCCGAGAACCGCCGCCACGCGCAGAAGGCACTGCTCGAGCTGCTCGTAGGCGCATACCCCGATCGCCAGGCCGCGGCCGCCTCCTCCGCGGCTCCCGCGGACGTACCCGCATGAGCCTGGCTCGCCTCCGGCGCCCGCCGAAGCAACCCAGGGACGCTCGGTGAGCGGGCGGCCCGAGCGCGGCCAGGAGCTCGAGCTCGCCATCGACTCGCTCGCCTACGGCGGCGAGGGCGTCGCCCGCTGGGGTCCCGCCGGCTACGTGGTGTTCGTCGCCGGCGCCATACCCGGCGATCGCGTGCGCGCGCTCGTCTACAAGCGCAAGCGCACCTACGCCCACGCCCGCACCGTCGAGCTGCTGAAGGCCGGCCCCGAGCGCATCCCACCCCGCGCAGAGCACCCCGGGGTGCCGTGGCAGGTGCTTCCCTACGAGCGCCAGCTGCAGATCAAGCAGGCCCAGGTCCAGGACGCCCTGCGGCGGCTCGGCGGATTCGCCGACCTGGAGGTCGAGGAGATCGTCCCTGCGCTCGAGCCCTGGCGCTACCGCAACAAGCTCGAGTACTCCTTCGGTCACGATCTCCACACCGGCGAGCTCCTCTGCGGCTTCCACGCCCCCGCCGGTTGGAACCGCGTGCTGCCGATCGAGGACTGCCTGCTCGCCTCCGAGGACGGCAACCTCGCCCGCCACATCGCCCTGCGCTGGTGCCGCGCCCAGGGCCTGCGCGCCTGGAGTCGCGGCGGGGAGGAGGGGGGCGGCCTCGGCGATGGTCCTCCCGGCGGGTCGCGGGGGTCACGGGGCGCCACTGGGCTCACCTCAGCCGACGAGGGCGCCCCTGGACAGCGGGGCGCAGTTGGTGCATCCGAGCGAGGT
>DATMPY010000163.1:0-15305 GCA_035566955.1 Solirubrobacteraceae bacterium | reverse complement strand
CCCCCAGCCAGTCGCGTGGCCACCATAGGGCCTGATGCCGTATGTCACCGAGACCATGATCAGGATCAGGCCCAGGGCGAAGCTCACGTTGCCCGGCCAGTCGATCGGCGCGCGGCGCGGGCGGCTGCGCTCCTCGAGCTTCAGGTATGCCCACACCGTCCCAAACAGGCCCACCGGCACCGAGATCAGGAACACCAGCCGCCAGTCGATCGGTGCCAGCAGTCCCC
Organism: Solirubrobacteraceae bacterium; assembly: GCA_035566955.1. Classification (GTDB taxonomy): domain Bacteria; phylum Actinomycetota; class Thermoleophilia; order Solirubrobacterales; family Solirubrobacteraceae; genus Palsa-744. Next base: position 15,078 of record DATMPY010000163.1, on the reverse strand, counting down.
CCAGGATGAGCCCCACGAACATCCCGCTCACCCCCACGATGTTGTTGATCCCCAGCGCCATCCCCCGCTGGTCGGCCGGGAACGCGTCGGTGATGATCGCCGCCGCGTTCGCCAGCAGGAACGCCGCCCCCGCCCGCCCGCTCAGCCAATCCACCGTCAGGATCAGCGACGCGAGCGTGTAGATCACGAAGCCCAGGTTGTACATCTTCACCCGCCCATACATGTCCCCCAGCCGCCCCAGACTCACGATCAGCACGCTCGAGACCACCAGGAAGCCCAGGATCATCCACAGCAGGTAGAAGCTGTTGCCCGCCTGCAGCGGGTCGAGCCCGATGCCCCGGAAGATGTCCGGCATCGCAATCAGCGTGATCGACGCGTCCAGCGTCGCCAGCAGCACCCCCAGCGTGGTGTTCGAGAGCGCGATCCACTTGTAGGAGTCCGAGTCCCGCGCCCCCGCCGGGGCGCGGCGCATCGTTGCCGTGGCCATCGTGCCACGCTAGCAACTTGACGGTCACGTAAGGATCAGATTCTGGGAGCTCGACTCCGAGCGGGCTTCACTCCGCGTGATATGTGGGAGCTCGACCCCCAAGAGGCCGCGCCGACCCGTAGTAGCATCGGAGAGGATGACTACGTGGATGTGGGTGTTGATCCTGACCCTTGGGTTGGTCAAGATTCCGATCGCGGCCCTCATGCTCTGGCTGCCCTTCCGCGCAGACGCCGCCATGGCCTCGCTGCCGACCGAGGAGCCCGCGCCCGCCGATCCCTCCGATGAGGACGACGGCGGCAGCAAGGCCCTCCCCGGCGCGGGCCGCGGAGGCGGTCGCGGTCCACATCCCCGCGCTCCCCGCCCGGGACGCCGGCCGCGTCGCGGCCCCCACGGCGCGCCCGCTCCCCCCTCCCCCGCGCGTTCCCGCACCGCGCCCACGCGCGCCACCCGCGTCAGGGCCCGTCCCTAGCTCCTCCCCGGAAGGCCCTCGCTCGGGTCATCCGCGTGCCTCGCCAGCGCCGCCCGCGGGCCCTGACAGCCCCCCGCGCTGCGCCTGGTCGCCCATCGCAAGCCGGCCCTTCTGGCCGGCTCCATTAAATTAAAGTCGTTCCTATCTGTTGCGCCTGCGCTGCTGCTTGGCCGCCTTCGCGCGGGCGCGCCGCTTGCGTAGACGGGCCTCAGGGTTGCGCGTGCCCCCCGTCATCGCCCCCTCCACCACCGGGGCCACCGAACGCGCGTCGCGCACGATCACGAACGCCACGCCCCCCAGCAGCAGTCCCGCCGCCACCAGCGCGAGGATCATCGGGGTGCTCGTCTTCGAGCTTGTTTCCGTCGTGGTCGCCGCCGTTTTTTTCGTGGCCGCCGCGCCCGACGCCCCACTTTTCGAGGCGAGCTGCGACTGGAGCTGCTTCTGCGCTTCCGAGGTCAGCTGCTGCTTCTGCTGCGGGGTGAGCTTGGTCGCCCCCGTGGCTGGTTTCGCGGCGCCTCCCGCCGGTTTCGCCGCCTGCGATGAGCTCTGAGGAGCTCCGCCGAGCACGTTGCCCGCTTCGCTCGCCGCCGCCCGTGGGGCGAGCAGCGCGAGCGTCGCGCACGCGCACGCCGCGATCCGAGACAGTGCGATCGAAGTTGACCTTGTGTGCATCGAACTCGATTCCCCGCCGCGAGGATACCGCCTGGCGGGCCTCTCCGTGCGCGCTCGCACCCGCGCCACCGGTCGCCCCCCGAGACCGTAGAATGCTCACCCCATGCCCCCCAAGCAGCGCCAGATCAAGATCGAACAGCGTGGCGCCGCCGAGGCGATTCAGGCGCTCGAGCAGCGCTCCGACGAGGAGCTCGAGGCCGAGACCAAGTTCAAGTCCGCCGCCCTCTCCATCCTGGGTGCCCGCGCCGCCGAGCGCTTCGACGCCGAGCAGGCCCGCGCCTACTTCCAGCGCGCCATCGCCGCCGCCCGCCCCCAGGAGCGCATGCAGATCCGGCGCATGGCCGACGCCTCCCTCGCCCTCGCCGAGCGCCGCCCCTCCGATCTGCGCCAGGCCGTCGAGCGCCTCGGGCAGGCGCCCCCCACCGGCCGGCAGATGCTCGCGCTGCGCGCCATGGGGCTGCTCCTGCCCCCCGCCAGCGCAGGTGTCCTCGCGCGCGTGCGCGGCATCCTCCTGATCGTTCTCTTGATCGTCCTCCTGCTCGCACTTGGCTTCGGCATCGTCGAGCTCGTCTCGCTCCCTTTCGGCGGTCTCGCCCTTGCTCCCGGCGTGCTGCTCGGGCTGTTCGTGGCGATCGCCGCCCTCGCCATCGCCGCCCTCATCGGCCGCCGTCGCCGCGACCGCGCCCGCGAGGCCGCCCGCGGCGCTTCGCCCGGCTGAGGTTTTCGCCGCGCGCTGCCGGTGCGGCGCGCGGCTCCGCGGGGCCGTCCGGATTGCGTTTGGGCGCGCGTTTGGGGCTCCGAGCCGGGCCCTCTCGGCCTCAGCTCTCGGACATCGTCGCCCGGCTGATCACCACCGAGTGGATCGGCTCCCCGTCCTGTGGCGGGATCGTCGGCAGCTCGCCGATCGCTTCCACCACCCCCATGCTCCCCACCACGTTCCCCACCAGCGCGTACTGCGCTGGCAGTTCCGCGTCGCGGGCCGTCACGATGAAGAACTGGCTCCCCGACGCCCCCGCCGGGTCCGTGCCCGCCTTCGCCATCGCCACCGTCCCCCGCGTGTAGCGCACGCTCGCCGGCGGCCGCTCCACGATCGTGTAGCCCGGGCCACCCGAACCGTCCCCGCTCGGGTCCCCCCCCTGGATCACGAAGTGCGCCGCCACCCGGTGGAACGTCAGGTCGTCGTAAAAGCCCCGCCCCACGAGGTACGCGAACGACGCCGTCGTCCTCGGCGCCTGGCGTACGTCGAGCTGGATGGCAATCGCCCCGCAGTTCGTCGCCAGCGTCACCACATAGCGCCGCGCCGGGTTCAGCGCATGCGTCGGCGCCCGGATGTGCTGGGCGCTCCGCGGCGCCGGCGTGCCCACCTGCCGGCAGCTCTCCGTCTGTTCGGTGGTGCTCGAGCTGGTGCTAGTCGTGCGCGCCCCGCTGTCCGCGCTCGCCACCCGCGCCCGCGTCGTGCTCGTGCCGCACGCCCCCAGCGCGAGCCCAGCCACGGATGCCGCCGCGGTCGCCGCGAGGCAGCTCACGATACGTATGGCGGCATATCCTCCGGCGGACACCACGCCAGCTTAGATGCGCCCCCCCGCCCCACCGCGCACTCTTCGCGCAATCTTAAGGAACTCCTCATCCAGGACGAATGGGGCCGGGCGCAATACCCTTGCCCGCGTCGATGTCCGTGTCCATCTCCGCTCCCGTCCGCCTGATCGTCAATCCCGCCGCGGGTGGCGGGCGCGGCGGGCGCGCCGCCCCCGCGGTGGTGCGCGCCCTGGAGGGGCACGGGCTGGTCGTGCGCCGCGCCGACACCCGCGATCTGCCCGACGCCCGCCGGCTCGCCCTGGAGGCCGCGCGCGGCGGGGAGACCGCCGTGGCGCTCGGCGGCGACGGGCTCATCGGTGCCGTCGCCGACGCCCTGCGCGCCGTGCCCGGGGCGCTGCTCGGGGTGTTGCCGGGCGGCCGCGGCAACGACCTCGTACGGGTGCTTGGCATCCCCCAGGACCCCGTGGCCGCGTGCGCCACGATCGCACACGGGATTCCGCGGCCTCTCGATCTCGGCCTCCTCCGCGAAGCACGGCCAGGCGCACCCGAGCGGGCGTTCGTGGGGATCGCCTCCGTCGGCTTCGACAGCGACGCCAACCGCATCGCCAACGAGGCTCCCGCGTGGCTGGGAGGGCTCGTGTACGCCTACGGCGCGCTGCGCGCCCTCTGGGCCTGGCGGCCCGCCCGCTTCGAGGTCGAGCTCGAACCCCCTGGCGAGCGCCGCAGCTTCACCGCCTACACCGTGGGAGCCTGCAACTCCAAGACCTACGGCGGTGGGATGCGCGCCGCGCCCGGCGCCATGCTCGACGACGGCCTGCTCGATGTCGTGGTCCTCGAAAGCGTTGGCAAGCTCACGTTCCTCGCGAAGATACTGCCCAAGGTGTTCAGCGGGACGCACGTGCACGATCCCCGCGTCAACGTCATGCGCGCGCGCGAAATCTCCGTCGGCTCCGACCGCCCCTTCACCATGTACGCCGACGGCGACCCCATCGGCGAGCTGCCCGTGCACGTGCGCGCCCTGCCCGCGGCCGTCCGCGTGCTGGTGCCCGCCGGCGAGCACCCCGACTCGCCCTTCTCCACGCCCGTCCCCGCCGAGGCCGAGTCGATGCCCGCCGCTGGGGAGCTACACGGATTGGCCCACGCCGCCGAGGAGGGAGCCGTCCGGCCCTCCTCCTCCCCCCCCCGCCGGCGCATGATGGCCGGGCCGCTCGCACCCAAGCTCGCGCTCGCGCGGGCCGCCGGCGCGCTCTCGCGGCTGCGCGGCGGGGAGGCCACCAGCGTGCCCGGCAAGGTGCTCATGCGCCTGGAGCCCGACGCCATCGGCGTGCTCGGCGAGCGCCTCGCACGCGGCAGCGTGCTCGTCTCGGCCACCAACGGCAAGACCACCACCGCCGCCATGGTCGCCTCGATCCTCGCCCGCGAGGGCGTCGCGCTCGTACACAACCGCGCCGGAGCCAACATGGCCGGCGGGATCGCCTCCACCCTGCTCGCCGCCACGCGCCCCGGGGGGGCAATCGCCGGTGAGCTCGGGCTGTTCGAGGTCGACGAGCTATGGCTAGAGCGAGTCGCCGCCCAACTGCACCCCCGGGCGATCCTCCTCGGCAACCTCTTCCGCGACCAGCTCGACCGCTACGGGGAGCTCGAGACGATCGCCGAGCGCTGGGCCCACACCGTGCGCGACGGCCCCGCCCGCGGCGCCCGGCTCGTGCTCAACGCCGACGATCCCATGGTTGCCGACCTCGGGCGCGAGCGGGACGGTGTGGCGCCGGCCGGGGCCGAGGGTGACAGGGGCGAGAGCGGCAGCGCGGATGCCCTCGGGTCTCACAGTGGCGGTGTCAGGGGCGGCGTGGGGGTTCTGTACTTCGGCGTCGAGGACGACTCGCTCGCGCTCCCCCACATGGCGCACGCCGCCGACGCCAAGCACTGCCGCAACTGCGGCGCCCCCTACATCTTCGAAGCCGTCTACCTGGGGCACCTCGGGCACTACCGCTGCCCCGCCTGCGGCCAGGCCCGCCCAGTGCCCACGGTGCTCGCCACCGACGTGCGGCTTGAAGGAGTGAGGGCCGCGCGGTTCACCCTGCACACCCCCGCCGGAGTGGCCGCGGTCGCGCTGCCGCTCCCCGGCCTCTACAACGTCTACAACGCCCTCGCCGCCGCCGCGCTCGCCCATGTGTTGGAGATTCCGCTGGAGCGCATCGTCGCCGGCCTGGAGAGCACCGCCGCCGCGTTCGGCCGCGCGGAGAGCGTGATGATCGGAGAGCCCGCCCACCCCCGCGAGCTGCGCATCCTGCTCGTCAAGAACCCCGCCGGCGCCAACGAGGTGCTGCGCACGCTCGCCCTGGAGCCGGGCGAGCACGACCTGCTCGGCGTGCTCAACGACAACATCGCCGACGGCCGCGACGTCTCCTGGATCTGGGACGCCGACTTCGAGCTGCTCGCCGGGCGCGTCCGTAGGGCCACCTGCAGCGGCACCCGCGCCGCCGAGTTGGCTGTGCGGCTGAAGTACGCGGGCGTGGAGCTCGAGCGCATCCACGTGCAACCCAATCTCCGACTCGCCCTGCGCGAGGCCACAGGGGCTCGTCCCCCCCGCAATGCACCGCTGTACGCGCTACCCACCTACACCGCCATGCTCTCCCTGCGCGACTTGTTGAGCGCCGGCGGCCACACGCGGAGCGCGCTCTCGTGAGCGCCCTGCGCGTCTGCGCGCTGTACCCCGACCTGATGAACATCTACGCCGACCGCGGCAACCTGCTCGTGCTCGAGCGCCGCTGCGCCTGGCGCGGGATCGGCTTCGAGCTCGCATCGGCGGGGCTGGGCGAGCCATTGGACGGCGATGCCCACGACCTCTTCTACCTTGGCGGCGGGCAGGACCGCGACCAGCGGCTGTGCGCCGAGGATCTGATCGCGACCAAGCGTGACGCGCTGCACGCCGCAGCAGCGCGCGGTGCTGTCGTGCTCGGCGTATGCGGCGGCTACCAGCTGCTCGGCATCTCGTATGAGCTCGCGCCCGGTGAGGAGCTCCCCGGTGTGAGCCTCGTCGATGTGCACACCGTGCGCGAGGACGGTCCCCGCCTGATCGGGAACGTCGCCATCGAGGTTTGTCTCGATCCGGCAGGCCCCTCAAAGACACTCGCAGGCTTTGAGAATCATGGTGGGCGCACGTATCTGGGCGCTGGTGAGCAGGCCCTGGGTCGTGTGTTGAAGGGCTTTGGCAACGACGGTCGCAGCGGCCTTGAGGGGGTGCGCAGAAACAACGTGATCGGTACCTACCTACACGGGCCGCTGCTGCCCAAGAACGCGTGGTTCGCCGACTGGCTGATCGCCGCGGCGCTGGGCATTGATTTCAGAGAGCTCACCCCGCTCGATGATGTGCTGGAGGAGCAGGCTCACCACGGCGCACGCCATGCCGCGGGGGTCTGAGCGAGAGTACCGTCGCATGGTGCGAGTACAATGGTCTGCGACGGCGGGCGTAGCGTCGAGGTCGGCGCAACCGGCTGACACCCGGGAATTCGAGGTAGCTCCTCGGATGAAGTTCGAGTCTCCCGCCCGCCGCCATCAAGCCCGGGGGCTTGGTCTATGAGTGCTATGTCATGCACTCGCGGGTAGCACCCGCCTTTGACTTATGACCGAGCCCGCGGGCGACTCTGTTATCATCGACAGAGGTGTCAGCCGGTCGGAGGTAGCTCCTCCTACGCCCCGCACCCGACCCGCTCCGGCGGGTCGAGTTCTTTAAGCCACCGCGAACCGCGCGTAGCGTGCGGCCACGCGGGCGGGGACGAGGGCACGGACGTGGACGCCCTCGGGGGTGTCGCGGCGGGCGATATCGCCGGCGAGCTCGTGCAGCTCGGCGAGGCTCGATCCGTTGGCGTACGGGACGAGCAGCTCCAGCGGGCAGAGGGTATGGCGCAGCTCCTGCTCGATCCGCTCGACGAGGTCCTCGAGGCCCTCCCCGGTGGCGCCGCTGAGCAGCACCGCCTCGGGGTGGCGCAGACGCAGCTCTTGGCGAGCCGGCTCGTCGAGCAGGTCGGCCTTGTTGAGCACCAGCACGCGGGGGCTCGCGTCGGCGCCGATCTCCCGCAGGACCTCCTCCACGGCGCGGCGCATCGCCTCCATCTCCCCGTCCGCCGCGGAGGCGTCGAGCACGTGCAGCAGCAGGTCCGCGCGGATCGTCTCCTCCAAGGTCGCCCCGAAGGCGTCCACGAGCTGGTGGGGGAGCTTGCGGATGAAACCGACCGTGTCGGTCAACAGGTGGGGGCGCCCGCCGAGGCGGATCGTGCGGGTGGTGGGGTCGAGCGTGTGAAAGAGGCGGTCGCGCACCTCCACCTCGGGGCCGGCGTCGGTGCCGGCGCGGCGGCCGTGGGCGGCGGTGAGCGCGTTCAGCAGCGTGGACTTGCCCGCGTTGGTGTACCCCGCCAGCGCGATCGTGGGCAGCGCGGCGCGCTCGCGCTCGGCGCGCATCGTGGCGCGGGAGCCGCGTACGTGCTCCAGGCGCCGGCGCAGCGCGGCGATGCGGTCGCGGGCGAGGCGGCGGTCGGTCTCGATCTGGCTCTCCCCCGGTCCCCGTGTGCCGATCCCGCCGCCGAGGCGCTCGAGGTGGCTCCATAGGCCGCGCATCCGCGCGAGGTTGTACTCCAGCTGGGCCAGCTCCACCTGGAGCTTGCCCTCCGCGCTGGCTGCGTGGGCGGCGAAGATGTCGAGGATCACCGTCGTGCGATCCACCACCGGGAGTCCCAGTTCGGCCTCGAGGTTGCGCTCCTGGCGGGGGCTGAGCTCGTCGTCGCAGGCGATCACGTTGGCGTCGCACTCCTGCGCGGCGCGCTTGGCCTCGGCCACCTTGCCCGGCCCGAGGTATGTATTCGGATGGGGCTGCTCTCGGCGCTGCACGAGCTCCCCCACCGTGGCCACCCCCGCGGTGCGCAGCAGCTCTTCGAGCTCGCGCACGCTGCTCTCATCCCCGTCCGGGAGCGCCGCGATGCAGAGCGCGCGCTGGCGCGCGCGGGGCGCCGGCCGATCTTTGCTCGGCCGATCGCCGACCGGTCCCGACCCGTTCGTCCCCGAGAGCTCGTCGGGGCGGGACTTGGGAGTGACGGCGCTACGGCCGTTGCGAGTGCGATCCATTCACCTCACAGTCTAGGAGCACTGCGCGGGCACGCTCAAGCGGCGAGCGAGGCCAATCTCTGGACGGCCTCGGCGAGACGGTCGTCGGGGGTGGTGAGGGCGATGCGGAACCAGCCCTCGCCGCTGGGGCCGTAGGCGCTGCCGGGGGAGATCACCACGGCGGTGCGCTCGAGCACGTGCTCGCAGTAGGCGACCGAGCTCGAGAAGCCCGCGGGGATTGGCGCCCACACGTAGATCGACCCCTTCGGCGGGGTGACGTGCACGCCGGCCTTGGCGAGCGCTGTGCAGACGAGGTCGCGGCGGATGCGGTACAGCTCGTTCATCGAGGCGACCTCGGCGTCGGCGTCCGGGGAGAGCGCGGCGACGCCAGCGAGTTGCACCGCCTCGAACAGCCCGGAGTCGATGTTGGTCTTCAGGTGCCAGTAGGTCTCGATCGCCTGCGCGTTTCCGACCACGGCGGCGCAGCGCCAGCCGGTCATGTTGTAGCCCTTGGAGAGCGAGAAGACCTCGATCCCAACCTCCTTCGCGCCGGGGGTGGCGAGGAACGAGGGGGGGCGATGGCCGTCGAAGGCGATCTCCGAGTAGGAGTTGTCGTGGACGACGAGGATCTCGTGCTCGCCGGCGAGCGCCACCACGCGCTCGAAGAAGCCCTCCGGGGCGAGGGCGCCGGTGGGGTTGTTGGGGTAGTTGATGTACATCAGCTTCGCCCGCGCGAGGTCGGCGGGGGCGATCGCGCCAAGGTCGGGGGTGAAGCCGAGCTCGGGCACGAGCGGCATCGGCACCGGATCGGCGCCGGCGAGCAGGGGACCGCCGGTGTAGATGGGATAGCCGGGGTCCGCGCCGAGCGCGGCGTCGCCGGGGTCCAGGAAGGCGAGGTTGAGGTTGAAGATCGCCTCCTTGGCCCCGAGCGCGGGCATGATCTCCCGCGCGGGGTCGAGGCGCACGTCGAAGCGCCGGGCATAGAAGTCGCCGATCGCCGCGCGGAAGTCCGCGCGCCCGCGGTTGGAGGGGTAGCGGTGGGTCTCGGGCTCGGTCACGGCCTCCTGCATGGCCTCCACGATCAGCGGGGGCGTGGGCCGGTCGGGGTCCCCAATCCCGAGGCTGATCACGTCCTCCCCCGCCGCCTGCTTCTCGGCGATCTTGCGCTCCAGTTCGGCGAACAGGTAAGGGGGGATGCGACTCAGGCGCTTACTCGGTCTCATGCAGCTCCTTTAGGAAGTCGTCGCTGAGACAGCCCTCGAACACGGGCCGCGCCCAGCCTGTCAGATGCACCTGCAACTCCTCCCCCACCTCGACCTGCAGCTCGCCCCCGTCGAGGACGACGGTGACGCTCAGCGGCGGGCCGCCGGCTTCGAGAACGTAAGCGATCGCGGCTCCGGCTGCGCCGGTGCCGGATGAGAGCGTCTCTCCCACGCCGCGCTCGAAGATCCGCGCGCGGATGCGACCAGAGGGAGCGGCGCAGGCGGAATCGGTGTCTATCTCCGTGTACCAGGAGACGTTGGTACGGTTGGGAAAGCTCTCGTGTGCTTCGATCTGCGGGCCGAACACCTCCGGCTCGGCGGCGTAGAGCAGCATGTCCATGTTCGCGACGCGGATCGCGCACTGCGGATTGCCGATCGATACGTGCTGAAAGCGCAGCGTCCTGAATCCGCCGCTGTAGACGGAGAGTTCGCCACGTCCGTTCGGCGGCCCGCCGGGGAAGTCCTTGGAGGTGAGGCTCGCGCGGCCCATATCCACGCGGGACGTGTCGGGGCCGGTGATCCGCGGAGTGATCGCTCCAGCGGCAGTGTGGATCGAGAAGACGTCCTCCTCCGTCCAGCCGTGGCGCCGCAGATAGAGAACGGCCTCGCGTGCGCCGTTGCCCGATAGCTCGGCCTCGGAGCCATCGGGGTTGTAAATGCGCAGGTCGGCCACGAAGCGGGGATCGTCGCTGCGCGAGAGCAGCAGCACCCCGTCGCTGCCCACGCCGAAGTGCGAGACGCAGAGCTTGCGAATCCGCGCGGGCGTAAGCTCGAACGGCAGCTCCTGCGCCTCCACGATCAGGTAGTCGTTGCCGAGCGCCTGCCACTTCTCGAGCTTCATCGGGGGATGTCTCCAGATGCGGTCATGCGGCGCAGGAGTTTACGATCTCCGCGGAGACGTCCGCGGGCGCGCGGCCGGTGACGTCGATCAGGTGCACGCCGGCAAGCTTGCGCATCCAGGTGAGCTGGCGGCGGGCGTAGTTGCGGGTGCGGCGCTGCATCGCCTCGACGTCACCGGCGAGCAGCTCCGCGAAGCCGAGCGCCTGGCGCGCCCCGGCGCTAGCTCCCGCGGCGTGGGCGCGCAGCACCTCCTCGCGGACTCCGGCGGCGAGCATCCGCTCCACGCGGGCGTCGATCTGGGCGTAGAGGGCGTCGCGCTCCATGGTGAGCCCGACGAGCAGGGTGGGGCGGCGCACGTCGGCGGTCCACAGCTGGGAGGGCCCCTCGGGGGGCTCGAGCTCGCCGGCGTCGAGCAACTCCAGGGCGCGGACGATGCGCTGGCGGTCGCCGGGGTCGATCTCCTGCGCGGCCCACGGGGCGCGCAGGGCGAGGCGGCCGTGCAGGACGGCCGGCCCGTGGCGTTCGAGCTCGGCGATCCAGCGCTCCCGCACCCCCTCGGGTGGCGGGGGGCGCAGGCTCAGCTCGGTGAGGGCGGCGCGGAGGTAGAGCCCGGTCCCGCCGACCACGATCGGGCGCCGGCCCTGGGCGAGCAGGTCGTCGATCTCGGCGTGGGCGAGCTCGGCGTACTGGCCGGCGCTGAAGGTGGCGTCGAGGGGCAGGAAGGAGACGAGGCGATGCTCGAGCGCCAGGTGCTCGACGGGGCAGGCGACGCCGGTGAGGATCTCGAGGCCGGTGTAAACCTGCAGGGCGTCGGCGGAGACCGCCACGGGGTCCTCCCCGGCGGCGCGCAGCCGCGCGGCGAGGGCGACCGCCACGGCGGTCTTGCCCACGCCAGTTGGGCCGAAGAGCGCGATCACCCGCATTGACGTAGCCTTGCATCACCGGCCCGCCATGCCACGGCCGACCCCCCTCGACCAACCATCTATCCGGGAGGAACCAAGTGCAGATCCGCGACTCGACAGTGCTGCTGACCGGCGCCACGGGTGGCCTCGGCCACGCGATCGCGCGGGAGCTTGGGGCGCGCGGGGCGCGGCTGATCCTGACGGGCCGGCGAGTGGAGACGCTGGAGGCGCTCGCGACGGAACTCGATGCGCGGGCGCTGGCGGCGGACCTGGCGGATCGCGCGGGGCTGGAGGGCCTGATCGAGCAGGCGGGCGCGGTGGACATCCTGGTGGCGAACGCGGCGCTGCCTGCGTCGGGGACGCTGGAGGACTTCAGCGTGGAGGAGATCGACGACATCCTCGACGTCAACCTGCGCGCACCGATCGTGCTGGCGCGCGCGCTGGCCCCGGCGATGGCGGCGCGCGGGGGGGGACACCTGCTGTTCGTCTCCTCCCTCTCCGGCAAGGCGGGCACCCCGATGACGACGATGTACAACGCAACCAAGTTCGGCCTGCGCGGCTTCGCGCTGGGGCTGCGCCCGGATCTGCGCGAGCAGAACGTGGGTGTGTCGGTGGTCTGCCCGGGCTTCATCAGCGAGGCGGGCATGTTCGCGGACTCGGGCGCGAAGCTCCCCCCGGGCGTGGGCACGCGCAGCCCCCAGAACGTGGCGCGCGCGGTGGCGGGAGCGATCGAGCGCAACCGCGCCGAGGTGGACGTGGCCCCGCTGCCGCTGCGGGTGGGCACGATCTTCGCGGCCGTGGCCCCCGAGATGGCGGCGACGTTCACGCGCAAGACGGGCAACAACAAGCTCGCGGCCTCAATCGCCGCGGGCCAGCGCGAGCAGCGACACTGAGAGCCGCTCCGCGCGCGGGATCGGCTCGGGCTCCGAGCCTCCTGGCGGTGGCGCGGACGCATAAGAGCCTTCCTACAAACTCCTTCGCGCAACTTTAGGAGGCGCGTTGCGCCCCGCTTAGGGAGGGGGCGCAGGATGGACGGAGTACGGCGGCCCCCACGGCGGGACCGCAGACCACACCGACCATCGGAGGTTCGTATATGAGCAGAGCAAACACGATCAGGGCGGTAATCGTGGTGGGCGCGCTGGCGACGGGAGGCGCGGTCGCCGGCATCGCCGGGGCGGCCGCGGCACCGAGCGGTTCAAGCAGCACGGCCACAAGCACTCAGACCACACCCAACACGACAACCACCCAGACAACCCCAACAACCCCAACCACACCGTCCAAAACAACCCCGGCGCCGAACTCGGCGATGCCGGGCCATCACTGTCCGCACATGGGCAAAGGGTCGAGCTCGGAATCGGGATCCGAATCGGGCTCGGAATCGAACTCGGGCTCCAGCTACATCGGGCCCGCGGGGCCGGCGCCCACCTACCAGTAGGGCACGCGAATCACCGCTCGGCGGGTCGTCTCCACCTGGGGATGGCCCGCCGTTCGGGTGAAGATCGATCGACACCGGCTGCACGCCCCACCCACACCGTCCTCGGGGAAGTCAGAAACAGATCCTTCGCAGTTGAGCCAGCAGGCGTCGGGTTTGGGGGATATGGAAAGTGGCGCCCGGTCGGGGATTGGATAATCGGCGCGTAAGTCACCGGCGCAGAACCAAAGATATCCGGAGGAGATCGATGCCCCACAACAGCATTCGCAGCCGCGCGGCGGCATCAGCCGTGCTGCTATTCGTCTCGCTCGCCTGCCTGGGACTGGCGGCGTGTGGCAGCTCTTCGAGCGGGCCCTCCGCCGGCGCGTCGACCGCAACGGTGGCGGCCGCGAGGAGGACTGGCGCGACCGCCACGGCTACACCGGGGGTGAGCAAACCGGCGGGCACGACGACGCCATCGAGCACCGCCGCCAAAGGCGCGCCGCGGAGCGCGCCCGAAAATGCGGCCAACCACGCCCACTATCACCGGATCCTCGTGGCGTTGGTCGGGTGCATGCGCCGGTACGGGATCCACCTGCCAGAGCCGAATGCGGCAAACCAGGTCAACCGCAAGGGGATCGACGTGAACGGCGCACGGTTCAAGTCGGCGGATGAACGGTGTGTGAACCTCGTGCTTGGAGCCTCCAGCCGGAAGGCCAAGGGCAGCGGGAGGTAGCCGCCGAGGCCCGCGGTGGCGCCGGTCGTCGTCGCCGCGGGCCCGGCGGTGTGCGCTTTGCGGATGCGGGGGCGTTACCCGGCGCGGGCCAGCAGCAGCTCCTCGCCGGCGAGGGTCTGGCTGGTGGCGGAGTCGACGCGCACGTGGGTGAGCTCGCCGGGGGTGGCGAGGCCGGTGAAGTTGACGACCTTGTTGTGGCGGGTGCGACCGCGCAGCCGCTCGGGGTCGGTGCGGGAGGGGCCTTCCACGAGCACCTCGAGGGTGCGCCCGACGAAGCGCTGGGCGCGCTCGCGGGCGTGGCGCTGGACGGCCTGCACAAGGCGCTCCATGCGCTCCACCTTGACGGGGTGGGGCACGAGGCCCGCTGTGATCTCTGCGGCCTCGGTGCCGCGGCGGGGGGAGAAGAGGAAGGTGAAGGCGCTGTCGTAGCGGACCCGCTCGACGACGTCGAGGGTGTGGGCGAAGTCCTCCTCGGTCTCCCCGGGGAAGCCGACGATGATGTCGGTGGTGAGGGCGACGTCGGGGACGTGCTCGCGGATGAGCGCCACACGGTCGAGGTAGCGCTCGCGGTCGTAGGTGCGGCGCATGGCCTTCAGAATGCGGGTGGAGCCGGACTGCAATGGCAGGTGGATGTGCTCGCAGAGCGAGGGCAACTCGGCGTGGGCGCGGATGACGTCCTCGCGCATGTCCTTGGGGTGGGGGCTGGTGTAGCGGATGCGGTCGATACCGTCGATGGCGTCGAGCGCGCGCAGCAGCTCGGCGAAGCTGCGGCGGCCCGGACGTGCGCTCGACGTGGTGGGCACGCCGGGGGTGTCGTGCATTGGGCGAGTTAGGCGGGCAGGCGCAGACGGTGGGGAGCCAGCGGACGGTGGGGAGCCAACTGAGAGCAGGGCCGCCGCGGCCACGGGCAGGTCGCGCCCGTAGGAGTTGACGTTCTGCCCGAGCAGGGTGACCTCGCGCACCCCTTCGACAGCCATCCGGCGGACCTCCTCGACGAGCTCGTCGAAGGGCCGGCTGACCTCGCGCCCGCGAGTGGAGGGGACGATGCAGTACGAGCAGCGGCAGTTGCAGCCGACGCTGACCTGTACCCACCCCTGATAGGGCCGCTCGCGGTGCGCGGGGAGGCGCCCGGTAAAGCCCTCGAACTCGAAGTACCCCTGGGCGGTGAGGGAGTCGGAGGTGAGGAACTCAGCCAGGCGGTGAACCTGCCCTGGCCCGAACGCCACGTCGACGAAGGGAAAGCGCTCGAACACCTCCTCCTTGACGGACTGCGCCCAGCACCCCCCCACGCCGACGATCCGCTCGGGCCGTTCGCGCTTCAGGCGCTTGGCCTCACCGAGGTGCGCGACGAAGCGACTGTCGGCGGTCTCGCGGATCGAGCAGGTGTTGAAGAGGATCAGGTCCGCCTGGGCGCGCTCGGGGGCCTCGCGGTAGCCGAGGGACTCGAGCATCCCCTTCATCCGCTCGGAGTCGTGCTCGTTCATCTGGCAGCCGAAGGTGGTGAGGTGATAGCGAGGCATGGCTGTAGTGTGCCTCACGGCGCAGCGCCTGTGTGTTCCTGTTGGGCTTGATGGCCGCAGGTGTGGCACGGATGCAATAGGTGCTACACTGCGGGGATGCCCACGACACGCCCTCGACACGTGCTCACCGAGACAGACGAGCTGGC
>DATMPY010000162.1:0-3741 GCA_035566955.1 Solirubrobacteraceae bacterium | reverse complement strand
CCGTGGGTGAGGTGCCACTTGCCGAACCACCACGTCGCGTAGCCCGCTTCGCGCAGCATGCTCCCCCACGTGGGGAAGCCCGGGTCGAGCGTGCTGCCCCCCGTGATCATGCACCCCGTCTGGTGCGTGTACAGGCCAGTCAGCAACGTCGAGCGCGCCGGCGTGCAATCGTTGGAGGCCGTGTAGTGGCGCTCGAAGGAGACCCCCTGCCGGCGCAGGCGCGAGATGTTCGGCAGCAGCCGCTCCATCGCCGCCGCCGCCGTGAACCACTGCGGGGCGCGCAGCTGATCCACCATGATCACCAAGATGTTCGGCCCCGACGCATGGACGCGGGGGCGGGGGACGATTTCTCCCGGGGACTGGGCGAGCCCTTCCGCGGAGCTCCTCGGCGGACCCGCCGGCCGCTGGGCCCGCGAGTGGGCGTGATGCACCGGCGCCGAGGGCTCCGCGGCCTCTTTGGCGATCGCCGCGATCGCCGCCCCCCCGCCCAGCAACGCCCCACCGGCCGCCAGGCCCCCCTTCAGGAACGTGCGCCTATCGATCTTCCGCTCAGCCATCGCTGCGCAAGGTACGCCACCGCGCCCTTGGCGCGGGCAAAGGTCGCGTTAAGGGCCTGTTGGGCTCGCGTCGGGGATGGCTGCGGGTCTCGTCTATCAGATCGACTCCTTCAGCGACGCAAATCGTTATCAGAGGGTCGTTGGATCAAGGCGGGGAGGGGTACTGGGGGAGGGCCTGCCCTCCCCCAGCTAAAACACCGGGGTCTCGGTGTAGTCACCGAAGACCTGCTGCAGGGACTCCACGATCTCCCCCTCCGAGGCGTGTGCGCGGGCGCAGTGGAGCAGCGGCTCCATCAGGTTGCGCTCGGGGTGGGCCGCCGCCTCGCGCAGCGCCGCCAGCGTGCGCTCCACCTGCGCCCCGTCGCGGCGCGCGCGGGCGGACTGCAGGCGGTCCAGCTGCTTGCGTTCCAGCGCTGGGTCCACCCGCAGGATCGGGATCGGCTCCTCGTCCTCCAGGACGTGGCTGTTGACGCCCACCACGATCCGCTCGCCCGCGTCGATCTCGCGCTGCAGCTCGAACGCCGCGTCTGCGATCTCCCGCTGGGGGTAGTTGCGCTTGACCGCCTCCACCATCCCCCCGAGCTGCTCGATCTTGGCGAAGTACTCGTAGCAGCGCTCCTCCATGCGGTCGGTCATCGCCTCCACGAAGTAGCTGCCCCCCAGTGGGTCCGCCGTGCTCGCCACCCCCGTCTCGTGGGCGATCACCTGCTGGGTGCGCAGCGCGATCCGCACCGCCTCCTCGGTGGGCAGCGCCAGCGCCTCGTCGTAGCTGTTGGTGTGCAGCGACTGCGCGCCCCCCAGCACCCCGGCCAGCGCCTCCACTGCGGTGCGCACGATGTTGTTGAGCGGCTGCTGCGCGGTCAGGCTGACCCCCGCGGTCTGCGCGTGGAAGCGCATCAGCCACGAGCGCGGGTTCTTCGCCCCGAACGTCTCCCTGAGCTCCCGCGCCCAGATCCGCCGCGCCGCGCGGTACTTGGCGACCTCCTCGAAGAGGTCGATCTGGGCGTTGAAGAAGAACGACAGCCGCGGCGCGAACTCGTCCACGTCGAGGCCCCGCGTCACCGCCTGGCGCACATAGGTGAGCCCGTCCGCGAGCGTGAACGCGAGCTCCTGCTGGGCCGTCGCCCCCGCCTCGCGGATGTGGTAGCCGGAGATCGAGATCGGGTGCCAGCGCGGCATCTGCCTGGTGCACCACTCGATCATGTCCCCGCACAGCCGCATCGCGGGGTCGATCGGAAAGCACCACTCCTTCTGGGCGATGTACTCCTTGAGGATGTCCGCCTGGATCGTCCCCGACAGCCGCTCGCGCGGAACCCCCCCGAGGCCCACCGCGGCCTCCACGCTCTCCCCGCTCCCCACGTCTCCCAAGCTGCCCGCACCCCCCGCGATGCCCGGGCCGTCCTCGCCGCCCGACTCCGCCGCCACCACGTAGTAGGCAAGCATGATCGCCGCCGGGGCGTTGATCGTCATCGACACCGACACCTCACCCAGGTCGATCCCCGCGAACAGGGTGCGCATGTCGTCGAGCGTGTCCACCGCCACCCCCTCGCGGCCCACCTCCCCGAGGCTGCGCGTGTCGTCGGAGTCGTGGCCCATCAGCGAGGGCATGTCGAACGCCGTCGAGAGCCCCGTCTGGCCATGGTCGAGCAGGTAGCGGAAGCGCTCGTTGGTCTCCTCGCTCGTGCCGAACCCCGCGAACTGGCGCATCGTCCACAGCCGCCCCCGGTACATCGAGGAGTACACCCCGCGCGTGAACGGGTACTCCCCCGGGCGACCGATCGGGTCCTCGGCGGTCCCGACTCCCGCCGGCAGGTCCGCCTCGGTGTAGAGCTCCGCGACCGGTTCCCCCGATAGCGTGCGCGAGCCCGCTGTGTCCGCCTGTGGTGGAGAGGTGGCGCTTTTCACGATGACCGCAAGATACCGACCAATCCTGGGGGCCTCGATTGCGACGCTCGCGCTCGCCTTCTGTGGGTGCGGCTCCACGTCCGCTACGCACCGAGCGGGCGCCCTTCCCGGGGCACTGCCCCACATGACCCACGCCACCCTGATCCTCGACTTCACACCCAACGCGGTGCACGCCGGGATCTACCGCGCGCTGGCCGCGGGGTACTACCGGCGCGAGAACATCGACCTGCAGGTGGTGCAGCCCTCCGCCACCGCCGAACCCCTCAGCCTCGTCGACGCCGGCCGCGCCCAGTTCGGGCTCGCCGACGGCAGCGACGTCGCCACCGAGATCGACCGCGGCGGGCACGACGAGGGGGTGATGGCGATCGTCCAGCGCCCCCTCGGCGGGCTGATCGCGCTCGCCTCCGAGCACCTCTCCTCGCCGGCGCAGCTCCAGGGTCGGACGGTCGGGATCACCGGGGTGCCCTCCGATGCCGCCGTGCTCGACACCGAGGTGCGCCACGCCGGCGGGAACCCCGCCAGGGTGCACGTCGTCACTGTCGGCTTCAACGGCGCCCAGGCCCTCGTCGCGGGACGTCTTGCGGCGTTCACCGGCTTCGTGCCCGACGACGGCGTGGGGCTCGCAGTCTCCGGGCATCCGATCACCCCCTTCTGGCTCGATCGCAACGGCGGGCCCGCCTACCCCGGCCTCGTGGCCTTCACCTCCCGCTCCCTCGCCGCCTCCGATCCCGCGCTCGTGCGCGACTTCCTCGCCGCCACCGTCCGCGGCTACGAGGACACCCTGCGCGACCCCGCCCGCTCGCTCGCCGATCTGCTGCACCTGAACCCCTCGCTGCCCCGCCCCCTCACCGCCGCCTCGCTGCGCGCCTACCTGCCGCTGTTCTCAGATGGCAACGGCCTTCCCTTCGGGACCCTCCAGCCCGCGCGCATCGCCGAACTGTCGCGCTGGATGCTCGCCAACCGCCTGGTCGGCACCCCGATCCCCTTCGCCCGCTACGGGAGCGACGCTTTCCTACCCTGAGCGCCCGCGGGGTGACCACCGGATACCCGGCGCATGTCAATAGTTTTTATTTCCTCTTGTCCTTGATAAGGACGAACATGGGTGTATATTGCCAAGTGCGATGCGTGGCATGCGAATGCGGCGCCTCGGGGGTTGGCAGAGAGGGGATCGGGGCACGGGGATCGATGGCGAGGACCGGGAGCGACCCGGGGCCACGGGTGACCGCGACCCGGTGGGCGGCGCCCCCGATAGCCGCAAACCGCCGCGCGGGCCCACGGA
>DATMPY010000161.1:0-6150 GCA_035566955.1 Solirubrobacteraceae bacterium | reverse complement strand
GCCCCTTCCTGCCGCTGGCGCGCCAGCTCGGGCGCCTGGCGATGGAGCTCGCGGAGGGCTCCTCGGTCGAGCGGATCGAGACGGCCTTCCTGGGAGACATCGCCGCGCACGGCGCGAGCCTGCGGCTGCTCACGCTGGCGGTGATCGGCGGGGCACTCGAGGGCCGCACGGAGGAGCAGGTCAACCTCGTCAACGCCCCGAGCATGGCGGCCGAGCGGGGGATCGTGTTCGAGGAGACGAGCTCCTCGGAGGTGCAGGACTTCAACGACCTGATCCGGGTCACCGTGATCGCGGGCGCCAACCGCGTGCAGGTGGCGGGCACCGGCATGGGGCCGCAGCGGATCCCGCACCTGGTCGAGGTCCACGGCCGGCGGCTGACGGTGGAGCTCGCCGCGAACGTGACCGTCTTCCGCTACGAGGACGTGCCCGGTATGATTGGGCGCGTGGGCACGATCTTCGGGCGCCACGGCGTGAACATCTCCTCCGCGGCGGTCGGCCACACCCCCGACGGCGCCGGCGAGGATGGGGGCCTCGCGGCGATGGTCGTCACCACCGACGCCCCGGTGCCCGCGGAGGTCGTACGGGAGATCGTCGCCTCCGAGGGCTTCGTGGACGGCCGCGCGGCGGAGTTACGCTAATTCGTATACGCTCTCCTATCCGATGCTTGTCGTTGAGATAACCAAGCACGGCGGGCCTGATGCACTTCAGGTCCGGGAGCGTCCCGATCCGCGCCTCGGCCAGGGCGAGGTGCGGATCGCGGTCGCCGCTGCGGGCATCAACTTCGCGGACGTGATGGCGCGCATGGGCGTCTACCCCGACGCGCCCAAGCCGCCGTGCGTGGTGGGCTACGAGGTGGCGGGCACGATCCTCGAGCTGGGGGAGGGGGTGGAGAGCCTCAGCCACGGCCAGCGCGTGGTGGCGGGCACGAAATTCGGCGGCTACGCCTCGCAGGTGGTGGTCCCGGTGGGCGACGTGGTACCGCTCCCGGACGAGTTGACCTTCGAGCAGGGGGCGGCGATTCCCGTCAACTACGCCACCGCGTGGGCGGGGCTGGTCGGCTATGGCGCCCTGCAGCCGGGGGAGCGCGTGCTGGTCCACTCCGCCGGCGGCGGAGTGGGGATCGCGGCGACGCAGATCGCCAAGCACCACGGCGCGGAGGTGTATGGCACGGCCTCTCCCGCCAAGCACGCGCGCATCCTCGAGCTCGGGGTGGACCACGCGCTCGACTACACCAAGAGTGGCTGGCAGCAGGGCCTGCCGAAGTTCGACCTGATCATGGACGCGGTCGGCGGCGGGAGCTTCCGCCGCAGCTACAACCTCCTGCGCCCGGGCGGGCGGCTGGTGGCGTTCGGCGCCTCGGCGGTGGTCTCGGGCGAGCGGCGCAACCCTGTCTCCGCGCTGCGCACGGTGGCGCGGATGCCGCGCTTCAACATGATCAAGCAGATGTCCGAGTCGAAGGCGGTGATCGGCCTGAACATGCTGAGCCTGTGGAAGGATCGCGGCACGCTCTCGCCGTGGATCGTCCCATTGCAGGAGCTGATGGCGGATGGCACCGTCAAACCGGTGGTGGCCGGTGCCTTCGGCTTCGACCAGGCGGGCGAGGCCCAGCGGATGATCACCGAGCGGCGTAATGTCGGCAAGGTGGTATTGACGCCGTAAGGCGGTCGCTGGTGGGCGCCGGGCCCGATCTCCGATCGGTCTCGCCGGTCTCCTCGGTCGCTGGTGCGCTAACCGGGTCACTTGGCATCGTCGCGCGGCGGTGCGGCGCGCTATTTCGTGCCAAGGTTGCTTCTTCTCCTAGCTGCGCCTCCGGGCTAATGGGTGACCGGACGTTGTGAGGCTTGCCGGCCGTGGTCTGTGGTTCTGCGACGCGGCGTATTTGGATGCTAATCTGGGCAGGCATGTCGTTCCATGTGTCTCTCGCACTTCGACTTCTTCTCCTCCCCCTCCGGGGGGAATAAAGCGTGGCGGCCGCGTAGCCGCATACCCAGCGGAGGAAGTTCGAACGAGAGACCTGGTAAGAGAAGGAGCAAGGAGCGACATCATGAGCATTCCCGAGCAGATCGATCAGGGCGCCAACGCGGCGGACCGCCGGGTCCTGGTCTTTGACACGACCTTGCGCGACGGCGAGCAGTCGCCGGGGATCGCGCTGAACACGGCGGAGAAGCTGGAGATCGCCCAGCAGCTGGCCAGGCTGGGGGTGGACGTGATCGAGGCGGGCTTCCCGATCACCTCGCCGGGTGACTTCGAGGCGGTGCAGACGATCGCGCGCGAGGTGAGCGATCCGGCACCGCCGATCATCGCGGGCCTGGCGCGCACGCATGTGGCGGACATCGACGCCGCGTGGGAGGCGGTCAGGGACGCGGAGCGCCCGCGGATTCACACGTTCATCTCCACGTCGGACATTCACATTGTGCACCAGCTGCAGACCACGCGCGAGGACGTCAAGGGCCAGGCGCGGGCGGCGGTGGCGCACGCCAAGCGGTACCTGGAGGACGTGGAGTTCTCGCCGATGGACGCGACGCGCTCGGAAGTGGAGTTCACCGCTGAGGTCGTGAAGATCGCGATCGAGGAGGGCGCCACGACGATCAACATCCCGGACACGGTCGGCTATGCCATGCCGCACGAGTTCCAGGCGTTCCTGGCCAGGCTGTACGAGCTGGTGCCGGAGCTGCGCGACGTGACGCTGTCGGTGCACTGCCACGACGACCTGGGGCTGGCGGTGGCGAACTCGTTCGCAGGCGTGCTGGCGGGGGCGCGCCAGGTGGAGTGCGCGGTCAACGGGATCGGAGAGCGCGCGGGCAACGCGTCGCTGGAGGAGATCGTGATGCTGCTGCGCACGCGCCGCGCGGACGTGGGGGGCCTTGACACGGGCGTCAACTCGCGCGAGCTGGCGCGCACGAGCCGGCTGGTGTCGCGCCTGACGGGCTACCCGGTGCAGCCGAACAAGGCGATTGTGGGGCGCAACGCGTTCGCGCACGAGTCGGGCATTCACCAGGACGGGGTGCTGAAGGAGCGCTCGACGTACGAGATCATGGACGCCACCACGGTGGGCTTGGAGTCGAACTCGATCGTGCTGGGCAAGCACTCCGGCCGCCACGCGCTGCACGATGCGCTGGCGGAGATGGGCTTCGAGGTCGACGGCCAGGCGCTGAACACGGCGTTCAAGCGCTTCAAGGAGATCGCGGACAAGAAGAAGGCGGTCACGGCGATGGACCTGGAGGCGCTGATGAGCGACGAGCTGCGCGGGGAGATCCCGGGGTACACGCTGGAGTGGTTCGAGGTGGAGGCCTCCTCGCGCCGGCCCCCGCACGCGCGGGTCGCTGTGCGGCTACCGGAGGGCGAGCTCGCGGAGGGCTCGTTCACTGGCGACGGTCCGATCGACGCGGTGCTGGCGGCGATCAACACGGCGGTGGGCATGCACCCGAAGCTCAGCGATTTCAAGATCGGCGCGGTGACCGAGGGCCAGGACGCGCTCGGGGAGGTCTCGGTGGTGGTGGAGATCGAGGGCCGCTCGGGTTCGGGCCAGGCGGTCTCGACCGACATCATCGAGGCGGCCGCCCGTGCGTATGTGCGCGCCCTCTCGGTCGCTCGCGCGCGCACACTGGAACCGCGGGACGCCGCCGGACTGCCCGCTACGGCACCATGAGCCCCATGCCCAAGACCATGTTCGAGAAGATCTGGGAGGCGCACGAGGTGGCGCCTGGCCTGCTGTACATCGACCTGCACCTGGTGCACGAGGTGACGAGCCCACAGGCATTCGACGGTCTGCGCCTCGCGGGCCGGCAGGTGCGCCGACCGGACCGCACGCTGGCCACCGCCGACCACAACACGCCGACGGACGGCACCCCGAACGCGGCGGCGATCAGGGAAGAGCTGTCCCGCGTGCAGGTGCAGACGCTGGAGCGCAACTGCGCGGAGTTCGGGGTCCCGGTGTACTCGCTGGGCTCCGATCGTCAGGGGATCGTGCATGTGATTGGCCCGGAGCTGGGCGTGACGCAGCCGGGCATGACGATCGTCTGCGGGGACTCCCATACCGCCACCCACGGGGCGTTCGGGGCGCTGGCGTTCGGGATCGGCACGAGCGAGGTGGAGCACGTGCTGGCGACGCAGTGCATGGTCCAGCAGCGCCCGCGCTCGATGCGCATCAGCTACGCGGGCGAGCTCGGCTTCGGGGTCACGGCGAAGGACCTGATCCTCGGCACGATCGGCCAGCTGGGCGTGGGCGGTGCCACGGGCCACGTGGTCGAGTACGTGGGCCCGGCGATCGAGTGCCTCTCGATGGAGGGGCGGATGACGGTCTGCAACATGACGATCGAGGGGGGTGGGCGCGCGGGGATGATCGCGCCGGACGAGACCACGTTTGCGTGGTTCGCCGACCGCGAGCGCCCGGGCGCTCCGCGCGGGGCTGAACTGGAGGCGGCGTTCGAGCACTGGAGGGAGCTGAGAAGCGATGCGGGCGCGAGCTTCGACACCGAGATCACCGTGGACGCGGCGGCGCTCTCGCCGCAGGTGACGTGGGGCACGACGCCGGCGATGGTCGCGGAGGTGACCGGGCGGGTGCCAGACCCTGAGCAGCTGGCCAGCCGCAGCGAGCGCGAGGCGGTGGAGCGCGCGCTGCACTACATGGCTCTGGAGCCGGGGACGCCGATCGAGCAGATCGCGGTCGACAGGGTGTTCATCGGCTCGTGCACGAACTCGCGGATCGGCGACCTGCGCGCGGCGGCGGAGGTCGTGGCGGGGCGCAGGGTGGCGGGGAGCGTGAACGCGATGGTGGTGCCGGGCTCCCAGCAGGTCAAGGCGCAGGCGGAGGCGGAGGGCCTCGATCGGATCTTCCGCGAGGCGGGCTTCGACTGGCGGGTGGCGGGCTGCTCGATGTGCCTGGGGATGAACCCGGACATCCTCGCCCCGGGCGAGCGCTGCGCGTCGACGTCGAACCGCAACTTCGAGGGCCGCCAGGGCCGGGGCGGGCGCACGCACCTGGTCTCCCCCCAGATGGCGGCGGCGGCTGCGATCGAGGGGCATTTCACCGACATCCGAAAGTGGAATTGAGGAGGCCCGAGATGGACGCGATCGAGACGATCTCAGGCGCGGTGAGCCATCTGGACCGGGCCAATGTCGACACCGACCAGATCATGCCCAAGCAGTTCCTGAAGCGGGTGGAGCGCTCGGGCTTCGGGGAGTTCCTCTTCTACGACTGGGCGAAGGAGCCGGGGTGGGAGCTGCCGGCGAACCCGATCCTGGTGGCGGGGGAGAACTTCGGCTGTGGCTCCTCGCGCGAGCACGCGCCGTGGGGCCTGCAGGACTACGGCTTCAAGGTGCTGGTGGCGCCGTCGTTCGCGGACATCTTCTACTCCAACTGCACGAAGATCGGCCTGCTGCCGGTGGTCCTGGCAGAGGAGCACTGCCGCGCGCTGGCGGCGGCGGGAGAGGGGCAGGTGGACCTGCGCGCGCGGGAGGTCCGGTATCCGGTTCCCGCCCACCACCCCCACTATCCCGACGGGGAGCTCGTCACGGTGCCGTTCGAGATCGACTCGGAGACGCGGCGGCGCTTGCTGGAGGGCCTCGACGACGTGGCGGTGACGTTTGGGCAGGAGGATGCAATCATCGCCTACGAGGGCACCCGGGAGCGCGTGGGACCTGTTACAACCTCGCTGTGAGGCTCGATGACAACCTCGTTGCGAGGATTGGAATCCTTGCTGCGAGGGTATGCAAGCTGGCGTCCAGGGGGTGACTGTGCCCCATCCGCCGGGGTAGGGTGTGAACGGAATGGAAGCCAGGATGCCAGTGTCCAAGCGCATAGCGGTCCTCCCGGGGGACGGGATCGGCCCGGAGATCATGGCCGCCACACGCGAAGTGCTGAACGCGGTCGGGGAGTTCGAATTCGACGAGCGGCCGATCGGGGGCGCCTCGATCGACGCGTTCGGGACGCCGCTGAGCGACGAGACGCTGGCGGCGTGCAAGCGCGCGGACGCGGTGCTGCTGGGCGCGGTGGGGGGCCCGAAGTGGGACACCACCAAGCAGGGCGCGCCGCGCCCGGAGCAGGGCCTGCTGGGGCTGCGCAGAGGCCTGGGTCTATACGCGAACGTGCGCCCGGTGCGCCCGCTGCCGGCGCTGTACGACGCCTCGCCGCTGCGGCGCGAGCGGATC
>DATMPY010000160.1:0-4646 GCA_035566955.1 Solirubrobacteraceae bacterium | reverse complement strand
CATGCGCCGAATGCGACGCGTAGTCGACCGCGATCTCCCGCGCCCACACACCCCGCGCCTCACACACCCCCACCAGCTCCCCCAGCGCGTCGACGTCGCCCGACACCACCACCGACCCCGGGCCGTTCACCGCCGCCACACCCGCCCGGCCAGCAAAACCAGCCAACAAATCCTCAACCACATTTACACCCGCCCCCACCGACACCATTCCCCCACGACCCACCAACCCCAGCAACGCCCTGCTGCGCAACGCGACCACCCGCGCCGCGTCCTGGAGCGACAGGCCGCCCGCCACACACGCTGCCGCGATCTCACCCTGTGAGTGACCTACCACCACATCCGGGCGCACACCACATGCACGCCACAGCTCCGCCAGCGACACCATCACCGCCCACAGCACCGGCTGCACCACGTCCACCCGCTCCAACGCCTCGCCCTCGCGCAGCACGTCCACCACCGAAAACTCCACAAACGGCGCCAACGCCTCCCCACACTCCCCCAGCCGGCGGGCGAAGACACCCGAGCACTCCAGCAGCTCCCGGCCCATGCCCACCCACTGGGCGCCCTGGCCGGGAAACACAAACACCACACCGTCGGACGCAGCGGCCACGCCGCGTACTACACCCGCCACGGAAACACCAGGCGCGCCGTGCACCACACCTGCCGCGGACTCACCAGCCGCGCCACCTTCCGTCAGCGCCCCCAGGCCAGCCAGCAGAGCCTCCCGCTCCTCACCCACCACCACCGCGCGCTGCTCGAACACCGACCGACCCAGCAGGGCGCGCCCCACGCTGCTTAGGTCGAGCTCCGGAGCGCCCTCCACGAACTCCCGCAGGCGCCCCGCCTGGCCCGACAACGCCCCTGCTGCTCTACCCGACAGCACCCACGGCACCACCCTGTCTCCGAGCGCACCCGCGCCTGCTGCCGGGGAGCGCTCGCTCTCGGCCACCGGCGCCTCTTCGAGGATCACGTGCGCGTTGGTGCCGCTGATCCCGAACGACGAGACACCCGCCCGGCGGGGCTCGCCACCCCGCTCCCATGGCACCTGCTCGGTCAGCAGCGCCACCGCGCCCGCCGACCAATCCACCTGCGTGGAGGGCTCGTCGACGTGCAGCGTCCGCGGCAGCACACCGTGGCGCAGCGCCTGCACCATCTTGATCACCCCCGCCACCCCCGCCGCCGTGCCGGTGTGGCCGATGTTCGACTTCACCGACCCCAGCCACAGCGGGCGCCCCTCTGGGCGCCCCTGCCCATACGTCGCCAGCAGCGCCTGCGCCTCGATCGGATCGCCCAACGTGGTACCTGTGCCGTGCGCCTCGACCGCGTCCACCTGGACGGGGGAGAGGCCCGCGCCCGCCAGCGCGCGCTCGATCACCCGCCGCTGCGAGGGGCCGTTCGGGGCCGTCAGGCCGTTGCTCGCGCCATCCTGGTTGACGGCGCTGGCGCGCACCACCCCCAGCACGCGGTGGCCGTTGCGCTGGGCGTCGGAGAGGCGCTCCAACAGCACCAGGCCCACCCCCTCGCCCCAACCCACGCCGTCGGCCGCGTCCGCGAAGGACTTGCAGCGCCCGTCCGGCGAGAGCCCCCGCTGGCGCGCGAACTCGACGAACAGCCCCGGCGAGGCGAGCACCGTCACCCCGCCGGCGAGCGCCAGCTCGCATTCCCCTTGGCGCAGCGCCTGGCAGGCCCAGTGCAACGCCACCAGCGAGGACGAGCACGCCGTGTCCACCGAAACCGCGGGGCCCTCGAAGCCGAACGTGTATGCCACCCTGCCCGAGGCCACGCTGCCCGTACCACCCGTCAAGCGGTAGCCCTCCAGCCCCCCGGACACCGCCTTGCCCAGGCCCAGGCCGTAGTCCGAGGAGCTGATCCCCGCGAAGACCCCCGTCTGGCTGCCCCGCAGCGACGCGGGATCGATCCCCGCATCCTCCATCGCCTCCCACGCCGCCTCCAGCAGGAGCCGCTGCTGGGGATCCATCGCCAGCGCCTCCCTGGGGCCGATCCCGAAGAACCCAGCGTCGAACTCGCCCGCGTCGAGCAGGAACCCGCCCTCGCGCGTATAGCACGTGCCGGGCCGGTCGGGATCGGGGTCGTACAGGCCCGCCAGATCCCAGCCGCGATCGACGGGAAACAGGGAGATGCCGTCCCGGCCCTGGCTGACGAGCTGCCACAGCTCCTCCGCCGAGCGCACCCCGCCCGGGTAGCGACAGCTCATTCCCACGATCGCCAGCGGCTCGTCCACCGCCGCGCGGGGAGCCCTCGGGGTGGCGGCTCCCACCTCCCCGCCTGCGATCTCGGCCAACAGATACTTCGCCACCGCGACCGGGGTCGGGTAGTCGAACACGAGCGTCGCGGGCAGGCGCAGGCCGGTCACCGCGCCCAGGCGATTGCGCAGCTCCACCGCCGAGAGCGAGTCGAAGCCCGCGTCCTTGAACGTGCGCCGCGCATCCACGCCGCTCGTGGCGGGATGGCCCAGTACAGCCGCGACCTGGCCCACCACCGCCTCCAGTGCGACGCGCTCGCGCTGATCCTCCGCGACGCCCGTCAGCCGACGCGCCAGCGAACCACCCTGCGCGCCTGGACGGCGAGCGGGCGCCGCCACCAGACCGCCGAGCAAAGTTGGCAGCGCACCCATCCTCGCCTGCGCGCGCAGCACCCCCAGATCCAGTGGGGCGCAGAACACGAACGCCTCGGCGCCAGCCACGGCCCGGTCGAATAGCCCCATCGCGCGCTCGGCGGAAAGCACCCCCAACCCCGAGCGGCGCACCCGTGCGCGATCCGCCTCGCTCAAGCGCGCGGCCATCCCGCCGCTTTGCTCCCACGCTCCCCACGCGATCGACACGCCCGCGAGCCCCCGTGCGCGACGATGCGCCGCCAGCCCATCCAGGAACGCGTTCGCCGCCGCGTAGTTGCCCTGACCCGGGCTTCCCAGCGTGCCCGCCGCGGAGGAGAACAGCACGAACAGGCCGAGATCGAGGTCCGCTGTCAGCTCGTGCAGATGCCACGCCGCGTGTGCCTTGGCCGCGAGTACCCGCTCCAGGCGCTCGTCCGTCAGCGACTCCATCACACCGTCGTCGAGCAGGCCCGCGGCGTGCACCACCCCACGCAGCGGCGCCTCCCGCGGGATCGAGTCGAGCAGCGCCCGCACCGCCTCACGATCGGACACGTCGCACTGCGCTATCTGGACGTGGGCGCCGAGTGCCTCTAGCTCCGCCTGCAACTCCGGGGCGCCCTCCGCCGTGCTGCCGCTCCTGCTCACCAGCAGCAGGCGCCCGACGCCATGCTCCCGCACCAGATGCCTGGCCGCCACGCCCCCCACGGCGCCCGTTCCCCCCGTGACCAGCACCGTCCCGCCGCTGGGGGGCGCCGGCGGAGCCCCGCTTGCGGGCGCCGGGCCGCGGGTCAGGCGCGGCACGAGGACGGCGCCCACGCGGATCGCCAGCTGCGGCTCGCCGGTGTCGAGCGCCCGCTCCAGCGCGTCGAGGGAGTGCGAGTCCTCGACGTCCACGAGCACGAACCGCCCGGGGTTCTCCGATTGCGCCGAACGCACCAACCCCCACACCGGCGCCCCCGCCAGGTCGGGGACCCCATCCCCGGGGCGTGCCACCATCGCCCCCCACGTGATCAGCGCCAAGCGCGAGCCCGCGAAGCGCTCATCCGCGAGCCACTTTTGCGCCAGGCCGAGCACCCGTTGCACCGTCCCGTTCCGGGCCTCACCCAGCCCGCAGTCCACGAACACCACCCCGGGAGCCGTGCCCCCATCGCCGAGGGCCTCGCCAAGCGCGCCGAGGCTCTCGTGGAGCTCGACAGTGCGCCCAGCGGCGACCAGTGCCTGCGCGAGCGCGGAGCCCCGCGCGCCCACCACCACCGCCGTGTCGCCCGCCACCGGCTCCGGGGGGGTGGGCGCAGCATCGGTAGGGACAGCACGGGTGGGGGCAGCATTAGTGGGCGCAGACGTGGAGGCCGGCTCCCAATCCAGGACGAACAGCGCGTCCCGATCGCCGCTGCCGCGGACATTCGTAAGCTGCTCGCGCGCGACCCCGCGGACCATCAGCGACTTCATCGACGCCACCGGCGCACCGCTCTCATCGACCGCTACAAAGGACATCCCCCCGGCGCCGGCTGGCGAGATGTGCGCGCGCACCGCGCCAGCGCCCTCCGCGTACAGCTCGACGCCGTTGAAGGCGAACGGCAGACGCAGCAAGCCACCATCCTCTCCTTTCGCCTCGCCCCCACCCTCACCCTCGGCTGGGCTCGCGCCGAACGCCTGCACCCCGGCGTCGAGCAGCGCCGGGTGGATGCCGAACAGGCCGGCCTGCGCCCGCTCGGCATCCGCCAGCGACAGCTCGGCGAACAGCTCCTCGCCCCGCCGCCACAGCGCTTGGATGCCGAGGAACGCCGGTCCATAGTCGAGACCCCGCTCCGCCATCTGCTCGTAGAAGCCCTCGACCGCCACCGCCACCGCGTCCTGCGGGGGCCACGCGCCCTCCAGGGGGGCCACACGCTCTCGCAGGGCCACGCGGTCCGCGCCCTCCTCGGCTGCGAGCACCCCGCTCGCGTGACGGGTCCACCCTCCCTCGCCGGGCGCCAGCTCCCCGCCGCCGGCTCCCTCGATCCGGGAGTAAATCCCCACCGGCCGCCCACCG
>DATMPY010000159.1:0-7602 GCA_035566955.1 Solirubrobacteraceae bacterium | reverse complement strand
CGAAGCCGGTGGGGCCGGCAAGCCCTCAGAGGCAGACGGGGCGGGCGGGCTCAACAGCCCCGCCGCCGCGCAGAAGTGGTCGAACACGTCCAGCGCCGCCAGCGCCCTCTCCATCGGCTGCTCCCCCAGCCTGCCCGTCGCCGCCATCCCTTCCCCGATCCGCACCGGCTGGTAGATCTCGTCCGTGCGCTGCCACCACCCCTCCGTCGCCGTGAACACCACGAGGCGGAACGAGTTCGACCCCAGGTCGATCACTGCGAGGCGCTCGCTAGCGGGCATCTGCCCACAGCGTAATCCCCGCAGCGGAGGGCTCCGGGGGCCGCCTCCCGTGTGGAGAGCGGTTCCGGGATGCGCCCACCAGGCGATCTCTGTGGTGTGGGGTCCGATCTTCGAGGTGACAGCCCGAAGCCGGCTTTCCATCAAGCCCGGAGGCGGACCTCCTCGACAGTCGCTCCGGGCAGCGCGTCAGCTGGGCTGGGCGTAGCCGCGCAACCCGCCGAAATCGAGCAGCTCGCACGCCTCCTCGCCCACGATCCACGCATCGTGGCCAGGCGGCATCCGAAACACATCCCCCGGCCCGTACTCCACTTTGGAGCCATCGTCCATGGCCACCGCCATGCGACCCCTCAGCACGTACCCGATGTGCTCCACCTTGCAGCTGTCCGTGCCCGCGATCGGCTTGACGTGCTGCGACCACCGCCACCCCGGCTTGAACGTCCCGTGCCCCACCGCGCCGCTCGTCAGGTTCACGATCCGCACGTTCCCCATGTCCTCCTGGAACGACCTCACCTCGTCCGGAGACTCGAAGCGCTTGCTCTCCAAGTCAGCCATGGCAACCTCCTTGTTAGGGTTCCTCGTCGCACGCTAACACGGGCAACACTGGCTTGCAAAAGGTGCGCGGTTAACTACGCACACACGCCATCGCGGCGGCGAGATGCCCCGCCCGGGGCAATCCGTTCCCCCGCCCGGGGCACTCCCGGTGGCGAGATTTCCCCGCTCCGGGGCACTCCCGGGTGACGACTCCCCAGTGACGAGATTCCCCGCCGAGGCCCTCCCGGGTGACGACCCCCCAGTGACGAGATTCCCCGCCGGGGCCCTACGGGGAGGTGTAGCATTGCTGGCAGCTCGAGCATCGGCTCGTTTGATGGAGGGAGTTGGGCACATGTACGACTACGTGATCGTCGGGGCGGGTTCCGCCGGGTGCGTGCTCGCGGCCCGGCTGAGCGAGGATCCCGACGTCAGCGTCGCCCTGATCGAGGCCGGCCCTCCGGACGCGATCGAGAACGTCCACGTTCCCCTCGCCTTCAGCCAGCTGTTTCGCACCCAGGTCGACTGGGACTACTCCACCGCCGCCGAGCCCCACGCCGACCGCCGGCGCATCTACCTGCCCCGCGGCAAGACCCTCGGAGGCTCCTCCTCCACCAACGCCATGGTCTACATCCGCGGCAACCCCGCCGACTACGACGGCTGGCGCGAGGGCGGCTGCGATGGGTGGGGCTACGACGAGCTGCTGCCCTACTTCATCCGCGCCGAGGACAACGAGCGCGGCGCCAGCGAGCTGCACGGCTCCGACGGACCCCTGACCGTCTCCGACGGTCGCTCCCGCAACCCGATCTCAGACGCCTTCCTGGAGGCCACCGCCCAGGCCGGCCTGCCCGCCAACGCGGACTTCAACGGCGCCACCCAGGACGGCTTCGGCTACTACCAGCTCACCCAGCGCGACGGGCACCGCTGCAGCGCCGCCGTCGCCTACCTGCACCCCGCCACGCCCCGCCCGAATCTCGTCGTGGAGACCCACATGCAGGTCCACCGCGTGCTCTTCGAGGATGGGCGCGCCGTCGGCGTGCAGGCCGCCCGCCTGGGCGAGCTCCACGAGCTCCGCGCCCAGCGCGAGGTGATCCTCTGCGGCGGCACCTACAACTCCCCGCAGCTGCTCATGCTCTCCGGGGTGGGCTCCGCGGAGCTGCTCACCATGCTCCAGATCCCCGTCGTCCAGGACCTCCCCGGGGTCGGACAGAACCTCCAGGACCACCCCGCCGCCGGACTCACCTGGACCCACGACGAGCCCGTCTCCCTGCTCACCGCGATGAACGAGGAGAACCTCGCCGCCTTCGTCCAGCAGGGGCGCGGGCCGCTGACCTCCAACATCGCCGAGGTCGGCGGCTTCATCCGCACCCGGCCCGGCCTTCAGGCACCCGACATCCAGTTCCACGCCGCTCCCGCCCTGTACGTCGACGAGCCCGTCTTCGAGCACGGCTTCGGCGTCGGACCCTGCGTGCTCACCCCCGCCAGCCGCGGGAGCGTCGCCCTGCTCTCCGCGGACCCCACCGCCAAGCCCTACATCCTCCACAACTACTACTCCGAGGACTCCGACCTCGCCACCATGATCGAGGGCGTCCGCGTGGCCCTCGAGATCGCCTCCCAGCCCGCCCTCGCCCCCTACACCCGCCGGCCCCACTACACCCCCGCCTCCGACTCCGACGCCGACCTGCGGGCGCACATCCGCCAGCAGACCTTCACCCTCTACCACCCCGTCGGAACCTGCCGCATGGGCTCCGACGAGGCCTCCGTGGTGGACACCGAGTTGCGCGTGCGCGGCGTCGAGGGCCTGCGCGTGATCGACGCCTCCGTGATGCCCACCGTCCCCCGTGGCAACACCAACGCCCCCACCATCGCCCTCGCCGAGCGCGCCGCCGACTTGATCCGTGGCGACGCGCCCGCGGAGACCGCCGCGCCCGCGGCGCAGGCGAGCCGCACCGCGGCTTGACGCGGGCGGGGCCTCAGTCGCCCTGATCCCCTTGGGCGACCGCGACCCCACCCTGTCGAGCACTCGTTGACAGCCCCCCTCAGTGGAGCAGCCGCACCGTGTTCGCGCCGTCGTCCACGTAGAACACACCCCTTCCGCCCGGGGCCACCACCAGGCCAAACAGCGACCCCGCGCCCGTCGTGCTGTCAGCCGTCCGCGCGATCAGCTGCTGGCCCGCCGGGGTTGTCTCCACGATGTTCCCATCGCCGGCGTTGACCGTCAGGATGTCCCCGTTCGGCGCGAGCGTCAGCCCGAGCGGCTGGTTGAGCATTCCACCCTGGGATACCGTCGCGCCGCCGTCCGCCGCGGCCGTGGTGCGGGTGAGCGCCTGCGGGATCGCCGCGATCCGGTTCGTGAGGGTGTCCGCGAGGTACAGCGTTCCGTTCGCCGCGAGCGCCACGCCGGTCGGACCGATCACCAGCGCAGCCGGATCGTCGCGCCAGGGAATCCCGTCCGCGATCACCTGTTCGCCGAGCACCCTCGGCGGCTGGCCGGCTTCCGAGCGCAGACGGATGCGCAGCACCGTGGAGTTCCTGACCGTGTGCACCCCCTTGGCGGCTCCCCCGTCCAGGGCGTTGCTCACGAACAGCGTGGTTTCGTTCCCCCGCGTCACCCCCGTCATGTCCCACGGTCCCGCGATCTTGGGGCCCGAGATCGTGCTCACCGGCTTGCCCGTGCTGTCCAGCACGATCAGGCAACCCGTCTTCGCGGTAGCCGACTTGCCGTTGGTCGTGGGCAGGCTCCCCACCACCACGTAGCCTCCCGGGAGCACGCTGAGCGCTGTCGTCAGCCCCACCCCTCCCGGGCAGCTGCCCGGGAGCGAGCCCGCGCTGATCGCCGCGAACGGCGCAAGCCTGCCCGCGGGGCTGACCCGGACGATGGTTGTGCCCGTCCCCTGGTTGTTGGCCTTGTCGTTGAAGTTGCTGACCAGCAGATCGCCCGCGTGCAGCGCGCCCACGCTCGTCTGCACAAGGGCGATGCCGTAGGGGTTCACATCGCCGTTGGCGGGAACCGTGGGGGCGGTCGTCGAGACCGTCCTCAGCGGCGTGAGGAAGGCGCTGGCGGTGGTCGCCGCGGTCGTCGCGCCGGTGCTCGCCACCGCCGCGCTCGACGTGCTCGAGCTGGACGTGCTGCCGCTGGAGCCACCGCATCCTACGAGCGCCAATGTGGCGAGCGGAACTGCCATGAACGATCTTCTGGTCACGTGATTCCTCCGTCGTTGTCGCGCCCGTGCGGACCTGAGCCCCGCAGGCATACCTCCCCGGGCTTCTCTCCACCCGGCCAGGTAGACATGACTCCGATGCCGCCGCCATCCTTCCCGAAGTACCGGGTCTCGCCAGCCGGAACACCTACCCATCCGGTCGGCCTCGAGCGATCGGGACCCTGTGCTGATTCTCATTCTGGCGTTAGATGCCCATAACACCAGCCAGGGAAGTTGGCAAGATGAAGCTACGACCGACGTGCGTGGCGAGCATGGTCGCAATACTGGCGGTGGCGGTGGGCGGCTGTGGAAGCCAGTCCAACGCAGCCCAGAACGACGATCGCGGCCACGCGTCTATCGCCGAGGACGGGGGCGGAGCGAAAGTCGCGCTGATCAGACGCGTTTCGAGGGCTCCGGTCGTCGGGAGACCTGGCCAGGTGAGACCGACGTGGAGGGTGGCTGCGAGCGTTGGTGGCCAGCCCGCCGCCTGGATCGCGCAGCGCTCCGGTGTGACGCTGTTGCGCTTCGATCAGCGACTCGTGCGCCTCGATCTGCATGCGGGGTCGGGGGAACCCCGCGGTCACGGCTGGAGGTATGGGGACCGTATCGGCGCGAGCGAGATCCACCGCGTAGTGGCCGCCTTCAACGGTGGCTTCAAACTCGGCTATGGCTCCGTTGGGTTCGAGGCATACGGTCGCGTCGGGGTTCCGCTCGCGGCGGGCTTGGGCTCGATCGTGACCTACCGCAACGGCACAACCGAAATCGGGGCGTGGCACCGTGATGTCCCGGCCCGTGGCCTCGCGGTTGTTTCAGTTCTGCAGAACCTGCACCTGCTCGTGGACCGCGGCGTAGTCGCGCCGACCGTCCAGAGTTGCATCGTGATCTGCTGGGGGAAAACCGTCGGGGGTTTGGCCGCCACGGCCCGCTCGGCGTTGGGGATCGCGAGTAACGGCCAGCTTGTATGGGCAGCCGGCGAGCGCCTGACGCCGGCCACGCTTGCGCACGCATTGGTCGATGCGGGCGTTGTGCGGGCGGTCGAGCTCGACATCAACCCCGGGTGGGTCTCCGGATACCTCTATATCCATCACAGCGGTGGGCCCACCGCCGTTGGGGTCGTGCCAGGTCAGGAGGGCATCCCCAAGCGGCTGCTCGGTCCCGATCGCCGCGACTTCTTTACGATCATCGCCAACGCCACCTGAAAGCCGCCTCCCGCAGGCTGGGCGGCTGCCGGTGGCTCCACCCCGGGGCGTCATGGCCACTCTCGAGTCGTGCGGCGCTTGGCCTCTGCAGGGCGCTCAAGTGAGCGCCTCCACACCCAGCTCGCGTTGGAACGCGAGAACCTCGGCTTTCATCGCCTCCGCGAGCGCGAGCACCGCCGAGCGCGGCCGGACCATCACGGTCAACTCATCGATCAGCCCGTCCTGACCGGTGTGCAGGAAGTCGCACCCGTGCAGCTCGCGGTCCCCCACGCGCGCCCTGAACAGCAGTGCGTGGTCGCTGGCTCCCTCCGCACCAATTTCGCGTTCGTAGTGGAAGTCCTCGAAGACGCGCGTCACGGCGCCGAGGATCACGCCGAGCGCCTCGCGTCCGCGGTAGGGGCGAAACACGACGGGGCTGTTGAACACAACCTCTGGTGAGAACAGCTCGAGCACGCGGTCCGTTTCGCCTGTCTCGATTGCCCTGCGGAACGGATGCATGGGACGCGACCTTTCTGTGGGATTGCGTGAACGGATTTCAAAGAAGTATGCCGCGCGCACACACCAGTGGGCGCGCGGCCATCAGAGCCCCATCGCGCGCACGACCACCCTGTCCATCACGCTGGTCGGCAGAAGTCGCGTGAGGATGAGGCGCACCTTCGCGTCGCGTCCGACCACGTAACGGGTCTTGGGTCGGCTCGCGGTGAGGGCGTGCTCCACGGCCCGCGCCACCTCGAGCGGCGGTACACCTGAACGCTCACCCAGAGCGATGAACTTGGATATCGCCGCGATCCCGGCGCTATAGAGCTGCTGAGCTTCGGCCGGCATGCTCGCCGTTGCCTGCGCGGCGCTGGCGCGGCCCTTCTCCCAGATCGGCGTAGCGACCGCCCCCGGCTCGACGGCTGCGACCTTGACGCCGAACTGGCGCAACTCGAGTCGGAGCGCGTCGGTGACCGCCTCGAGCGCGTACTTCGACGCGTTGTACGGTCCAAGGAAGGGACTGGCCAGACGACCGCCGATCGAGGTCATGTTCACGATTCGCCCCCGCGCCCTGCGCAGTGCCGGCAGGGCCGCCTGGGTGACGGCGACCTGGCCGATGAAGTTGACCTCGAGCTGGCGCCGCCATTCGTCGATCGCCACGAACTCGAGTGGTCCGCCCACCGAGATGCCGGCGTTGTTGACGAGTCCGGCAAGGCCGGCGGGGGAAGCCTCATCGACAGTCCGCATCGCGCAGGCAACCGACTCGCTCTCGGTGACGTCGAGCATCAGTGGCTGCGTGCGCCCAGATCCAGCGCCCCGCAGCGAGTCGGCGTCTGACTGCTTGCGCACGCCGGCAAAGACGGTGAAGCCGAGGCTGTCGAGATGCTCCGCGCAGGCTCGCCCGATGCCCGTCGATGCACCACTGATCAGGACCGCGCCCCGGTTCGGGTTATCAGGCATCGCTGCGCGATCCTAACACCGGGACGCGGGCGCGACCGGACTCGGTGCCCGGATGCTTCTCCTGCGAGACTGCGCGCGTGGCTGATGCGCTTCGTGAGCTGATCCTCACCGATGTCGCGGGCTGGCGCGCTTGGCTTGGGGCCAACCACGCGGAGGAGCCCGGAGTCTGGCTGGTCCTGGCCAAGAAGGGCACGACCGCGCCGACGCGGCTCACCTACGACGAGGCGTTGGAGGAGGCACTATGCCACGGTTGGATAGACGGTCAGCTCAGGAGGCGCGACGAGCTGACCTACCGCCAGCGTTTCACGCCCCGGCGAGCCCGGAGCGCATGGTCGGAGCGCAACGTCGCGCTCTTTGAACGCCTCCTCGGCGAAGGCCGCGTGCTACCCGCAGGCCTCGCCGCGGTCGAGCGGGCGAGAGCGGACGGCAGATGGGAGTCGGCCTACCCGGGTCAGCGGACGATCGAGGTGCCTGTCGACCTCGCCGCGGCACTCGCCGCCGAGCCCCGCGCGCAGGCGATGTTCGAGATCCTCACCAGCCAGAACCGCTACGCCGTGCTCTACCGCCTCCAGAGCGCCAAGCGGCGTGAGACCCGGCTGCGACGGATCGAGCAGTTCGTCGCGATGCTCGCCCGGGGCGAGACGATCCACCCACAGGAGCGCACTCTCTCCGACTGAGACGGCGGTGCGGTCCCAGCATACGATCGAGCGTTTCTGCGACGTGCCGCGACGACTACGTGCCGTTGCGATCCTGCCGTATACCACGGTATACTCCGCACATGGCGAAGGTCATGGTGTCAATGCCGGACGACCTCTTGAGCGAGGTCGATGCTGAGGCTACTCGTCTCGGCACGTCCCGTAGCGCAGTTCTGCGAGAGTTCGCTGACTCCGCGCTACGCAAGCGCCGCACGGATCGCGCGGCGGCCATGGACAGACTCCTGCTGCAGTCTGCACGGCATG
>DATMPY010000158.1:0-4451 GCA_035566955.1 Solirubrobacteraceae bacterium | reverse complement strand
AAACCCCGCCGCTCCCACCCGCACACCCCGACGGAGCGCCCGCCGCGCCCGCCTCGCGCCGCGGGGGCGCGATCGTGCTGGGCGGGCTCGCCGTCGCCGTGATCGCCGCCGTCGCCCTGATCGTCGGCCTCAGCTCGGGCGGCGGCAGCACCGCCTCCCCCCCCGCCGCAACCGGTACCACCACCACCCAGACGGGGGGCACCTCCACAACCCCCTCCAACACCAAATCCGGCGCCAACGGGTCGGGTAGCTCCACCTCCACCACCTCCAAAGCCGGCGCCATCCACGTCGACGCCACCCTCCCCCTCACGCCCCCCAACTCCTCCAGCAAAGCCCTCGGGATCGTCGAGGTCGCCTCCCGCGGCGGCGCCCGCGTCTTCCTGATCGCCGCCGAACACCTCCCCCCCACGACCGGATTCCGCTACGCCGCCTGGCTCTACAACTCCACCGCCAACGAAGCCTTCCTGCTCGGACAGGGCCCCACCGTCGGCTCCGACGGCAAGCTCACCGCCGCCGGCGGCCTGCCCGCCACCGCCGCCCACTACAGCGAGATCATCCTCACCGAAGAGACCAGCGAAAAACCCACCCACCCCGGGAGCATCGTGCTCGGCGGGGCATTCAAACTCGGCTGAGGCTCACCCCGCGGGGCGCGAGATGCGGCGGACATGCGGGGATGCCTCCCCGCCCGCCCTCAGCGCAGAACGGCGAACGTGCTGGGAATCCTCCTGCCCGCGGACGCGGGGCACGGAAGCCCCGCGCCCACCAGCCCGGCCCGTGTGCCTCCCCGCGCGGACGATCTCAAAAAAGCACTCACGGCAACAGCTTGCCCGGGTTCATGATCCCCCCCGGGTCGAGCCGCTCCTTCAGCGCCCGTAGCGCCTCCACCCCCTGATCCCCGATCTCCTGCGCCATCCACGGCGTGTGATCGCGCCCCACCGCGTGGTGGTGGGTGATCGTGCCCCCATGCAGCGCGATCGCCCCGCTCGCCGCCCGCTTGACCGCCTCCCACTGCTCGATCTCCGCCCCCTCCCGCTGGGGCGCCAGCAGCGTGAAGTACAGCGACGCCCCCGTCTCGTACACGTGCGAGATGTGGCACATCACCACCCCCGGCGTCCCCTGCGCGCTCAGCGAGTCCGCGATCGCCCTGCCCGTCTCCCCGTAGAGGCGGGGGAGGTTCGACCACACCGTCGCCGTCTCCAGCGTCTCCACCAGCACCCCCTGCGTGAGCAGCTCGTCGCGCAGGTACGGCGCCGCGAAGCGCTGCGCCCGCCACGCCTCCCCCGGCGAGCGCCCCACCGGCAGGCCTCCCCCGCCGCGCACCAACTCCAGCGCCCGCTCCGCGCGGTGCTCCACCTCCTCCGGCGTGCCCTCGAAGCCGAGGATCGCCAGGCACCCCGCGCCGTAGCCCCGCGCCCCCAGGTAGGCCCGTCCCACTCGGCTCTTGATCGTGGCCCGCACGCCGCCCGCCGCCGCGCCCGCCTGCGCCAGCGACATCCGCGTCTCCGCCTCGTCTGAGAGCCGCGTCACCGCCGGCGCCACCCGCTCCTGGGCCAGCGCCCGCAGCGCCGCCGTGCCCGCCGCGAAGTCCTCGAAGAACACCCCCTCGTAGCGGTGTGCCAGCGGCGCCGCCCGCACCCTCAGGTCGAGCTCGTGGATCACCCCCAGCGTGCCCTCCGAGCCCACCGCCAGCTCCCGCAGGTCCGGCCCCGCCGCGCTCGCCGGTCGCGCCGCCAGCGCGACCTCCCCCGCCGGCGCGCACATCCTCAGGCCCACCACCAGCTCCTCGAAGCGCCCGTACCCCGTCGAGGACTGGCCCGCCGAGCGCGTCGCCGCGCAGCCCCCCAGCGACACGTGCTCGAAGGACTGCGGGAAGTGCCCCAGCGTCAGCCCCCGCCTGCCCAGCAGCCGCTCCAGCGCCGGCGCCCGCATCCCCGCCTGCACCTTCACCACCCGCGACACCACGTCGAGGCCCACCAGCTCCCCCAGGTTGCGCATGTCCACGCACACCACCCCCGCCTGCTCCCCCCGCAGCGGCGCCACCCCGCCCACCACGCTCGTCCCGCCCCCGAACGGGACCACCGCCAGCGCGTGCCGCCCGCACAGCGCGAGCAGCGCCCCCAGCTGCTCCGGGCGGCCCGGGTACAGCACCGCGTCCGGCGCCCCCTCCGGCTCGCCCGCCCGCAGGCGCACCAGGTCCGGGTAGCCCCTCCCCGCCGCGTGCCCCACCCGGTCGGCGTGATCGTCCCGCACGCCCTCCTCGCCGCCCAGCAGCGCCCGCAGCTCCGCCCGCGCGCCCTCCGGCAATGCCGGCGCGGGGAGCCGCACCCCTGCCAGCGCCACCGGCGGGCGCGGGCGCGCCGTAGTTCCCACCGTCTCCCGCAGGAGCTCGAGCGCATGGGCACTCAGCGTCGGCAGGTGGGCCGGGTCGCCCCACCCCCACCAGCGCATCGTGGGGACCTCAGCCAACGATCCGCTCCAGGCCGTCGAGCGCCTCGTCCAGGGTGGCCCGCGCCGCGCGGCGGATACGACTCGCGCCGAGCCGGGGGAAGATTCCCCGCAGCGCCTGGCGCAGCTCGATCGTCACCTCCGTCGCCCTTCCCACCGGTCGCAGCCTCAGCTCCGTCTCCGCCCCCGCAAGCAGGCGCGCGAACGGGGTGCCCTCCACCTGCTGGGCCCAGCGCAGCACCAGCTCACGCTCGTCCACCCCCACCACCTGGAAGTCCGCGCGCACCATCCGGCCCCGCGGGCTCGTGAGAACCTTCGTGAACACATCCCCCTCCACCCCCTCCACCCGCGCCACCCGCGGCCACCACCGCGGCAGGTGGTGGGGGTCGCTGACCAATGCCCACACATCCCCCGCGGGCGCCGCGATCGTACGGGTGCGTTGCGTGGTTGGCACCCCCGAAGCCTACGACGCTCTCGTCAAGACTCGTAGGAGATCACCGAGTGGGCCCCGTACGGGGCGAGACGCTCGCGCCCGTGCAGGAAGGCCAGCTCGATCAGGAAGCCGCAGCCCACCACCTCTCCCCCGAGCCGCTCCACCAGCTCGCACAGGGCGCGCGCCGTGCCGCCCGTGGCCAGCAGGTCGTCGTGCACCAGCACCCGCGTGCCCCTGCGCACCGCGTCGGTGTGCAACTCCAGGCGATCCGAGCCATACTCCAGCAGGTACTCCGCGCTGACCGTCTCGTACGGGAGCTTGCCCGGCTTGCGCGCCAGCGCGAATCCCGCGCCCAGCTCCAGCGCGAGCGCCGGGCCGAGCAGGAAGCCGCGGGCCTCCGCCGCCACCACGCACTCCACCTCCAGCTCCCGCGCGTACCCCGCGAGCGCCCCCACCGCCAGCTTCAGCGCCCGCGGGTCCGCCAGCAGCGGCGCGATGTCCTTGAACACGATCCCCCGCTTGGGGAAGTCCGGGATGTCGCGGATCAGCGCCCGCAGATCGGGCTCGCCCATCACCCTGCGATCTTGCGCAGGTCGCGCACCAGCAGGAGGTGGCGCAGATGGGTGGTCACCGCCGCGAGGTTCTCCAGCGCCTCCAGCGCCTCCTTGCGCCGCTGGGGGTTGCGGGAGCGCAGCGCGGGGGCAAGGATCTGTTGCAGGAGGTTCGCCTCCCTGTCCGCCGAGGTGCGGAACACCCTGAGGTTGCGGCCCCCCACCCCGTAGCGCGCGAGCTCCGCCACCGCGCCCACGATCTCCCGCTCCGTCTCGTCGTAGTAACGCACCCCGCTGCGCTGCTCCCCCCTGACCACCCCGTACTCCTCCAGCTCCCGCACCAGCTTCGCGTCCGCCTTGGTCTCCTCCAGCACTTCCTCGAGCGAATACAGCGCCCCGCTCTCTTCGCGCACGCTCACGCTCGCCCGCCGGGCCCGCTGGTGGGTGGCGGTATGCGCGGGAGCTCCATAACCCCCCGGCGGGGTCTCTCCGGCGCGCCCCGCCGCGAGCTCCTGGCGGATCACCCGCAGCGGCAGGAACTCGTCGCGCTGCATGCGCAGAATCGTGCGCAGGCGCGCCACGTCTCCCTGGGTATAGAGGCGGTACCCCCCCGGGGTCCGCCGTGGGGTGAGCAGCTTCTGATCCTCCAGGTAGCGGATCTTGGAGATCGAGATGTCCGGGAACTCCTGTGCCAGCGCCTTGCATACCCCGCCGATCGTGATCGACTTCTGGCGAGCGCCCCCCCCGGCGGAGGCCCCGGCGACGTCCCCTGTGTGTGGGCGCTGGTGCGTTCGCGCCGCCGCGAGCCCCTGCTCGAGCTCGCCCACGTCCGCGTCCGTGACAGGTGCCGTGGCCATATCAGCGCGTAGGGGGTGTTGGGGTGTCAAGAGCACTCGACATCAGGGCCAGCGAGGGTTGGGAAGACCGGGCACTCGACATCAGGGCCAGCGGGGGCTGGGAAGACCGGGCACTCGACATCAGGGCCAGCGAGGGCTGGGAAGACCGGGCACTCGACATCAGGG
>DATMPY010000157.1:0-9035 GCA_035566955.1 Solirubrobacteraceae bacterium | reverse complement strand
GGCATTCACCGCCGCCAAAGCAACCCGGCCCGCAAAACCCTCGAGCGAGTCCAACACCTCCCCCTCGGTGGCCCCCACGGCGACCATCGCGCCGCCCCTTGGCAACTCACTCATCAACCGGCCACGGGCCGCCACCAGCCGGCAGGCATCCTCGAGTGAGAACACCCCCGCCACGTGCGCCGCCGCCAGCTCCCCGACCGAATGGCCGATCAGGAAATCGGGACGCACCCCCCACGCC
This sequence comes from Solirubrobacteraceae bacterium, assembly GCA_035566955.1. Classification (GTDB taxonomy): domain Bacteria; phylum Actinomycetota; class Thermoleophilia; order Solirubrobacterales; family Solirubrobacteraceae; genus Palsa-744. The sequence goes on along the minus strand of DATMPY010000157.1, from coordinate 8,797 downwards.
CGCACGAGGCGAAACAAGGCAACCTCGAGCGCAAACAACCCCGGCTGCGCGTACATCGTGTCCTCCAGCAAGCCGCCCGGGGTCCCCCCGGTGGGCTGCCCGCCGCCAAGCACAATCTCCTTCAGGTGGCACTCCAGGTGAGGATCCAGGTGGGCGCAAACCTCGTCGAACGCGGCCCGGAACACCGGGAACACCTCGTACAGCTCGCTGCCCATGCCCGCTCGCTGGGCGCCCTGGCCGGTGAACAGGAACGCCGTGCGACAGCCACCCTCGGGGGCGACACCTTCCACCTCCATCCCTCCACCTTCACCACGGGCAAGCGCATCCAGCTCGGCTAGCAACTGCTCTCGGTCCTCCCCGAGCAGCACCGCCCGGTACTCGAACGCCGTGCGGCCCGCCAGCCCCAGTCCGACGTCCTCGGGCCTCAGCTCGGGATCGCCCGCGACGAAACGTCCCAGCCGCACGGCCTGGGCGCGCAGGGCCGCCGCGCCGCGGCCCGACACGACCCAGGGCACGACCCCCAGACGCGCGGCGGCGGTGGGGGAGATGGACTCGATGGCGGGGGTGGTCGCGGTGGGGGAGATCGGTGCAGTGGATGAGACAGGCGCGGCGGGGGTCGGCGCGGCGGGTGAGACAGCCGCGGAGGTCACCTCCGGTGGGGCCAGCGCGGGGGCCTGCTCGAGAATCGCGTGCGCGTTGGTACCGCTCACCCCGAATGACGAGACCGCCGCTCTGCGCGGCTCACCATTGGCGGACCACGGTACCTCCTTGGTCAGCAGCGACACGGCCCCCGCGTCCCAGTCCACGTAGGGCGAGGGCTCGTCCACGTGCAGCGTCATGGGCAGCACACCGTGGCGGAGGGCCATCACCATCTTGATCACCCCGGCCACCCCCGCGGCGGCCTGGGTGTGGCCGATGTTCGACTTCAGCGACCCCAGCCACAGTGGACGGGACTCTGGGCGCTCGCGGCCATAGGTCTCCAGCAGCGCCCCGGCCTCGATCGGATCGCCGAGCGTGGTGCCCGTGCCGTGCGCCTCCACCACGTCCACCGCGGCGGCGGAGAGCCCCGCGTTGGCCAGCGCCTGACGGATCACCCGCTGCTGGGCGAGGCCGCTCGGGGCGGTCAGCCCGTTGCTCGCCCCATCCTGGTTGACCGCGCTGCCGCGCACCACCGCCAGCACGGGATGGCCGTTGCGCCGCGCATCGGAGAGCCGCTCCAGGAGCAGCATGCCCACGCCCTCGCTCCAGCCCGTGCCGTCCGCCCCCGCCGCGAACGGCTTGCAACGGCCATCGGGCGCCAGGCCACGCTGGCGGCTGAACTCCACGAACATCCCCGGGCCCGCCATCACGCACGCCCCTCCGACCAGCGCCAGGGAGCACTCTCCCCCGCGCAGCGCCCCACACGCCAGGTGCAGGGCCACGAGCGAGGAGGAGCACGCGGTGTCCACCGTCACGGCGGGACCCTCCAGGCCAAAGGCGTAGGAGAGCCGCCCGGACGCCACGCTGGCGATCGTCCCCGTGAGGGTGTAGCCCTCGAGGCCCCCCGCCGCCTCGTGCAGGCCGGGGCCGTACGCCTGGGCCATCACGCCGGCGAACACCCCGGTGGGGCTGCCGCGCAGGGAGACCGGGTCGATGCCCGCATGCTCGATCGCCTCCCACGAGACTTCCAGCAGCAGCCGCTGCTGGGGATCCATCGCCAGGGCCTCCCGGGGGGCGATGCCGAAGAAGGCGGCGTCGAACTCCCCCGCGTCGTAGAGGAATCCCCCCTCCCGCACATAGCTCGTCCTGGGGTGAGCGGGATCGGGATCGTAGAGCGCATCGAGGTCCCACCCCCGATCGGTGGGGAAGGCCCCGATCGCGTCACCGCCGGAGAGGACCAGCTCCCACAGCTCCTCGGGCGAGCTCACCGGGTGGGTGGGCCCGGGGTGGGCGGGCCCCGGATAACGGCAGCTCATCCCCACGATCGCCACCGGCTCGTCCAGCCGCACCGGAGCAAGGGCGGCGAGCGCGTCGGTCCGGGCGCCCGTGACCAGGCCCAGGAGATGGCCCGCCATGGCAAGTGGGGTGGGGTGGTCGAAGAGGAGCGTCGGGGGCAGTGGCAGCCCGGTGATGGACTGCAGCCGGTTGCGCAGCTCCAGGGCTCCCGCGGAGTCGAGCCCGATCTCCTTGAACGACCGCCGGGTCTCCACCGCCTCGGGGGAGTCGTGTCCGAGCACCACCGCGGCCTCGGCCCGCACCAGCTCCAGCACCACGTGTTCGCGCTCGGCCGCGGCGACATCGGCCAGACGTCGCCCGAGCGGGGACTCCTCGCGGACGATCGCCCGGGGCCCGCCGTCGCGGTCCGCACCGCCTGGCGGCGCCAAGGGCTCCGAGCCTTCAGCCGCCACCGGCGAGTCCTTCACCGCCACCGGCAAGTCCTTTGCCACCCCCGCCGTGTCCTCGGCAGCCACCGGCAAGCCCTCCGCCGCCACCGCCGAGCCCTCGGCCACCCCGGCCGAGTCCTCCGCCGCCACCGCCAGGTCCTCCAGCCAGTAGCGCTTTCGCTGAAAGGCGTAGGTCGGCAGCCGCACCCGCTTGGCGGGTGGCCCCACCAGCACCTTCCCCCAATCCACCCCCATCCCGCGCACCCACGCATCCGCCAGCGCAGCCAGAAAGCGCTCGGAGCCACCCTGGTCGCGGCGCAACGTGGGAACGATCGAGACGCCTCCCGGCTCGCTGCTCGCGGCATCCACGATGTCGTCCATCACCACCGTTAGCACGGGGTGGGGGCTGACCTCGATGAACTGGTAGTACCCATCGGCGAGTAGCGCGCGGATGGCCTGCTCGAAGCGCACGGTGTGGCGCAGGGCCCGACACCAATACTCGGAGTCGAGGGCCTTGGTATCCAACAGCCCCCCGGTCAGGGTGGAGTAGAACGGGATGTCGCACGAGCGTGGAGCGATCGGCGATAGATCCGCCAGCAGCCGCTCGTGGAGGGTGTCGATCTGAGGCGAGTGGGCGGCTACGCCAACCGCGATCTTGCGCGCGTTGACACCCGCGGCGGCGAGCTCCTGGACGAGCTCCTCGACGGCCTCCGGGGCACCGGAGACCACCACCCAATTCGGCCCGTTGATGGCGGCGATGACAAGGCGATCGCCCCAGCGGGCGAGACGTGGCTGCAGCTGCTCGTGGGAGAGCTCCACCGACGCCATGTCGCCCTGGCCGGCGAGCGTGGCCTGCGCCTGGCTCCACAGGGCCACGACCCGTGCGCCGTCGTCGATCGACAGGCCGCCCCCCACGCAGGCCGCCGCGATCTCGCCCATGCTGTGGCCCACCAGGGCGGCGGGCTGCACTCCGCAAGCTCGCCACACCTCGGCCAGCGAGACCATCACCGCGAACAACGCCGGTTGCACCACATCCACGCGCTCCAGCGACGGCGCGCCCGGCCCGCCGCGGAGGGTGTCCGTCAGCGACCACTCCACGAACGGCGCGAGAGCTTCCTCACACGCACCCATCCGCTGGCCGAACACGCGGGAGGAGCCCAACAGCTCCTGTGCCATCCCCACCCACTGGGAGCCCTGGCCCGGAAACAGGAAAACCACCCCGCCGCCACCCCCGGACGGGGCCGCGCCCTCGAGCACGTTTGGCGCCGGCAACCCCTCCGCCAGCGCACCCACGCCATCCGACAACCTCCGTCGCTCCCTCCCGAGCACCACCGCCCGCCGAGCGAACGACGCCCGGCTCGACGCCAGCTCATACCCCACGTCACAGGGGTCGAGATCTGGGTGGGCGTCGAGGTGCTGGGCCAGGCGCCGCGCCTGGGCGCGCAACGCTGCGCGGTCCCCGCCCGACACCACCCACACCACCCCGGGGTCCCCGAGCGGGCCCTCCGGCGCGCCCCCGATCGCACCCTCCGGCGCGCCCCCGAGCGGGCCCTCCGGCGCGCTGCCGATCTCACCTTCCCCGGGGTCGCGGACGGGCGCATCCACGGGGGCGGGCGGTTGGCCGACCACCACGTGGCAGTTGCTGCCCCCCACCCCGAACGCGCTGACCCCCGCCAGCCGCGGACGCTCCCCCACCGGCCACGCGCCCAGTTGGACCTGTACTCGCAGGTGCAGCTCCTGCAGCGGGATGTCCGGGGCGGGGCGCTCGAAGTTGAGGCTCGGGGGCAGCTCCCCGTGCTCGATGCAGAGGGCGGCCTTGATCAACCCCACGATCCCCGCGGCCCCCTCCAGGTGCCCCACGTTGGTCTTCACGGAGCCCACGGGGAGCGGCTCCGCGGCGGGCCTGACGGCGCCGAGCGCCGCGCCGAGCGCGCTCGCCTCCACGCGATCCCCCAGCCTGGTGCCCACGCCGTGCAGCTCCACGTACTGCACGTCGCCGCGCCTGACGCCCGCCCGCCGGTAGGCCTGACGCAGGACCTCCTCCTGGGCGGTCTGGTTGGGCGCCGTCAGGCCGTCCCCGCCACCGTCGTTGTTGACCGCGCTCCCGCGGATCAAGCAGTAGATCGCGTCGCCCGCGGCGAGGGCCGCAGGGAGGGGCTTGAGCACAACCATGCCCCCGCCCTCCCCGCGGACGTACCCGTTGGCGCGGGCGTCGAAGGTGAAGCAGCGCCCGTCCGGGGAGAGACCACCGAAGCGGGATGGGTCGAGCGCTCCGCTCGGGGAGATGTTCAGGTGGACGCCCCCCGCAAGCGCCAGCGCGGACTCCCCGCGGCGCAGGCTCTCGCACGCCAGGTGGACCGCCACCAGGGAGGAGGACTGGCCGGGGTCCACCGTGAGGCTGGGTCCGCGCAGGCCGAGGGTGGAGGAGACCCGGTTGGCGATGCCTCGCGGCAGGCCCGTGGACGCGTGCCGGGTGAGCGCACGGGCGCCGCGCCGGTGCTGAAGATCGGCGTAGTCGTCGGCGATCGCCCCCACGAAGACGCCCGTTTGGCTGTCCCGCAGGCGGGCGGGAATCACGGCGCCGTCCTCGCAGGCCTCCCAGCAGAGCTCCAGCATCAATCGCTGGTGGGGGTCCATCTCCGCGGCCTCCCCGGGTGAGATGCCAAAGCAGGCCGGGTCGAAGCAGTCGATCCGCTCCAGGAAGCCCCCATGGCGGGCAGCGGGCGCAAGTTCGTCGAGGGCGAGCTCACGCCCCACCTCCCAGCGGTCGGCGGGCGCCTCCGAGATGGCGCTCACGCCCTCCCGCAACATCCGCCAGAAGGACTCCGGATCGTCAGCTCCCGGCAGCCGGCACGAGATCCCCACTATCGCGATCGCCGAGCGATCATTCATGAGCGGCAACCCGCATGTGCGCGCACCAATAGGCGCATGCCTCCGTCAGCAAGCCATGGAACCCCTGCACGACAACCACTCCATCCCGCCGCTCAAGGCTGGTCAATACACAGGTAATCGATGTTTTTTTTGATTCTCACCCGCCCCACCCCCCGAGTCAATTCAGAAGTGAAAATTCCGACCCCAAAATCGCCTCCTCCAAACGGAGATTCGACATCTCCGTCAGTGGCAGGTCAAATGCGCGAATCGTCAGGATGCGTCAGCGCAATCGCGGCGAGCGTGAGGCCATCGCGCACCAGCCAGCGGCCCTCGAGGAGCGCGGGAAAGTGTGCTCCCGCCTCCGGCCACGGAACCAGCAGGCGGGCCTGGAAGGTGCGCGCGGCGGGGTCGATCGTGAGCGTGGCGTCCTCGAAGCCCAGCCAGCAGCGGGCGATGGGGAACCACACCTTGTAAATGGTCTCCTTGGCGCAGAACAGCAGCCGATCCCAATGGACCGCCGGCTCGGCGCGGGCGAGCTCGCGCAGCAGGGGCCGCTCCTCCGCGCGGGCGATCTCCCCGAGCACCCCCTCGGGCAGGGGGGCGCTCGGCTCGGCGTCGATGCCCACACCGGCCAGCTGCCCCGCGCGCGCCAGCGCACATCCGCGGTAGCCCGCGCAGTGGGTGATGGCGCCCACCACCCCCACCGGCCAGCGCGGCTCCCCGCGCTCCCCGTTGACGATCGGCGAGGGGGGCAGGCCGAGCTGGGCAAGCGCCTGGCGGGCGCACGCCCGCGCGGTGGTGAACTCGCGGCGGCGCTTCTCCACCGCCTGCCCCAGCGCCACGCGCTCCTCCGGGAAGAGCTCGACGTCGAGGCACTCCTCGCGTGTGTCCACCGCAACCACCTCCGGGGGGAGGATCTCCTCGATCACGACCCCCCTCCCTGCTCCCCCAGCACGGGGCGCAGCACGGCGCGGGAGAGACCCCTGCGACCCCACTCCCGGGGGTAGCCCAGGGAGACCTCGGTGAACCGCACCCCGTCCTGGAAGGTCACCCGGGGGATGTGCAGGTGGCCGTACACCACCGCCCGCGCCCCGAAGCGCCGGTGCCAGTCGGCCGTGCGAACGGTGCCACACCACTGGGCGAACTCGGGGTGGCGCAGGATCAGGGTGGGGTGGCGGGTGAGGGGGAAGTGGTTGACCAGCACGGTCGCCGGATCGGGGCCGAGGGCGAGCAGGCGCGCCTCGGTTTCGCGCACCCGCGCCTCGCACCACGCCTCCCTGGTCGGGTAGGGGTCCGGGTGGAGCACCAGCTCGTCGCTGCACACCACCCCCGCCTCGTAGGCCAGGGCGAGGGCCTGCTCCTTGGTGGGGGCGATGTTCGCGCCGAACGAGTAGTCGTAGAGCAGGAACAGAGGCGCCACCGTCACCGGGCCTCCCTGGCCCTCCCAGATGGGGTAGGGGTCCTCCGGGGTGAGGACCCCGAGGCGCCGGCACAGCTCGACGAGGTGGCGGTAACGGGCCTCCCCTCGTAGCTTCACGGGGTCCTCGGGGATGCTCCACAGGTCGTGGTTGCCGGGCACCCAGATGACCGCGGCGAAGCGTTCGCGCAACAGCCGGAGCGCCCACTCCACCTCCCCGCTCAGCTCGCTCACATCTCCGCACACGATCAGCCAATCCCCCGGGGAGAGCGGCCGCAGGCCCTCCACCACCCGACGGTTCTCGGGGTGGGTGATGTGCAGGTCGCCGATCGCCAGCAGCCTGGGGGGAGGGTCCTGCGAGAGGTTCATTTGGGATCGTCCACGTGGGTTCGTCGCGCAAACGGGGTGGTGGGCGCGGAGCTTCCTGCTCCGCGTCGGCGCGTCGGGCGCCCAACCACGCACCGATCCCCATCCTTCCATCAGTCCAGAGGGGGTCATTTGGGATCGTCCACGTGGGTTCGCCGCGCAAACGGGGTGGTGGGCGCGGAGCTTCCTGCTCCGCGTCGGCGCGTCACGCGCCCAGCCACGCATCGGCCCCCCCTCACCCATCGATCCCAATCCACCCATCGGTCCCTCTCCACGCATCGGTCCCCCTCCACGCATCGGTCCGGGTGGGCTCATGCGGCGATAATACGTACCGTCCCCAGAGCTCCGTAAGATTCCTCGCCAACCGTCGATCGGAGGTCGCGCCGCACATGCCACCGCTCATCACCCCTGAGGAAGCCCTGCGCCTGGGCGAGATCGAGGATCACGCCGAGATCGAGGCGCTCGTGGAGCGCGCCTGGGAGGCCCGGGTGGAGCGCTTCGGGGACTCCACCGACATGTGCTCGCTGGTCAACGCCAAGTCCGGGGGGTGTGCCGAGGATTGCGGGTTCTGCGCCCAGTCCCGCTTCGCGGAGGCCGAGACCCCGATGCACCCCATGATGGACCCCGAGCAGATCCTCGAGCACGCCCGCGCCGCCGAAGCCGCGGGGGCGCACCGCTTCTGCATGGTCACCCAGGGCCAGGGCCTCTCCAAGCGCGACTTCGCCAAGATCCTCGAGGGCGCCCGCCTGGTGGCGGAGCACACCAACCTCAAGCGCTGCGCCTCCATCGGGCACATGTCCGCCGAGCGCGCCACCGCCCTGCGCGAGGCGGGCATCCAGCGGGTGCACCACAACGTGGAGACCGCCTCCAGCTACTACGACGAGGTCTCCACCACGGTCCGCTACGAGGGGCGCCTGCGCACCATCCGGGCCGTGCGCGAGGCGGGCCTGGAGACGTGCGTGGGGGGCATTCTCAACCTCGGGGAGAGCCGCGCCCAGCGCGTGGAGATGGCCTTCGAGCTCGCCGCGATCGACCCCACGAGCGTCCCCATCAACCTCCTCAACCCCCGCCCCGGCACCAAGTTCGGGGACCGCGAATTGATGGACCCCTGGGAGGCCGTCAAGTGGATCGCGATCTTCCGCCTGATCCTCCCCGAAGCGCTCTTCCGCGTGTGCGGGGGGCGCGTCGAGAACTTCGGGGAGCTCCAGCCCCTCGCCGTGAAGGCCGGCCTCAACGGGGTGATGATGGGCAACTTCCTCACCACCCTCGGCGCGGAGCCCGACGAGGATCGCGCGATGTTCTCCGAGCTCGGCCTCAACGTCGCCCGCCACCCCGACAACGGCTCAAACCCCCGGCCCGACAACCGCGCGGGGTGGCTCCAGGGGGAGACCCCGGATGTGGTGGAGGAGCATCTCGGGGCGCCCATTGCTGGGGAGATCAAATTGGAGGTAAGCCTGTGGGACCCCTCCACCCAGTTGCGCTACCAGGCCAAGCGTAAGATCCCCCCACGACCCGACGGTGCGCCCAACGCGACCCCGCACGGCTGGAGCGAAGCGGAAGCTCATCAAGAAAAAGAACAGCCCTCGACGGTCCTGGCCGTGGGCTGAGCAGGAGACAGCGGGATGTCGGGAGAGATCGAGGAGCGCCTGGCGGAGATCGAGCGGCTCGGTCTCACCCGCCGGCTGCGCCTGATCTCCGGGCCCCAGGGGCCCCGCGTGCTGCTCGACGGGCAACCCGTGCTGCTGCTCTGCTCCAACAACTACCTCGGCCTCGCCGACCA
>DATMPY010000156.1:0-9905 GCA_035566955.1 Solirubrobacteraceae bacterium | reverse complement strand
TTCGTCCGGAGCCGTCGTATCGCTGGACCGACTACTCGCCGCCTGGTTCGAGCGACATGGGCCACCCGCACAAGAAGCGGAAGCCGCAGCCGAACACCTGATCTCGCAGTACGCCATTTGACCGTGCGCGTCGCACCCGTTATCTTGCGCGCGGCGACATGCAAGACATCGAGACGATCCCTCTCGCGGAGGAGACGCAGCGCCGCTATTTGAACTACGCGCTCTCGGTCATCACCGCTCGCGCGCTGCCCGACGTGCGCGACGGCCTCAAGCCGGTCCACCGCCGCGTGCTGTACGCGATGAACGAGCTCGGCCTCGGGCCCACCCGGTCCTATGCCAAGTGCGCCAAGATTGTGGGGGAGGTGATGGGCAACTATCACCCCCACGGCGACTCCGCGATCTACGACACCCTCGTGCGTATGGCCCAGGAGTTCTCGATGCGCAACGAGCTCGTCGACGGTCAGGGCAACTTCGGCTCCGTCGACGACGACCCCGCCGCCGCCATGCGCTACACCGAGGCAAGGCTCGCCCGCATCGCCACCGAGATGCTGCGCGACCTCGACATGGACACCGTCGACTTCGCGCCCAACTACGACGGCTCCCGCCAGGAACCCCTGGTGCTGCCCGCGCGCTTTCCCAATTTGCTCGTCAACGGCTCCTCCGGGATCGCCGTGGGCATGGCCACGAACATCCCCCCCCACAACCTGAGCGAGGTGATCGAAGCCACGATCGCCTACATCGAGGACCCCGAGATCGACGTCGAGGGCCTCATGCGCCACATCAAGGGCCCCGACTTCCCCACCGGCGGAATCATCCTCGGACGGGGCGGCATCCGCGACGCCTATGAGACCGGCCGCGGCCGCGTGCGCGTGCAGGCCCGCGCTCACATCGAGCCGCTCAGCCACGGCAAGGAGGCGATCGTCGTCACCGAGCTCCCCTTCATGGTCAAGAAGGGCGGCGAGGGCAACCTCATGACGAAGATCGCCGAGCTCGTCAACGACAAGCGCATACCCGAGATCTCTGATCTGCGCGACGAGTCCGACAAGCGCGGCATGCGCCTCGTGATCGAGCTCAAGCGCGACGCGATCCCCAAGGTGGTGCTCAACAAGCTCTACAAGCACACCTCCATGCAGACCACCTTTGGCGTGAACATGGTCGCGCTCGTGGACAACGTCCCCCGCACGCTGAACCTGCTCGAAGTCATTGAAAAGTACGTGGCCCACCAGCGCGAGGTGATCGTGCGGCGCACCAAGCACGAGCTTGCCGAGAAGGAGGCCCGCGCCCACATCCTCCAGGGACTGCTGATCGCGCTGGAGAACCTCGACGCGATCATCGAACTGATTCGCGCCTCGCGCGACCGTGAAAGTGCCCGTGAGCAGCTCGTCGCGCGCTTCGACCTCAGTCCGATCCAGGCCACCGCGATTCTCGACCTGCGCCTCTCCCAGCTCACCGCGTTGGAGGCCGACGCGATCAAACAGGAGCACGCCGACGTGACCGAGCGGATCGCCGAGCTGCGCGCCATCCTCGGCGATGAGAGCCGTGTGCTGGCGGTCATCAAGGAGGAGCTGGGTGAGATCCGCGAGCGCTTCGCCGACGGACGGCGCAGCGAGATCACCCACTCCGAGGACGAGATCGACATCGAGGACCTGATCGCCGACCAGCAGATGGTGATCGCGATCACCCAGAGCGGCTACGTCAAGTCGCTGCCCCTGGCCACCTACCGCCAGCAGCAGCGCGGGGGACGCGGCGTGACAGGGATGGACATGAAGGACGGTGACTTCATCGAGCACCTGTTCGTGTGCTCCTCACACGACTACCTCCTGTTCTTCTCCAACCGCGGCAAGGTCTACCGCTCCAAGGTATACGAACTGCCCGAGGCCTCCCGCACCGCCAAGGGCCGCGCGCTCGTCAACATCCTGCCCCTGCGCGACGGCGAGCGCATCCAGGCGGTGCTCTCCACGCGTGACTTCACGGAGACGAAGTATCTCGTGTTCGCCACCCGCAACGGCACCGTCAAGAAGACCGAGCTGCTCGCTTACAACACCCCTATCAAGGCCGACGGGATCATCGCCATCAACATCCGCGAGGATGACGAGTTGCTCGCCGTCCGCGCCGTCGATCCCGAGGACGAGATCATCATGGTCTCCCGCGCGGGTTTGACCGTGCGCTTCGCCGAGTCCGACGCCCGCTCCATGGGCCGCGACACCACCGGCGTGCGCGGGATGGACGTCTCTGATCGGAATCCCGCCCACCCCAACTACGTGATCGCCATGGACGTCGCCCGCGACGACATGGACCTGCTCGTCGTCACCGAGAACGGCTACGGCAAGCGCACCCGCATCGACCAGTACCGCAAGACCAACCGCGGGGCCAAAGGGGTCAAGACGATCGGCCTCACCGAGCAGAAGGGTGCCCTCGCCGGGGCGCTGGTGGTGCGCGAGCACCAGGAGCTCGTGTTTATCAGCGTCGGCGGCATGGTCCAGCGCACCGCCGCCGGGGGGATCTCCCAGCAGGGCCGCTCCGCGACCGGCGTGCGCGTGATGAACCTCAAGGACGAAGACCTCGTCAGCGCGATTGCGCTCGTGGTCGAGGGCGGCGAGGACGAGCCCGCCGCAGTGGACCCCGCCGACAACGGCGCCGACGGGGAGATCGAGTAGGTCTACGAGGGTGGCGCAGTCGGCCGAACGCCGGCTGGCCGGAACGGGGATGCTGGCCGAAGGCGAGTTTCCCCCGGCTTCGGTCGAAGGTGAGTGTCCCCGGGGCTTTGGTCGGGCCCCTCGTTTTCGGATTAGGGTGGCGCAGCCGTAGGCTGTCGAGCCGGGCCCCTCGCTTTCCAGATACCCCTTGCCCAACGTCACCTCCGTCCGCTACTCTGGCGAGACCAGAGAAAGGAGGTGGTCCGTACGTCTAGTGACAGTTCTTGCGGGACCCTGGAGGTGACCGGCCGCTAGGTCGGTGGCTGGACCGCTTGGCGGAATCCAACCCGGGACACCACGAGACCGCCGCCGGCCTGGTCCCTCCGGCATTGCAGGCAGTCTCGGTCTTCCAGTCAGTGCAGCTTCAGGAGGGGCGTCGCGGGGGTCGCGGCGTCCCTCCGCTGTTTTTTAGGGCCCTCAGGCGGCCTGCGGTAGATACTGGCGCCAGGTCGCCGGTATCGAGGGGCTGGCGATGTGGATGAACACCTCCGCCCGTGGCACTCTCGGCGCCCGCCTTGGGTGCATGCCCGCCTGGCGAGGTAACTGGTCGCCCTTGCGACGGTTGCACGGCGCGCACGAAGCCACGATGTTCTCCCAGCTAGACGTCCCCCCCTTCGACCGGGGGATCACGTGATCCACAGTCAGGTTGGAGCGCGAGCCGCAGTACTGGCATGTCCACCCGTCCCGCGCGAACACCGCGCGCCGGGTGATCTTGCGCTGGTGCGCGTCCCGCGGGACGCGCACGTAGGACACCAGACGGATCACCGCCGGCCGCGCAATCGTCGTGTTCTCCGAGTGCAGCTCCCACCGCCCCCGCTCGAGTAGCTCCGCCTTCTCCTTCAACAGCAGCACCACCGCCCGGCGCACCGAGCACACGTTGATCGGCTCGAACGTCGCGTTCAGCACGAGCACCCGGCCACTGTCAGGCCCGCGCCGCCGGTGCTCGGACGGCGGCACGGACCGGAGTGGGTCTGGTGGAACGGTGGTATCCATCCGTGCGCCGCAGTGTAGCGGCGAATCCAGCCGCCCGCAGCAGGTTGTGCGCCCGGCGCAAGGGTGCGAAAGGCGGGGGACGGGGCCCTCAGCCCGCCGGATAGGAGCCCAGCACCCGCGCCTCTTCGCAGACCCCCCGCAGGCCCTCCAGCGCCCCCGCCACCCGCGGCTCGTCCACACTGCCCTGCAGGTCCGCGAAGAACATGTACTGGCCCAGCCCCGCCCGCCGCGGCCGCGACTCGATCTTTGTCAGGTTGATCCCCCTGCGCGCAAACTTGTCCAGGCAGCGCATCAGCCAACCCGGGCTGTCCGCCCCGGGGCCCCAGAACACCACCGATGTCTTCCACCGAGCGGGTGGACTCTCGATCCCCGATCGGTTCTCGACCTTCCCCCGCAGGGGCGGACCATGCACCGCGGAGGTCCCCACCACCCCGCGCCGCGAGGACCCCGCCGAGGCGCCTGTCGCTGAAAGAGCTTCGCCCGTAGTCCGAGTCGCTGGGGCTACCGGCCGCTCGATCCGCGCCAGCCACACGAAGCGCGTCACGTTGTCGTCGCGGTCCTGCACTCCCTCCCGCAGCACCGTGCCCCCGTAGATCTCCGCCGCCAAGCTCGTCCCCAGCGCCGCCCTACCCCGCCGGCGCTCCACCACCACCTGGCGCACCGCCTCCGCCGTCGAGCTCGCCGGCAGCACCCGCGCGCCCGCCAGCTCCCCGCGCAAAAGGCGCGTGCACTGACCCGGCACCTGAGGGTGGGAGACCACCTCCTCGATCTCGCCCAGCTCGATCGTCTCGGCCGCGATCAGCGAATGGCGCACCGCGAGCAGCGCCTCCCCCACGATTTCCAGGTCCCCGTGCTCGTCCGCCAGCAGGTCGAGCGTCACCGTCACCGAGCCATCCAGCGAGTTCTCGATCGGCACCACCGCCCACTGCACCGTCCCCTCCCGCACGGCCAGCACCGTGTCGTAGATCGTCCCCAGCGCCACCGGCTCCACCGCGTCCTCCCGCGCGCTCGACAGCAGCGCCTCCTCGGTGAACGTCCCCGCCGGCCCCAGGTAGCCGACCCTCGGCAACCCGCTCATCGCCCTGCTCCCCGAGTACCGCTCCGCGGGCGTGACAAGGCGTATCCGGGGGCGCGAGCCAAGGGGGATGGTCCTTCAGGCCGGCGCCTCGCCCGTGCCCGCCTCGTCGTGCGTGGGCGAGGACGCCAGGCGCACCGCCTCCGCCTCCTCCGGGGAGAGCTCCAGCTCGCTGTGGCCCCCCCGCACCTGCTTGGCGTACAGCCGCGCCTGGTCGCGGTGGTGAATGCACGAGAGCACGATTCCCGAGCGCGTCCCATCCAGCAGCGCGATCGACATCGACTGCTGACCCGAGAGCTCGTTATAGGCGTCGTAGCGCACCAACGAGCGCTGCGCCAGCGCTCCCTGCAAGCTCCGCTCCGTCCCTCCCAGGCGCCCCTCCAGGCGCTCGGCCATCTCCCCCACCCACTCCCGCAGCTCCTCGAAGGCCCCCTGCAGCTCCGCCGCGTGGGCCACCACATCCCGCTCCCGCTCCCCCAGCACCATCCGCTGAGCCGCCTGCAAGCGCCGCACGCTGAGCGCGAGTGCCACACACCCCGCCAGCGCTACCACCGCGATCGCCGCCGCCGCAAGCGCGACGATGCCCTGGGTGTCTGTCAGGTTCGTGGCGAGCACCCGAGACAACCTATCGCGTGCACCCCCGCGAGCGCGCGTCCTGCGCTCAGGCCCGGCTCCGGCCGCCCAAGTTCCGGCACGTCACAGACCGCTCCCCGCGCCACCTACCCCGGCGCCAGGGATGGCTCACGGAGCGCCGTCACCGTCCCACCGCTGCGCCCTAACCCCCGAACACCGCCAGGTAGGAGCCCTTGTTGTTTTCCACGTTCGTCTCCCCCGCCACCGGCTGCACATAGATGTTGATGCGGGCCGCCGAACCCTGTGGGACCCCTTCCACCGGGATGTCCACGCTCGAGGTCACCCCCGGTTCGGTCTTTTCGATCGCCCGCGTGTCCTTGTACTGCCTGCCCCCCGCCGTCACCGCCACTTCGACCTTCACGTCCGTCTCCGTGTTGCTCCCAGAGTCTTCCACCTTCACCGTGAACGTCGGGTTGGCCCCTCCACCGAGGTGGTTGATCGCCGGCGGCGCTTCCAGCGTCGTGCCCCCCGCGCTCACCCCGAGCAGCGCCGACCCGTGGGTCCCCGGTGCGGCCTGCCCGTTCTGCGAGGAGGCCGAGGACTTGCCCGTGAGGCGCTGCTGAACTGTGCTCGGTTCCAGCCATCCCACGTTTGGCAGGAATTGCGTGCCCGCCGTCCCCACCCCGTGGATCCCGTCCGCCGCCAGCGCCTGCTGGATCAGCGGCGCCGTGCGCTGCGAGTGGACCACGTCCGAGGCCAGGAACATCTCCATCGCGCCCGCGATCAGCGTGCTCGCCTGCTTGCCCTGCCCTCCCAGCGCCGTGCGCACAAGGTTGGCGATCTTCACCAGTGCTTCCGCCCGCAGGTCCAGCGTCAGCGAGAGGTTGCGCTGCGCCGCCTGCATTTCACCTGGCACGCTCAACCCCTTCGCGTGCGTTGCCTGCTGCTGTGCCGTTTCCCGCAGTTGGTTGACCTTCAGCTCCACGTTCAGCGGCGATTCCCCCCCCGCGCTCGCCAGCGCCGCGAACAGCGGCTGGGAGACCTGCTGATCGGATTCCCCCACCAGCTGGCCCACTTCGCGGTTGTACGTCTTCAGCGCTTCTTCCTTGCCGCTCTTCAGGCAGCCGTTGACCACCAGCACGATCGCGATCAGCACCACCACCCCCACCCCCGCCGCGATCCGTCGGCGCACCATCATCGTGTGCCGGTCCATATGACCCCCTCCGCCGGGGGGGCGCTGCGGCCGGCGTGGGCGCGGCTGGGTGCGCGTGGGCTCCCCCCGCCGAGGGCCCTCCGCGGCCGCCGGCCGTGGGGGTCCCCCTTCCTCATCGTCGAAGAACGACAAAGCTCACCGCTCCTTGCAGGGACTTCACTCTCTCTCGCAGAGGGCCAGTATGACGCCGCCCGGCCGTGTCACGCCCGTTCAACGTCCTTCCATGGCCCTCCTGCAACTTCTCGCTCATTCCCGCTTCTCCTGCATTCCCCCGGCAGGTAGCGCCGCCCTGCACGGCGAACGCAGGAGCTGGTGGAACCCCGCGACACCCTGATCGCGCCCGTCCGGGCGCCCTCCTCCCCATTCCCCCAGGCGCCCGCGACGCAGCGCCCGCGGTGGGCCGCGCCCGAGCGCCCTCCCCGCGACCCCCCGCCTGAGGACCATCGCCCGTTCCAGGCTCTCGCCGGTGCCGGCGAGAACTCTCCCGTGCTCGGCCGCTACCGGTTGCTCGAACGCCTCGGCGCCGGCGGCTTCGGAGTCGTCTGGCGTGCCCACGACGAGCTGCTCGATCGACAGGTCGCCGTCAAGGTCATCCCCCTCCCCGCCGGCGAGGACCGCGAGCGCGCCACCCGCGAGGCGCTCGCCGCCGCCCGTCTCGCCCACCCCGCGATCGTCGCCCTGTACGAGGCCTGCGCCGAGCACGGCGCCTTCTACCTGATCTCAGAGCTCGTCCACGGTCCCACCCTCCACCACCTGATCGCCTCAGGGGAGCTCGCCGACGCCGAGGTTCTCGAGATCGGCCTCGCGCTCGCCGACGCTCTCCTGCACGCCCACCAGCGCGGGGTCGTGCACCGCGACATCAAGCCCCACAACGTGCTCGTGCCCGCCCCCCACCACGATGGGCACCGCACCCCCAGACTCGCGTCCGCGGGCTCGCTTCCCCCCGCCAAGCTCACCGACTTCGGCGGCGCCCTGCTCGCCGGTGAGCAGGGACTCACCCGCACCGGCGACGTGCTCGGCACCCTCGCCTACATGGCCCCCGAGCAGATCGAGGGCCACCACGTAGACGCCCGCGCCGACCTCTACTCGCTCGCCCTCGTCCTCTACGAGGCCCTCAGCGGCGTCAATCCCGTGCGCGGCCCCACCGCCGCCGCCACCGCCAGGCGGATCGGCTGCGAGCTCGCCCCCCTCGCCCACCACCGCCGCGACCTGCCCCGCGAGCTCGGGTCGGCTCTGGATCGCGCGCTCGACCCCGACCCCGAGCTGCGCGGCACGCTCCTCGAGCTGCGCGACGTCATCGCCCACAGCCTCGACCGTGGCCCCCGTGGCTCGCCACCCTTGCGTCACGCGCACCAGTCGCCCCCCGCGCCACGACGCCCCCCGCAGGCCGGCCCCGGGCCGGCCCAATCCCAACTTCCAAACCCTGGCGCCCACCCACCCGCGGCCGCGGCCGAGCAGCTCTGGGATACCCCCGATGAGTATTTGCAGGAACCCGATCGCACCGGCTGGCTCACCCCCCAGCGCCTCGCCTGGCTCCTCGGCACCCTCTCCATCTGCGTCTGGCAGCTCGTCGCCAGGCGCCCCGGAATCGGCCTCGCCGCGCTCGCCGCCGTGCTTGCACTCGTGCTGCTCGTGCGCCGGCCCGGTCCCCGCTGGCTCGCCCCCGCGCTCGCCCCCGCACTCGGCCTGATCGGCCTCGCCGCCGCCTTCCCCGCGCTCGCCGGGCAGGCCGCCCGCTGGCGCGAGCGCGCCCTGCTCGGTGCCCTCGGCTACTGGTGGCTGCGCCTCGCCGAGCCCCTCCTCGACGGGCCCGGGACCCGCCTGTGGCTCGGCGCCCCCCCCGGGACCGGCGGCTCCGGCTCAGGTCTCGCCGGCTGGGAGGGCTCGTTTACCGGGGCCGCCGGCCATGCCATCCTCCCCCTCCTGACCCTCGCCCTGCTGCTCGGTGCTGCCCTCTGGGGCCTCGCCGCCGCGCTCCTGCCATGGATCGTGCGCGGACGCAGCGCCACCCTCGACGCCCTCGCTGCCATCCTCTGGGCCAGTGCCCTCGCCGCCACCGTCCCCCTGCTCGACCGCGGGCTCGGCTGGGCGGGCACGGCTGGGGTGGGCAGCCAATCCCCCCGCGGCGCCACCCTCGGAGCAGCCCTCGGCGCCCTCCTCGCCGTCGCCGCCCGCGCGCTTCGCGGTCCCGTCTCCTAGCATTGCCCGAGGGCTCCCAGCGCCGACTGGCAGGATGCAGCGCCCCCCGCAATGAACCCCCTCAAGCGCCTCGAGACAACGCTCGCCTCTCTCCTGGAGGGCGGTTTCGGACGCCTCTTCCGCTCCGAGGTCCGTCCGATCGAGATCGCCCGCAAGCTCACCCGCCAGATGGACGAGCACCGCACCGCCTCCGTCTCCCGTGTCTACGCCCCCAACGAGTACGCCGTCTGGCTCTCCCCCCAGGACCGCGCCCGCTACGACGGCGTCGAGGAGGACCTCATCGACGAGCTCTGCGCCTACCTGCTCGAGCACGCCCGCAGTGAGGATCTCGCCCTCGTCTCACCACCCATCGTCACCTTCCACACCGACGAGGACCTCGCCCTCGGCGAGTTCGGCATCCAGGCCCGCCTCGTACGGCCCGACGACCACGAGGAGGAGCCTGCGGGGCAGGGCCACGGCTGGGGCGAGGGTCAGCGGGAGGGGTGGGAGCCGAGCGCCGGGGCGCGCGACTGGGAGCGCGGCGCCCAGGGGAGTGCCACTGAGCAGGAGGGATGGGCATCGATCCCGCCCGCCCGCCCACCTGGGCGGACCGAGCCGGCGGGGCGCGTGGGATCTGCTCGCGGCGCCCCCCCACGCTCCGCGGACGAGCACGGCCAGACCATGATCTACAGCGGCTCCCGCCGCTTGAGCGAGCCGCTGCAAGAGAGCCGCGCCCGGCCCCCCCGCGCGCTTCTGCTGATCGCCGGACGGCGCCTCGTGCTTCCCCCCGGCGGGGCGGTGCTCGGGCGCAGCCGCGACTGTGACATCGTCCTCGACGACGCCGGCGTCTCCCGCCGCCACGCCCATATCCGCACCACCCCCGAGGGCTGGACAATCGAAGATCTCCGTTCCACCAACGGCGTCCTGCTCAACGGGCGCCCCCTGCGCGGCTTTCACCTCCTGCGCCCCGGCGACCGCATCGAGCTCGGCACCACCGAGATCCTCTTCGAACTGCGATGAATACCCTCCAGCCGGTGTCCCTCGCGCTCAAGTTCGGATTCCTCGCCGCGCTCTACCTCTTCCTCCTGTGGGTCGCCCGTAGCGCCCTGCGCGATCTGCGCGGCCGCGGCGGTGGCCGGGCGGGGTACGGCGACCCCTCCATAACGAGCTCCGGATA
>DATMPY010000155.1:0-4912 GCA_035566955.1 Solirubrobacteraceae bacterium | reverse complement strand
CACACCACCCACAGGCACACCACGGCACAGCGCATCGAGACGCCCCAGCAGCACGTCGCGCTCAGCGCCAACGACCGCGGCGCGATGCTTGAGTTGCGCACGGGTGCTCGCGAGCGATACCGCGACATCGGCGGGCAAGAGCTCGGGATGCCGCTGGAGGTGAGAATGCAGGCGCCGAGCCTGGGCGCGCAACGCCCCCGGATCCGAGGCCGCCAGCAGCCAGGGCACGGCCGACGGCGCCGCGGGCCGATCCTCCGCGGAGGGCTCCTGCAGCTCGGGCGCGGGGGCCTCCTCCAGAATCACGTGCGCGTTGGTGCCGCTGATCCCGAACGAGGACACGCCGGCGCGTCGTACGCGCTCTGACCTTGGCCAGGGCACCGGCTTGTTGAGCAGCTCCACGTCGCCCGCCGACCACTCCACGTGCGGGGAGGGCTCATCGGCGTGCAGCGTCCGCGGCAACATCCCGCGATCCAGCGCTTCGACGATCTTGATCACCCCCGCCACACCGGCGGCGGCCTGGGAGTGGCCGATGTTCGACTTGATCGAGCCGAGGTGGAGAGGGCCGTTTTCGCGCCCCTGCCCATAGGTCCCGAGCAGCGCCTGCGCCTCGATCGGATCGCCCAGCGTGGTCCCCGTGCCGTGGGCCTCGACGGCGTCGACATCGGACGCAGACACACCCGCGTTCGCGAGCGCCTGGCGAATCACCCGTTCCTGAGAAGGACCGTTCGGGGCCGTCAACCCATTCGACGCGCCATCCTGGTTGACCGCCGACCCCCGCACCAGCGCCAACACGCGATGACCCTTCGCGCGAGCCTCCGAAAGGGGCTCCAACAGCAGGAGACCCACACCCTCGGACCAGCCCGTGCCATCCGCGCCCACCCCAAACGACCTGCACCGCCCATCCGGGGACAGACCGCGGATACGGGAGAATTCGACGAACAGCCTGGGGTTCGACAGAACGGTCACCCCGCCCACCAACGCCAATTCACATTCGCCTTGCCGGAGCGCCTGGCAAGCCAGGTGGATCGCCACCAGCGACGACGAGCAGGCCGTATCCACGCTGACGGCGGGCCCCTCGAAGCCGAACGTGAAGGCGAGGCGACCGGACACCACGCTCCCCTGGACTCCGGTGACGAGGTAGCCCTCCACGTCTTTGGGGGTGGGACCGGTCGATCCATAGTCGCCGTACATGACACCGGTGAACACGCCGACCTTGCTGCCGCGCAGCGAGGTCGGGTCGATCGCCGCTCGCTCGATGGCCTCCCAACCGCACTCGAGCAGCAACCGCTGCTGGGGGTCCATCGCCAGCGCCTCGCGCGGGCCGATGCCGAAGAACGACGCGTCGAACTCTCCCGCGTCGTAGAGGAAACCGCCGTGGCGGGTGTAGCTCGTGCCCGACTGGCTCGGATCCGGGTCGTAGAGGCGCTCCACCGCCCAGCCACGGTCCTCGGGAAACTCGCCGATCGCGTCGCGCCCGGAGGCGATGAGCTCCCACAGCTCCGCGGGCGAGGACACGCCGCCGGGATAGCGGCAGCTCATGCCTACGATCGCGATCGGCTCCTCGGCGTTTGCCCGCCGCTGCGCAACCGCCGGTGCGCCGGCCTCGCCGTCGACCACGCGCGAGCGCAGGAGCTCGGCGACCGCGGCAGGGGTCGGAAAGTCGAATGCCAGCGTCGAGGGCAGCCGCAACGACGTCGCCTTCTGCAGGCGGTTGCGTAACTCCACCGCCGCGAGCGAATCGAGCCCGAGCTCCTGGAAAGTGCGCGACGCGTCGATCGCCTTGCCCGACTCGTGCCCGAGCACCGTCGCCACAAGGGCACACACCAGGTCCCGTACGACGATCTCCGATTCGAGCTCCGAGAGGCCGGCCACCAAGCGTGCGAGCGAACCGCCCCCGGCGCGGGCGCCGGCGTGCCTGGCTGTGCGCAGGAGTCCGCGCAGCGGCGCCGCCAGCATCCCGCTGCGCGCCTGAGCTTGCAGCGCGGCCCGGTCCAACCGCATCGGTACAAGCAGCGGTACGTCGCTCCCACGGGCGATGTCGAACAGTTCGAGGCCCGTCATACTCGCTAGCGGCTGCACGCCGGAGCGCCGCCAGCGTGCCACGGACGCCTCGTCGAGCTCGCCGGCCATACCGCCCTGCTCGGCCCACAACCCCCACGCGAGTGAGGTTCCCACGAGACCCTGCGCGCGGCGCCGTTGCGCGAGCGCGTCGAGGAATGCGTTTGCCGCCGCGTAGTTGCCCTGCCCCGCGCCACCGAGCAGCGGCGCCGCCGATGAGAACAGCACGAAGTCAGAGAGATCCATGCCATCGGTCAATTCGTGCAGGTACTGGGCGCCGTCGACCTTTGGCCGCATGACACGCTCAATCTGCTCGTGGGTGAGCGACTCGACGAGCCCATCGTCGAGCACGCCGGCGGTATGGATGACCGCACGCAGCGAGCCCCCGGCAACGATCGAGTCGATCAGGCCGGCGACCTGGTCACGATCCGCGACGTCGCAAGCGACGACGGTCGCGGCGCAACCGAGCTCGGCGAGCTCGGCGACGAGCTCGCTTGCCCCCTCTACGGCGGGGCCGCGGCGGCTGGCCAGCACAAGCTCGCGCACGCCATGGACACCAGCGAGGTGCCGCGCGATCAGTGCGCCCAGGCCACCGGTGCCACCGGTGAGGAGGACCACCCCCTCCAGATCGCGATCGACCGATCTCCCGGCGTCGCGTCGCTCGGCTACACCACCCGCGAGACGCGGCACATAGGCCTTACCCCCCCGCACCGCGATCTGTGGCTCATCCGCCGCCAACAGCGCGGGCAATAGCCGGTCGTCCCCGTCAGTCACGCTGTCGACCAACAGAAAGCGGCCAGGGTGCTCGGCCTGCGCGCTGCGCAAGAGCCCCCACAACGAGGCGGTAACGAGATCGGGCGCCTCTCCCTCGGCCACGGCCACCGCCCCCCGCGTGAGGAACACGAGCCGGGCGTCGGCCAGCCGCTCCTCGGCCAGCCACCGCTTGAGCAGGTCCACCGAGTGCTGTACCGCTTCGCGCGCGGCGGGCGCGTGCCCGTTGCCATCGGTGCAAGGGGCCTGTGCGACGACGACGTCTGGTACCGCGGCGCCAGCGTCGATCTCCTCCAGAAGCCCCGCCAGATCGGGGTTGCGCTGCTCGATTCCGGCGAGCCGCGCCTCGCCGAGGATCGCGAAGCGGCGGGCTGTCTCGGTCGGCGCCGGCAGCTGCATCTCCGTCCACTGAAGCCTGAAGAGGGACGCGTGCGCTGCCCGCCGTGGCCCATCGAGCTGAGCGCTCTCGACCGGGCGCAGGGCAAGCGAGTCGACCGTCATGACCACCCTGCCGGTGGGATCGAGCGCGAGCAGGCTCGTTGGGCTGCTGGGGTCCGTGGCGATGCGTACGCGCAGCGCGGTGGCGCCATGGTGGAGCAGGTGGACGCCGGCGAAGGCGAAGGGGACGTGCGGCTCACGCGCCGGCTGGGCATCGAGCCCCTGGAGGATGAGCGGGTGCAGGGCGGCGTCCGAGAGCGCCGGGTGCAGGCTGAAGGCGGTCGCCTGGTGTTGCTGTTCGGGGTCGAGGCTCACCTCGGCGAAGAGCTCCTCTCCTCGCCGCCAGGCGGCCCGCAGCCCCTGGAAGGCGGTGCCGTAGTGGTAGCCGGCCTCCGCGAGACGGTCATAGAGGAACTCGATCTCGACCGGGTCGGCGCCGGGTGGCGGCCACGTCTGGGCGAGCGCGTGTGCCTCCGCGGGGATCTCGGCTTCGCCACCGTGCAGCCAGCCACTGGCGTTGCGGGCCCATTCCCCGGCCTGTTCTTCTGCGGGTGGTTGCTCGGGGCGGGAGTGGATGGTGATTTCGCGGTGCTCGTGCTCGTCGGGCTCTGAGACGGTGAGCTGGATCTGTACGGCGTGCTGCTCGTCGAGCAGGAGCGGCGTGTGCAGGGTAAGCTCCGCGACCGTCTCGATCCCGAGGTTCCGCGCGGCAGCGAGCGCGAGCTCCAAGAACGCCGTGCCGGGCAACAGCACGGTGTCCATCACCGCGTGATCCCGCAACCACGGGTGCTCGCCCAGCGAGAGACGCCCCGTGAACAGCCAGCCCCCGCCAGCACCATCGCTGTCGCTGTCGCCGGCTAAACACACAGCTGCGGCCAACAACGGGTGCTCCGCGGAGCCCTGCCCAAGGGAGCGAGCGTCACCCCCGCCCCCACCCAGCCAGTAACGGGCGCGCTGAAACGCATACGTCGGAAGCTCCACCTGACGCGCGCCGCGGCCAGCGAAGAATGCGCCCCAATCAACCCCAAGTCCGTGCACATGGGCATCGGCTAGGAAACCCACGAAGCCCTCGAGCTCGGGGCTCCTGGCGCGCAGGCTGGCCGCGAACAGCGCCCCCTCCCCAAGCTCCTCTCCCACACCCTCAAACGCCAGGGCACTCAACGCGCCATCAGGGCCAAGCTCCAAGAAACGCGTGACACCCGCGTCCTTCAAGAACCGCACACCATCCCCGAAACGCACCGGCTGCCTGACATGACTCGCCCAATACCCAGGGGAAGCAGCCTGCTCCGCGCTCAACGGCTCACCCGTCACATTCGAGATCACCCCCAGCCCAGGCGCAGCAAACTGGAGCGTCCCCGCGACCGCCTCGAGTTCACCGAGCGCCGGCCCCATCAGCCCCGAGTGAAACGCATGCGAGACACGCAGCCGCCTGCACTTACAACCCCTCCCCTGCCAGAGCGCCTGAAACTCAGCGACCGCGTCGCCCTCACCCGAGACGACGACCGCCCGCCGAGCATTGACCGCCGCGACCCACACACGCCCCTCAAACCCCCCCAAGCTCTCCACGACCTCCTCCTCGCCGGCCTGCACCGCAAGCATCGCACCACCCCCCGGCAGCGCACCCATCAGCCGCCCCCGCGCCGCT
>DATMPY010000154.1:0-26910 GCA_035566955.1 Solirubrobacteraceae bacterium | reverse complement strand
CGAGCGGATGCAGGCCGGCGCAGCCGATGGCTACGTCGCACTGTCCGTGGCGCCAAGCGCGTCCGAAGCTGTCGGTTATCAAGACGGCGACCCGCGCGCCCGTCAGCTCAAACAACCGGGCGCGCAGGCGCCTGGCTGAGGCGTCGGGCTCACGAGGAAGCACGACCACAGTGTCGAGATCGCCTGCGTTGGATGTATCGACCCCGGCGTTGGCGCACACAAAGCCGTGGTGGGTACGGCAGATCAACACTCCATTGGCGACGCGCAGGACCTCGCGGGATTGATCGAGCACGACCTGGACGGCGCGGGGGTCCTTACCTTGTTCGGTGGCGATCTCGCGGGCGCGCGGAGAGGGGGAGACCTCGGCAAGCGCCACGACGGCGCCCTCGGCCTTGGAGACGACCTTGTGGGCGACGGCCACGACCTGTCCGTTGCTCAGCTGAGTGTCGAGGACCTCCACGATCAGCGCCGCGAGGTCGTCCCCGTCATGTACCTCGGGAAGATCGCTCAGCGCGCTGGTCGATATCACCACTGCAGCAGCATCAGCCCGACGGTGACACCGGGGCCGATCGTCACGGCGAGGCCACGCTCGCCCGGCTGGGGGTCGCGCCGGGCGATCGTGTCGTGCAGCACGTAGAAGATCGAGGGCGTGCCGACGTTGCCGTGGCTGGCGAGCGTGTCCCAAGCGAGCTCGATCTGCGCGTCGGAGAGCTCGAGCGCGCGCTGGATGTTCTCGATGATGCGCCGGCCGCCGGGGTGGACGATCCAGTGGTCGATGTCGGCGTGCTCGAGCTCGTTCGCGCTCAGGAAGCCCGCGACCACGCCTGGCAGCCCCGCGCCCGCGAGCTCGGGCAACTCGCGTGCGAGGTGCAGATAGCTGTCCTCGGGCGCGAACGAGAGTGCCACGGCGCCGAGCGTGCCGCCGATCTGGTGGACCTGCGAGGCGAGGATCATCGGCCCGCCCGCGCTGGGATCGTCGGAGAGCAGCGCGGCGGCGCAACCGTCGCCGAAGATCGCCGAGCCAACGGTCTTCGCGCGCGGGTCGGCTCCGGTGGAGGGCATCATGATCGAGCTCATGCTCTCGGCCGCCACGATCAGGCTGTCCCGGCCGTGGTGCAGGTGCAGCGCGCCCGCGGCCAGCCGCATCAGGGGCACCGCGCTCGCGCAGCCGACGCCGGTTACGTGGTACTTGTCGGCGGTGGGGTCGAGCTCGAAGTGCTCCGCCAGCCGGTGGGCGAGCGTCGGCAGGCCGAGCGAGTAGAGGCTGGCGCTGAGCACGCTGC
Source organism: Solirubrobacteraceae bacterium (assembly GCA_035566955.1). Taxonomy (GTDB): domain Bacteria; phylum Actinomycetota; class Thermoleophilia; order Solirubrobacterales; family Solirubrobacteraceae; genus Palsa-744. The sequence continues at coordinate 25,627 of DATMPY010000154.1, read as the reverse complement.
CGATCCGCCCAAGATCCCCGCCGAGAGCCGCGACGGCGCGCACCGAGTGCCCCAGCAGCTCGTCCTCGACCTCCTGCGCGCGCCCCTGCGAGGTGCGCGCGAGGAGGTCCTCGCTCAGGTTCAGATGGCGCCGCTCGATCCTGCTGTGGGCGAAGATCCGCTCGGCGAACTCGTCGCCGGTGAGGCCCAAGCGGTCGAGCACCTGCCGTTGGGTGAGGGTCTCCGCGGAGTCGCTGACGGTGAGACCCGCGATTCGGGGCCCACTGCGCTGTCGTGAGCGCTCTGCCACCGCCGTGGGTACGGCTCTGACGTCTATCGCGTTCAAGTGCTGGCCCCTGCCATTGGAGTGGACGTTAGCGTTGTGTTACGCAACGTTGTGAAGCACAACACAATATCGTGAGAACCGGCGTGCCACGCCGCAGTTGCGCTGCGCATGCGAGTATGCAGCGCGATCGAGACGCGACCGACGAGCCAAAAGGAGCGGGATGAGTATATGAAGCTGATCGGAGCCGGCCTGCCCCGCACGGGGACCCTGACGCAGAAACTGGCGCTCGAGCAGCTAGGCCTTGGGCCTTGCTATCACTGGGTCAACGTGCTCGCGGACCTCGATCAGGTCGCGCTGTGGAACCGCGCGCTGGACGGAGAGAGACCGTGGGCTGAGGTGTTTGCGGGCTTCGAGTCCACGGTGGACTGGCCGGGGGGCTACTTCTACAAGGAGCTGATGGAGGCCTATCCCGAGGCCAAGGTGCTGCTGAGCGTGCGCAAGCCCGAGTCGTGGGAGCCGAGCTTCCGCGAAACGATCGTCGGGATGTGCCACGGGGAGTCGCTGATGCGTCTGCTCGCCAGCGCTCGCGGCGAGATCGACCCCAAGTGGCGGCGCTACCTGGATCTCGTCGAGCGCATGTTCTGGGGCCCCGAGGGCACGTTCAAGGACGGGTGGGCCGAGCCGGCGCAGCTGATCGAGCAGTTCGAGCGCCACAACGAGGAGGTCAAGCGCACGGTGCCCCCAAAGCGGCTGCTGGTGTGGCAGGTCACCGAAGGGTGGGAGCCGTTGTGCGAGTTCCTCGGCGTCGAGGTCCCCGCGGAGCCGCTCCCGCACGAGAACGACCGCGAGACGTTCCTGGAACGAGTCATCGGCGGGGCGATCGGGGCGCTGCACGAGTGGCAGGCGGGCAAGGTGGCCGCGGCGGGCTGAGGCTCACGTGGCGCGGGGGGCGCGACCTGACGTGGGGTCAACCTCCACCCGGCGTGCGGTTTCGCGGGTGAGGCTCAGGCGGCGCGCGAGGGAACCGACAGGCCGAGCACGATGCGTGTCCGCCGCGCGCCGGTCCCGGGCTCTCCGGCGACCGAATCCGGGTGACACGCGCCTTTGGCGCGAGTCCCCGTTTCGACCAGCTCGCGCAGCGCGGCGAGATCCTCGCCGGTGTCGATGTCGAGCAGCAGCGAGGGGGGGCGCTCGAGCCGGCAGCTAGTGCCGGCTGCCCGCGCCAGTTCCTGGTGGCGTGCGCAGCTGCCGGGCCCGAAGCTGGGGGGGATCGCGTCCGGGGGGGTGAGCAGCAGCCCGTTGGTGCCCGTGCCGTGGCGGTCGGGTACGATCACCACTTTGTCTGCACCGGCGCCGCCCGGCTCAGCGCTTCCGGTGCGGCCCCGCGCGGTGTCGCCGGGCTTGGCGCCCTCGGCGTCGTCCTGTTTGGAGCTCAGCAGCGCCTCCAGCTCACCGGGATCGAGCGCGGGGCAGTCCCCGGGGATGCAGAGCACCCGCTCGAAGCCCTCCGCCGCGGCGCGCTCGATGCCCTGCGCCACCGCGGCGCTCTGTCCTGCCTCGGCGGCATCCGGGATGACGATTGCCCCGAGGTAACGGGCGGCGGCGGCGACCGATTCCTCGCAGGTGACCACGATCGTGCGCTCGATCGCGGCGCAGTCGCGCAGGGCGCTCAGCACGTCGCCCACCATCGCCCGGGCAAGGTCCAGCCGCAGCGAGTCCGCCACGCTTTCGCCGAGGCGCTGCTTGGCGTGGGAGAAGCGCTTGACGGGGAGGATCGCGGCGGTGCGCATCGTGATCGGAAGATAGTCACTCGGGGAGCGACCTCGCGCATCGGAGCACCTGCCACGTGGAACCCCGCGCATGCGGGCGCCTACCCGGCGAGTGACTCCGCGAAGGCGAGCACCTGCCGGACGGGACCCGCGCATGCGGGCGCCTACCCGGCGAGTGACTCCGCGAAGGCGAGCACCTGCTCGGCGACGCGTGTGCGCGAGGCGGCGTCGGACATGCGGGTGTCGATCTGGAGCGTCTTGAGGTCCTGGGGCGTTTCGAGGTCGGGCGTCTCGCGGTTCGCCAGGGGCTCGTCGGCGACGAGCCCGTCGAGCAGCTCGCCGTAGAAGTCGGCCACCCCGGCGGCGCTGCACTCCAGCGCGGCGAACGCCATGAAGGTTGCCGTGGGGCCCTTCAGCACCGCTCCGCCCACGATTGGGCTGACGGCGACCACGGGCGCCTCGGCGGCGGCGAGCGCCTCGCGGATTCCGGGCACCGCCAGAATCGGGGCGATCGACGCCAGGGGGTTCGAGGGTCCGATCACGATCGCCCGTGCCGCCCCGATCGCGCTCAGCACCTCGCCGCTGGGCGCGGCCTGCTCGGCGCCGCGGAACTCGAGGCCCTCGATCAGGCCCGCGGCTTGCTGGCGGATCATGAAGTCCTGAAAGGAGCTCCACCCCGCCTTGCCGCGGACCCACGTCCGCACGGGGTCGTCGCTCGCGGGCAGCACCCGTGCGCGCACGCCGATCGCGCCATTCAGCCGCTTCAGCGCCGCCGTCGCGGTCAACCCCTCGGCAAGCAGCCGCGCGCGCTCCAGGCACCACGCGAGGTCGCGGTCGCCGAGGTTGAACCACACCTTTACCCCGAGCGCGCGCAGGGCGTCCATCACGTTGAACGTGTCGCCCTCCAGGCCCCACCCGCGCTCGTCGATCAGGTCGGCGAGCCAGAACGAGATGAGGTCCGGATCGGGCGAGACGTGGGCGCCGTAGATCTCGATGTCGTCGCCAGGGTTGGCCACCACCGCGAGCCGCTCCGGCCCCACCACGTCCAGCATCCCCCGGGCCAGCTTCGCCCCGCCGGTGCCCCCGGCGAGCACCACGACGTCTATTCCCACAGCTTCTCCGGCAGGCCCGTCAGGCGAACGCCCGCGTGGGCCTTGTAGCGGGAGTTGACGGCGATCAGGAGCGCGGTGAGGGACTCGGCGATGCGCGCCATCTCCAGGCGCCCGCAGTCCACGCAGCGCAGCCCGTCGATCCGCTCGATCAGCGCGGCGGCCTCGCGCTTGTCCGCGCGGGAGTCCCCGCAGACGAGCACGTCCTCCGCGAGCTCGTGTCCCAGGTCGCTCAGGGAGGCGGCGCTGACGGTGTGCAGCGCGGAGACCACCCGGACCCCCTCGCCCGCCATCTCCTGGGCCTGCTGGGCGGCGGAGCCCTGCCACACGCCCAGCATCCGCGTGGCCTTGCCGCTCACGGCCGCCGCCAGCGGGACCGTGGCGTCGATCAGCAGTTGCCCCGCGCGCAGCGCGCCCTTGAGGTTGGTGAGGGTCTCGGACTGGTTGCGGAAGGGAACGCTGAGGATCACCGCCTCGGCCTGGGTGACGGCCTGCGCGTTGTCATAACCAGTGAAGGTCCCCTCCGGGACCGCGGCTTGGGCGCGTGCCACGGTCTCCGCCGCGCGCTCGGCGTCACGTGAGCCGATTACGATCGGCACGCCGGTGCGCCCCAGCCGCAGCGCGAGCCCGAAGCCGAGCGCGCCGGACGCGCCGATGATGCATACGGGAGAGGGGCTGGGCACGGCGGCTGAGTATATGAGCGGATCCTGGCAGCCCTCCAGCCGAGGGCCGCGCGACGCCCGCGAGTCTGCGGCCAAGTGGGTTGACTCCTACGGGGCGGCGACCCCCACGGCGACGGCGTCCCGCCCTCACCCACTACGCTGTGCGGCGACCATGCGGCTAGAGGGCAAGATCGCGCTGGTGACGGGCGGGGCCTCGGGAATCGGGGCGGCCACGGCGCGGCGACTCGCGGCGGAGGGTGCGCGGGTGGTGGTGGGGGACCTCAACGAGGAGGGCGCGCGCGAGGTCGCGGGGGAGCTGGACGGCCTCGGCCTGCGCATGGACGTCACCGACATCGACTCGATCGCCGCCGCCGTGGGCGCCGCGGGCGAGCAGCTTGGCCCGATCGACGTGCTCGTCAACAATGCGGGCACGGACCTCTTCTCGTTCTTCGTCAAAAGCGACCCGGGCCTGTGGGACTTCGTGCTGGGGGTGAACCTGCGCGGGGTGTTGGCGGTGACCCACGCGGTGCTCCCGGGGATGCAGGAGCGCCGCGCGGGGGCGATCGTCAACGTCGCCTCCGAGGCCGGCCGCGTGGGCTCGCAGGGCTCCGCGGTCTACTCCGCGGCCAAGGCCGGGGTGATCGGCTTCACCAAGGCGATCGCGCGCGAGGCGGCGCGTTACCGGGTGCGCGTCAACGCCGTCGCCCCTGGGCCGATCGAGACCCCGCTGCTGAACGCCGCCCCCAAGGTATACGGGGAGATCGGGGAGCGCCTCAAGCAGAACATGATCGACTCCACCCAGCTGCGGCGCATCGGCGAGCCCGAGGAGGTGGCCGCCGCGATCGCCTTCCTGGCCAGCGAGGACGCCTCCTACGTCACCGGCCAGACGCTCGGGGTCAGCGGCGGGCTGTCGATGTGGTGAAGACCCCGCCGCATGCGGCGGGGTCGGCAGGGCCACATGTGGCCCTGCCCCGGCCGGTGCATGCACCGGCCGGCCGGGACGTGCATGCACGACCCGGAACAAGGCCGCACATGTGCGGCCTTGCTGGCCGAAACGGGGATGCTCGCCGGAGGCGAGTGTCGCCCGGCTTCGGTCGGCGCATGCGCCGATCGGTCAACATGGATATGTAGATGGTGGACATCGTGCGCATCAGGGAGGTGGGCCCGCGCGACGGCTTCCAGAACGAGCCCGAGACGATCCCCACCGAGCGCAAGATCGAGCTGATCGACGCGCTCGCCCGCACGGGGCTGCGGCGGTTGGAGGTGACGAGCTTCGTGCGCCCCGACGTGATCCCTCAGCTCGCCGACGCCGCCGCGGTGCTGGAGGGGATCGATATTCCCGCGGGGGTCTCCGTGAGCGTGCTGATCCCCAACGAGCGCGGCCTCGAGAACGCGCTGCGCCACCGCGCGCGCTTTCACGAGATCAACGTCATCGTCTCCGCCTCGGAGACCCACAATCGCAAGAACGTCAACCGCTCGATCGCCGAGTCGCTCGCCGGCTTGGAGGTCGTGCTCGCGCGGGCCCGCGTGGAGGGGCTGCGCTGCGAGGCGGTCCTCTCCACGTGCTTTGGGTGTCCCTACGAGGGTCATGTGCCCCCCGAGCGGGTGCTCGACATCGCCGCCCGGTTGCGCGACGCGGGCGCTCAGGAGATCGGCTTCGGCGACACCACCGGCATGGCCAACCCCCGTCAGGTGCGCGAGTTCTTCGCGCTCGCGTGTGAGCGTCTCGGCGTCGGCGGCGAGGTGGGCGTGGGCGGGGTAGGCGGCGAGGTGGGCGTGGGCGGGGTCGGCGGCGAGCTGGGCGCGGGCGCCGCGGCGGGGCAGGACGCGCGGCGCGCGGGATCTGGGCCAGCGGAGGCCGCGGGGAGCGCCGTGGAGCTAACCGCGCACTTCCACAACACCCGCGGCCAGGGCCTCGCCAACGTGCTCGCCGCCCTGGAGGCGGGGATCGACAGCTTCGAGTCGAGCTTTGGCGAGCTCGGCGGCTGCCCCGTGCCCCCCGGGGCTACCGGCAACATCGCCACCGAGGACCTCGTCTCGATGCTCCACGAGATGGGCTATGACACCGGCATCGACCTCCCCGCGCTGCTTGCCTGCGCACGGCGCGTGCAGGAGATCCTCGGACGGCCACTCGGGAGCCACACGCTTGTGGCGGGGCCGGTTGACTGGCGCTCTTGATAAGGCGCGATCCCTTTCTTTACTACAAAACTATAGTATTTACAGTTTGTAAAGGGGCCTGGGTGCGAATATAAAAAATAAAAGTTGCGTATAACGATCGTTAGACGCACTTTGAAAAATTAGATATACACCTCAGGCGCACCCCCCGGCTCGCCCGTCGTTCATCGGTCCGCGACCCCACCGCGGGCGCTCGGCTAGCCCGCCAACGCCTCCGCGGGCTCCTGGGCGCCGCGCGCGCTCTCGCGCTGGGCGGCGACACAGTACTCCTGCACTGAGACCTCCATCTCGAGCGTTGCCGCGAGCGCGGGGCGGGCCGAGGCGTCGATCACGCGCTTGGCGCGGCCCACCGCGACGTGCGAGTTGGCGAGCAGTTCCTCCACGAGCGCCTGCGTGGCCGCCTCGAGCTCCTCTGCGGGGACCACGCGGTTGACCAGGCCGATGTGCTCCGCCTCGCTCGCGTCGATCGACCGCGCGGTCATGATCAGCTCCTTGGCGCGCCCCAGGCCCACCACCGCGGGCAGCCGCGTGGAGCCGCCCACGTCGGGGATGATCCCGAACTTCACCTCGGGCAGCCCGAGCTGCGAGTCGCTGGAGGCGATCCGCAGATCGCACCCGAGCGCCACCTCGAGCGCCCCGCCGAGGCACGCCCGGTGGATCTGGCAGACGACCGGCTTGGGCATCGCTTCGCAGAGGTTCGCGCACTCCAGGAACACCCCCCGGAACGGGCGCAGCACACTCGTGTCGCCCGCGAACGACGCCAGCTCGCCGAGGTCGACGCCCGCGGAGAAGACTGGCCCCGCGCCGCGCAGCACCACGCAGTGGACCGACTCCTCATCGGCCGCCGCGCGCAGCGCCTGCGCGAGCGCGCGCAGCAGCTCCTGGTTCATCGCGTTGCGCTTCTCCGGGCGGTTCAGCACGACGTGGCGCACCGCGCCGCGGTCTTCGGTCATGACGATGCTCATCGGGGCTCCGTTCGATCGAGGTTCGCCCTGAAGGATGACGCACCGGCGTGGGCCCGCGCGGCTGGGGAGGCGCTAGCTCGCCCTACCCAGCCGCATCGGGACCGACCCTCAGTGCAGCAGGTCTAGCGTGTTGTTGGAGTCGTTGACGAACAGCACGCCCTGGTTGTGGGGCGCGATCGTGAGCCCGAACAGCCCGCCGCCGCCGGCCCCGGTGTCGAGGGGCTGGAACTCGGCCCCGATCGGGGTCGTCTCGACGAGGTTCCCGTCGTTGGCGTTGGCGGTGAGGATGTCCCCGTTGGGGGTGATCGTGAGCCCCAGCGGGTTGTTCAGGTAGCCGCCCGTGGCGACCGTGATCCCGCCTTCGCTCAGCGGCGTCTGGCGGTACAGCGCGCCGGGAACCGCCGCGATCCGGTTGCCCTGGGTGTCGGCCACGTATAGCGTGCCTTCTTCTCCCAGTCCGACCCCCGTGGGGCCGATCACGAGCGCCGCGGGATCGGTGCGCTCGGGGAAGCCTTCGGCGATCGTTTCCATGCTCGTCACCCGCAGCCCGTGACGCATATGGTCGCCGAAGTGGTTCTCGGAGTGGTCTCCCATGTGGTCACCGATGTGCACGCGGATACGCACGACTGTTCCCCCGTTGGTGGGGGTTTCACCGGAGGCCACCGTGCCGTTCAGGACGTTGGTCACGAACAGCGTCGCGTCGTCGCCCTGTGAGACCGAGGTCATATCCCAGGGGCCGTTGATCGGGGGCCCGGAGATCGTCTGCACCACGTGGCCGGAGCTGTCGAGCACGATCAGGCAGCCCGCCTGGGCGGTGGCCGCCTGGCCGTTGCTCGTGGGCAGGCTCCCCACCACGACGAACCCGCCCGGCAGCAGCGCCAACGCGGTCGTCAGCCCCACCCCGCCGGGGCATGGGCCGGGCAATTTCGATGGATTGATCTTGGCGAATAGCGAGAGGCTCCCCGTGGGGCTGATCTGCACGATCGTCGTGCCCGTGCCCTGGAGGTTTTCTTCGTTGTTGAAGTTGCTGATCAAGGTGTCCCCGCGGACGAGCGTGCCCTCGCTCTGGGGGACCGTGACGATCCCGTAGGGGTTCACGTCCCCATTCGCGGGAACCGTGCTGCCAATCGAGGTGATCGTTTTGAACTGGCCGATGAACGGGTGGTCGAACGCCAGGGCGGTCCCCGACGTGAGCGCCACGCAGGCGAGCGTGGCGGTAAGCATGGTTGAAAGGCGCCTGCGGTTGGACATCGCGATGTCTCCTTTGATCGAGGCTCTACCTCGGTGAGACTCCGCCAGGCCGCGAACCTTCCAGGACGCTCAGCTCGACAGGTCGAGCACCGGCGTGGGCGCTTCGATCGCGCCGTCGTAACCCTCGCGCGGCATGATCGCGGTGCCGACCGCGAAGAACTCGATCGTGTGGCTGCCCCAGCCGTGGCTCTTCTCCTGGAGGTCCACGCCCACGATCCCCTCCGCGCCGATCTCCTGGGCCTCGCTCTGCATCCGCTCCATCGCCAGCTCGCGCGCGTCGTACAGCGCCTGGGTGAAGTTGGAGAGCTCCACGTTGCGCCCCGTCTGGGCCATCGACTGGAGCATCCCGCGGTGGGCCACGTGGTAGACGCAGCTGCCCATCACCATCCCCACCGGGCGGTGCCCGGTGCGCAACAGCGTCCAGAAGTCCTGGCCCGAGAGGTCGCTCGTGAAGGGTCGGCCGTTGGGGGCCCTGTGCAGCACGCCTTCGCGGTGCTTGACCGCGGTGCCGATCGCGATGAACTCCGCCATGTCCTGGCCCCATTCGTAGCGGCCGATGTCCAGGCGCACCCCGACGACGCCGTCCGCGCCGAGCTGGTCGGCCTCCTCCTCCATGCGCGTCATCGCCAGCTGGCGCGCCCCGTACATCGCCTCGGAGAGCACCTTCAGCTCCTGGCTTTTCTTCCACCCCGCCATCTGGATGCCGATGTGGTAGATCGAGCTCCCCACCACCAGCCCCACCGGGTCAAAGCCCGCCTGCTTGATCAGCAGGAACTCGTTCACGCTGAGGTCGGAAGTGAACAGGCCCGCCCGGTTCTGCTGCAGGCGCGTGCGGCCCGCCTCCGGGACGCCCTCCAGGGAGGTCGGGTCGTACGTGGTCTCCTGCTCGCTGTCGCTGCTCATCGGTGGGGGGCTCCTTCGCTGGTGGTCTCTCAGGTGGTCAGGTCGACTGCGGGTTCGGGCGGGAAGACGGGGAGGTTCTCCTGGCAGCGGATCGCCGTTCCCATCGCATGTAGCGTGATCAGCAGTCCGTGGCGCTCCTGGTTGCTGCCGGCACCGCCAAAGCTGCCGTAGCTTCCATAGCCGCCCACGCGGAAGCTCTCCATGCCGGCGTGCTGGTCGATGCGCACCCCCACGATCCCGTCGGCCCTATTGGCAGCGGCCTGGGTGGAGAGCTTGTCCAGGACGATCTCGCGGGCGGTGTAGAAGCCCTGGGTGAATTCGGTCAACTCCTGGTTTTGATATGCGGTGATCCAACGCTGCATCTGCATCCCCGAGGATGGTGAGACGAACACGGCCGCTGTCGCCATCACCAGTCCGGCCGGCATGTAGCCCGCCTGGTAGAGCTGCCAATACTCCTGTCCGGAGAGATCGCTGAGGATGGGATGTCCAGCGCCTCGCGGCGAAAGGCGCTGCACGGTTTGGCCGGAACCCACGGCGCCCCGCGACTCGGGTAGCCGCACGGCGGTGCCGCTGACCATGTAGTCGATGGCCCCTTCCGCCCAGTCGTGGGCGTCGCTTTTGACGCTCACCCCGACCACCGCGTCGGCCCCCGCCTGGCGGGCCTCCTCGGTCAGGCGGTTGAGCGCTCGCCGCCGAGTCTCCTCCCAGGCCTGCGAGACGACATCCAGCTCGCACATCACCTGGCCCCCCCAGGAGGATTCCGGCGGCAGGTACTGGTAGCCAACCTGGTGCACCGACGCGCCGAGCACCTGACCCACCGGGCGCAAGCCAAGCTTCGAAGAGAGCGCGAACTCTCCCACCGACAACGTGCTCGAAAATGGCAGGGCGCCGGCGCCCGTGGCCTGCAACCTGCGCTCTGCCGCCAGCGGAATGCCGCCCTGTTCGATGCGCTCCAGCGAGCGCTCCTGCTCCCGCTCTTCGGCGGGCGACTCCGGCGGCTGCTGGCCTTCGGGATCGGCTGTGTGCGCGTCCATGCTCATCCCAGGAGGCGCTCGAGCGCTGTGCGGGCCTCGCCGCTGCGCTCCGCCTCCGTGCGCATGTCGCTCGTCAGGGCGCTCACCCAGGCGCCGGGATCGAGCTGCTCGCGCTTGATCGAGATGCCGCCCACCTGGCGCTCGCGGAACCCCTCCACGCGGTTGCCCGCGACGGTCAACTGGTAGCAGTTGCCCGCGAGCTCCACCCTGATCTGGCGAACCCGCTTCTCCCCGCGGCCGAGCAGGCCCCCGCCGTGGCGCTCGACGCGGGTCTGCCCCGGCAGCGACTCCTCGAGCTTACTCGCCAACACCTCCACGGAGATCCGCAGATCGGTGCCGTCTGCGCGCAGGCCCGCCGCCGAGAGGTCGAAGTCCTGATCGGTGGGCATCGCGCAAAGGGTACTCCCGCTAGGCTCCCCTCGCGCAACGGAAAAAAACTTCGGAGCGGAGGTTCGGGATGGCGCAGCAGATCGAGAAAGTGGGCGTGCTCGGCGTGGGGCTGATGGGCCACGGCATCGCGCAGGTCGCCGCGCAGGCCGGCTACGAGGTGGTGTTGCGCGAGGTCGACGACGCGACGCTCGCGAAGGGCATTGGCAAGATCGAGAAGCAGCTGGCGCGGGTGGTGGAGAAGGGCAAGAGCTCCCAGGAGGACGCCGACGCTGTGCGGGGGCGCATCAAGGGAACCGTCGACTACCGCGATCTCGCCGACTGCGACCTGGTGATCGAGGCGATCACCGAGAGCCTCGAGCTGAAGCTCGAGATGTGGCGGGAGGTCGACGGGATCGTCAAGCCGCAGGCCATATTCGCGACCAACACCTCCTCGCTACCCGTGATCGAGCAGGCCGCGTGCACCTCCCGGCCCGCCCAGTTCCTCGGCCTTCACTATTTCAACCCCGCGCAGGTGATGAGCCTAGTCGAGGTGGTCCGCTGCGTGACCACCTCGCAGCAGACGCTCGACACGGCGCTCGAGTTCATCGGCGCCGAGGGCAAGCTGGCGATCCCCACACGCGACAAAGCAGGGTTCATCGTCAACCGCCTGCTGGTTCCCTACCTGCTCGACGCGATGCGCGCCTTCGAAGAGCAGGTGGGCTCGGTGTTGGAGATCGACGCGGCGATGGAGGCCGGCGCCGGCCACCCGATGGGCCCGCTGCTGCTGTCGGACTTCGTGGGGCTGGACACGCTGGGGGCGATCTGCGACGTGCTCTTCGAGGAGTTCCGCGAACGGCGCTTCGCCTGCCCGCCGATCCTGCGCAAGATGCTCGCCGCCGGCTGGCTGGGGCGCAAGTCGGGGATGGGCTTCTACGACTATTCCGGGGACGAGCCCGTGCCCAACCCGGCGCTGTAGGACGCCTGCCCCGCGGGGGGCTAACCTTCACATATGGCCGACGTCTCGAGCCTCCGTGTGGCGGATGCAGATCGCGAGCAGGTGGTGGATGAGCTGCGCGAGCACGCGGTCGCGGGCAGGCTCACCTCGGAGGAGCTCGAGGATCGCATTGGCGATGCCTACAAAGCGTCCACGCGGGCGGACCTCGATGCGCTGCGGGCGGACCTACCGGTGAGCTCGACCTCGGTGAAGCTGGCGCTATACAAGCGCAAGGGGCAGCTGCGCCGCCGCCTGCTCCAGGAGGCTGGGGGTTCGGTGGGGGTGTCGCTGCTGGCCGTGGGCATCTGGCTCCTCACGGGCACCCACCAGCACGCCGACTTCTGGCCGGCATGGGTGATCGGCGTGACGTTGCTGCCGGTGGTGCGCGACGCGTGGCGACTGTTCGGGCCGGCCTCGGACCTCGAGTTGGTCGAAGCGCGCCAGCAGGCGCGACACGAACGCAACCTCGCGCGCGGGCGCCGCCGCCACCGGTATCGGGGACTGCCGCGTCCGTGAGTGCTCTGAGCGGCGCCACCGAGCGCGCCCTGCAGGGCGGCCCGGAGCGCCACCGGGAGAAGGCAAGGGAGCAGGGGAAGCTGCCCGTGCGCGAGCGCGTGGCGCGGCTGCTGGACCCAGGCTCGTTCGCGGAGGAGGCGCTGCTGGCGAACTGGCAGGAGGATGGCCTCGGCGCAGATGGGGTGGTGACCGGCCTCGGACGGATCGGGGGTCGCGCGGTGGCGCTGATGGCGAACGACCCCACCGTGAAGGCGGGCTCGTGGGGCCCGAAGACGGTGGAGAAGATCCTCCGTGTCCAGGAGCGCGCCCTCGAGCTGCGGGTGCCGATGGTGTACCTGGTGGACTCCGCCGGGGCGCGAATCACCGATCAGGTGCAGATGTTCCCCGGCCGCCGGGGGGCGGGCAGGATCTTCCACAACCAGGTCAAGCTTTCGGGCCTGGTGCCCCAGGTGTGCGTGCTGTTCGGCCCCTCCGCCGCGGGGGGCGCGTACATCCCGGCCTTCTGCGACATCGTGATCATGCGCGAGGGCAACGCCTCCATGTACCTCGGCTCCCCCCGGATGGCGCAGATGGTGATCGGCGAGGACGTCAGCTTGGAGGAGATGGGCGGGGCGCGCATGCACACCGGCGTGAGCGGCTGCGGGCACATGCTCGTGAAGTCCGACGAGGATGGCATCGACGCAGCCAAGCGCTATCTCTCCTACCTGCCGGGCAGCTGCGAGGAGGAGCCCCCCGCCGCACTCGTTCTTACCGACTCGGCCCCCCTTCCCACCGGCGCACCCACCAAACCGCACAACGTGCCCGCAGCGGCTGCACCAAGCATTTCCCCCGAGCCTTCCAACGGCCTCGCCGCGGGGTCTCCGGCGTCCCCCTTCGCCCCGGCCTCCCAGACTCCGATCGGAGAGCTGATCCCGCAGGACGAGAACAAGCCGTTCGACATGAGGCTGCTGCTGGACGCGCTCCTGGATGCGGACTCGTTCATGGAGATCCACGCCCGCTGGGCCAAGGAGCTGATCGTGGGCTTCGCGCGCCTGGAGGGCCGCCCCGTGGGGATCGTGGCCAACCAGCCCAAGGTGAAGGGGGGGGTGCTGTTCGTGGACTCCGCCGACAAGGCGGCGCGGTTCATCTGGACGTGCAACGCGTTCAACGTGCCCCTGCTGTTCCTGGCGGACGTGCCGGGCTTCATGATCGGCACCCAGGTGGAGCGCCAGGGGATCATTCGCCATGGGGCGAAGATGATCAGCGCGGTCTCCGAAGCGACCGTGCCGAAGATCTCCGTGATCGTGCGCAAGGCCTACGGCGCGGGCCTCTACGCGATGGCGGGCCCCGCGTTCGACCCCGACTGCTGCCTGGCGCTGCCGGGGGCCTCGATCGCGGTGATGGGCCCCCAGGCGGCGATCAACGCGGTGTACTACAACCAGCTCCAGGCGATCGCCGACGACGCCGAGCGCGCCGTCGAGACCGAGCGCCTGCGCGCGGAGTACGGCGCCGACATCGACATCCTGCACCTCGCCTCGGAGCTGGTCGTCGACGCTGTGATCCAGCCGGATGATCTACGGGTGCAGCTGATCCAGCGCTTCGCCCTGGCGGCCGGTCGTCGCCGCGAGTGGCCGCGCCGGAACAACCCGATCACCCCGGTCTGAGCTCTGCCCCGAGCCTGCCGCTCCAGGCTCTCCCGTCTCTCGCGGCCCCGCTCATTTTTCCCTCTACGCGGGCGCTGGCGGTTCGAACGAAGGCGGAGCGGCGGTGCCCGCGGCGCGGGTCTGATCGTCCTGGAAAGGCGGGTAGGTCTCGGCGAGCAGGTAGAGGTAGGCGTCGCTGCGGGCGGTGTAGGAGTTGGCCAGGACCATCAGGTCGAATAGCCCCCGGGGCATCCGGCCGGTGACCAGGATCACGAACCACGCGGCGACGGCGCCGATCTCCAGCAGCAGCCCCATTACGTAGCGCACGATCACGATGGGGATGGCGAGGACGATGCGAAAGAGCGTCTTCAGGCGGCTGTACTGCTCCAGGGGACCCGTGAACTCGAGACGCACGGGGTAGGCCGGATCGTCAGAGCCCCCAAACGCGGGGTAGGGATCGCACAGCAGCGCGGCGTACGCGGTGACCCGCGTGAGAAAGCGGGTATATCCGGCGACGAAGTCGTAGAGACCGCGCGGGTAGCGGGCGGTGAAAACGATCGCAAACCATGCGATCACGATCGCGATGGCGGCCACGATTGCGTAGACGTACAACCAGATAGCGACAGGGATGGCGAGAATCAGGCGGAAGAAGGCCGTGAGGCGGCTGCGCCGCTCCACGTAGTCGGCTTCGAAGGTGACGGGATAAGACATGGGATGCTCCCCCTTTCGTGAGTGCCACGTGCTGCTCTAGACCCTGGGTGTTCCTGCAAAGCGCAGTTTGAGCGCTTTGCAACGATCTTATAGGGCCCACCGGCGCGATCGTGGGCGGCAACCCGGCATGTAATAGATTGCGCCCATGGACGCCGCCGACCTCGCCTTCGCCGGCATCGCGCGCCAGGCGGAGCTGATCGCCTCGGGGGAGCTCTCGGCGCGCGACCTGCTGGAGGTCTACCTGGAGCGCATTCAGCGCCTGGATCCGCAGCTGAACGCCTTCCGGGTGGTGCTCGGAGAGCGGGCGCGGATGGAGGCCGACCAGGCGGACGCCCGCCGGAAAGCCGGTAGCCCGCCCGCCCGCCGGCCGCTGCTGGGGGTGCCGTTCGCGGTCAAGGACGACATCGACGTGGCGGGCGAGGTGACGGGCGTGGGCACCAACGCCTACGGCGAGCCGGCCCGCGAGGACGCCGAGGTGGTGCGCCGCCTGCGGGCCGCGGGGGCGGTGATCGTCGGCAAGACGAACGTGCCGGAGCTGTGCGCGTTCCCGTGGACGGAGTCCTCGACGCGGGGGGTGACGCGCAACCCATGGAACATCGGGCACACCCCTGGAGGCTCGAGCGGTGGAACCGCGGCGGCGGTGGCGGCGGGCCTGGTGGGCGCGGCGCTGGGCTCGGACGGGGGCGGGTCGATCCGCTTCCCCGCGGCGTACTGTGGCCTGTTCGGCCTGAAGACCCAGCGCGGGCGGGTGCCGATGGCCCCCCACGTGGATGCGTGGCACGGGCTCTCCGTCAACGGCGTGCTGACCCGCTCGGTGGGGGACACGGCGCTGTTCCACGACGCGATCGCCGAGGGGCCCGCCGACCCCGGCGCTCCCATACCGCCGCCCGTCTCCTTCCTGGAGGCGGCCACATCGGGCGCGGACAGGGCGCCGCTGCGGATCGCGCTGTCCACGAACCTGCCGCCCTCGCCCCTGACGCGCCTGCACCCGGAGAACGGGGCGGCGGTGCAGGAGACCGCGCAGCTGCTGCGCTCGCTGGGCCACGAGGTGCGGGAGGTCGAGGTCGACCACGGCCCGCTGGCCCCACCTCCCGAGTTCACGGTGCGCTATCTGCGCGGCCTGCACGACGAGGCGGTCGCCCTGGCACACCCCGAGCGCCTGGAACGGAGGATGCGCAACGTCACGTTAGTAGGCGGGTTGCTGCCGGCCTCGCTGGTGGGTTGGATGCGAGCGCGCGAGGCCGCGTACGAGGCCCGGCTCAACAGCGTGCTGGCCGATCACGACGTGCTGCTGAGCCCGGTCACCCCGGCGCCGGCGCCGCGCATCGGGGCGTGCGAGGGGCGGGGCTGGCTGTGGACCACGGCGGTGGCGGCGGCGACCGTGCCCTACGCGGCCCCGTGGAACGTCACGGGCCAGCCGGCGTGCTCGGTGCCGGCGGGGTTTGCCGCGGACGGCCTGCCCCGCGCGGTGCAGCTCGTCGGACGGGCCAACGACGAGGCGACGCTGCTCTCGCTGGCGGCCCAGATCGAGGCCGAGCGCCCGTGGGCGGAGCGGCGGCCAGAGCAGTTTTCGTGAGCGGCTCGGGCGCGAGGGGCCCGGTGGAGAACGACCCCCACGCGGGGGAGGCCGCATGGGAGGGGCCGGGCGATGGGCAAGGGCGACCGGGGGACATTCCCGGCGCGGGGGAGGGCGCTGCCGTCGAGGATCTACGCGGGCTGGCCGCAAGCAAGGCGGGCCTGGCGGGCCTGCTGCTGCGCGAGCGCTTCCACCACGTCGCGATCGAGGACATCGAGAGCAAGAGCACACCCACGGATCTCGTGAGCGAGGCGGACCGCTCCTCCCAGCGGTTCATCCGCGAAAGCCTTGCGATCCGCCGCCCCCGGGACGGGTTCCTGGGGGAGGAGGGGGGCGATGACGATCCGGGCGAAAGTGGCCTGCGCTGGGTGGTGGACCCACTGGACGGCACGGTCAACTTCCTGTTCGGGATACCCCACTGGTGTGTGAGCATCGCCGTCGAGGACGATCGCGGAACGTTGGCGGGGGCGATCTACGACCCGATCCGCGATGAGCTCTTCACCGCAGCGCGGGGTGCCGCTGCGACCCTGAGGTCCCCCATCGAGGACTCGATGCACGGGCCACCGCCCCCCGCGAACAGGCCGCACGAGTACGAGGAGATCACGCTACGTGGCCCCGAGCCGCGGGACCTCTCCACGGCGATGCTCGCCACGGGCCTGGCGTACGACGCGCGCGTGCGCGCCGCCCAGGCGCGGGTGCTGGCCCGGGTGATCCCGCAGGTGCGAGATATCCGCCGCTTCGGCAGCGCGGCGCTCGACCTCGCGTGGACGGCGGCGGGCCGCTACGACGCCTACTTCGAGCGCACCGTGAAGCCATGGGACATCGCGGCGGGCGTCCTGATCTGCGAAGCGGTGGGCCTGCGGGTGCTGGAGCTGCCGGAGCACGAGGACCTGCCGTGGGGGATCCTGGTCGCGCCACCGGAGCTGTGCGAGCCGCTGCTGGAGCTGGTGGGCGGCCCAGGGTAATAGGGGCTCTGCCAACATCTATGGCGCAGATGGCTGAGGCGACGCTCCCCACGACGGAGAGTCGGGATCCGCTCGACTCCCAGCTCACGCCGGGCTCGCTCCCCGGCGGAGACCAGCTGCCCCGCACGGGCCTGCCTCCCAGCCCGCGCCTGCCGCGGCTGGCGCAGACGGCCCTGTGGGCGGTGGCCCCGGGGGCGCTCTCCAGGTATTGCCGGCGTCGCTTCGGGGAGACGTTCACGCTGCGGCCGCTGGGGATTGGGGACGTGGTGGTGCTCACGCAGCCGGAGACGATCAGGGAAGTGTTCACGGGTGACCGCGAGGTCTTCCGGGCGGGGGAGGCGAACGCGGTGCTGGGCCCGATGGTGGGGGAGCACTCGCTGCTGCTGCTCGACGGGGAGCGCCACCTGCGCCACCGGCGGCTGCTGAGCGCCCCGTTCCACGGCGATGCTGTGCGCGCCTACGGCGAGCGGATCGCGGAGATCGCCGCGGCGGAGGTCGACCGCTGGCCGGTGGGAGTGGAGTTCCCGATTCGCCCGCGCATGCAGGCGATCACGCTGGAGGTGATCCTGCGCACCGTGGTCGGCGTCCGCGACGAGCGGCGCCTGGAGCGCCTGCGGGTGCTGTTGCGGAAGCTGACGCAGGTGGGGATCGTGGAGATGTGGGCCGTATGGGCCTACCCCGGCCTGATGTCGCGTCCGCTGCCGCGGCGCCTCTCCACGCTGCGGCTCCTGCCGGCGGTGGACCGGCTGCTGTACGAGGAGATCGCCGCTCACCGCGCGGATCCCGAGGGGCGCGAGGACGTGCTCGCGTTGCTGCTGGCGGCGCGCGACGAGCAGGGGGAGGGCCTGAGCGACAGGGAGCTGCGCGACCATTTGATCACGCTGCTGGTGGCGGGCCACGAGACGACGACGACCGCGCTGGCGTGGTGCTTCGAGCGGCTGCTGCGCCACCCGGCGGCGCTCGCTCGCCTGGAGGGGGAGCTCGCGGAGGGCGAGCAGGAGACCTACCTGGAGGCGGTGCTCAACGAGACGCTGCGGGTGCGCCCGGTGATCGATGCGGTGTGGCGCAAGCTATCTGCTCCCGCGGAGGTCGCGGGCTATGCGCTGCCCGCGGGGGCGACGGTGATGCCTTCGATCGTGATGGTGCAGGGCTCGGAGGCGTTCGCCGATGCGGAGTCCTTCCGTCCGGAGCGCTTCCTGGAGGGAAGCCCGCCGCAGTACACGTTCATCCCCTTCGGGGGCGGCCCCCGGCGCTGCATCGGGGCGAGCTTCGCGATGATGGAGATGCGGGCGATCGTGCGCACAGTGCTCGAGCGGGTGGAGCTGCGCGCCCCGAGCGCCAAGGACGAGCGGGTCAAGGCGCACCACATCACATTCGTCCCCGCCCGCGGGGGACGGGTGATCGTCACGGGCAGACGCCCCACCAGATCAGACCGGAAAGGATCATCGCGATGGACTTTGAGAGCATCCGCTACGAGGTCGCTGACCACGTCCTGACGATCACGCTGAATCGGCCGGAGCGGCTGAACGCGTTCACCCCGACGATGGGGCGGGAGCTGATCGAGGCGTTCGACCGCGCGGACGAGGACGACGAGGTCCGCGCGATCATCGTGACGGGCGCGGGGCGGGGCTTCTGCGCGGGTGCGGACCTGGCGGCGGACGGGAGCACGTTCGACTGGCGCGACAGGGTGACCGAGGAGCAGGAGATCCCGCGCGACGGTGGGGGCCAGGTGGCGCTGCGGATCTTCGCGTGCAGCAAGCCGGTGATCGCGGCGATCAACGGCCCGGCGGTGGGGGTGGGCGTCACGATGACGCTGCCGATGGACATCCGGCTCGCGGCGGAGGGGGCGCGCATCGGCTTCGTGTTCGTGCGTCGAGGAATCGTGCCGGAGGCGTGCTCGAGTTGGTTCCTACCGCGGATCGTGGGTATCAGCCAGGCGCTGGAGTGGGTGGCGACAGGGCGGGTGTTCACCGCGGGGGAGGCGCTGGCGGGGGGCCTGGTGCGCAGCGTGCACCCAGAGGGCGAGCTCCTCGACGCGGCCCGCGCATTGGCGGGCGAGATCGCGCAGAACACGGCGCCGGTCTCGGTGGCGCTGGCGCGCCGGCTGATGTGGAGCAACCTCGGGGCGGAGCACCCGATGGAGGCCCACAGGGCGGACTCGCGCGCGATGTTCGCGCGGGGCCAGTCGGCGGACGCGCGCGAGGGGGTGACGTCGTTCTTGGAGAAGCGCGAGCCAGCGTTCGCCGACCGGGTGAGCGACGGCCTGCCGGAGCTGTTCCCGGGGCGCGTCGAGCCGCACTACTCATAGGGCACCGCCGTGACGGAGAGGGATTTCGCGGTGAGGGCCCCATTCGCGGGGGTGGTGGTCGCCGTCGCGCAGGGGCCGGGCGGGCCGGTGCGGGCGGGAGCGGTGGTGGTGGTGCTGGAGGCGATGAAGATGGAGCACGAGGTGCTGGCGGAGGCGGACGGGGTGGTGCGCGGAGTGGAGGTGGCGGTCGGAGAGGCGGTGCGGGAGGGCCAGTTGCTGATGGTGCTGGCCGCGGGCGCGCAGTCGGCTGAGGCCCACCCCGACACGGGAGGTGTGGGGGAGCCCAGCCCAGCCGCGGTGCGCGTCGACCTGGAGGCGGTGCGGGAGCGCCACGCGCTCGGCCTCGACGCGGGTCGCCCGGATGCGGTTGCCCGCCGGCGGGAGCTGGGCCGGCGCACGGCGCGGGAGAACGTGGCGGACCTGGTGGACGAGGGGACGTTCGTGGAGTACGGCCCGCTGATCTTCGCCGCGCAGGAGCGCCGCCGCTTGCGCGAGGAGCTGATCGCGCGCACGCCGGCGGACGGCCTGATCGGGGGAGTGGGGGAGGTGGAGGGGCGGCGGTGCGCGGTGCTGTCCTACGACTACACGGTGCTGGCGGGCACGCAGGGGATGCGGGGCCATCTCAAGAAGGACCGGCTGTTCGAGATCGCGGAGCGGGGGAGGCTGCCGGTGGTGCTGTTCGCGGAGGGTGGCGGGGGCCGCCCGGGGGACGTGGATGTGCCGATGGTGGCGGGCTTGGACTGCAGGGCGTTTCACCTGTTCGGGCGCCTGAGCGGCCTGGTGCCGCTGGTGGGAATCGCCTCGGGATATTGCTTCGCGGGCAACGCGGCGCTGCTGGGGTGCTGCGACGTGATGATCGCGACGGAGGATGCGAGCATCGGGATGGGAGGCCCGGCGATGATCGAGGGCGGCGGCCTGGGAGCGCACGAGCCGGGGGCGGTGGGCCCGATCGAGATGCAGCACGCCAACGGGGTGGTGGACCTGCGGGTCCCCGACGAGCCCGCGGCGGTGGCGGCGGCAAGGCGCTACCTCTCCTACTTCAACGGCCCCACGGAGGAGTTCGTGGCACCCGACCAGAGCACGTTGCGCGACATCGTCCCGGAACGGCGCAAGCGGGCGTATGCGGTGCGGCGGGTGCTGGAGGCGCTCTGCGACGAGGGCTCGGTGCTGGAGCTGCGCGGGGGCTTCGGGCCGGGGATGGTGACGGCACTCGCCAGGGTCGACGGCAGGCCGCTGGGGGTGGTGGCGAACGACTCGGCCCACCTGGGCGGGGCGATCGACGCGGACGGGGCGGACAAGGCGGCGCGCTTCATGCAGCTCTGCGACGCCTTCGAGCTGCCGGTGCTGTTCCTGTGCGACACGCCGGGGTTCATGGTCGGCCCCGAGGCCGAGCGCACCGCGACGGTGCGCCACTTCGCGCGTATGTTCGTGACGGGCGCGAACCTGACGGTGCCGACGGGCACGATCGTGCTGCGCAAGGGCTACGGCTTGGGCGCGCAGGCGATGGCGGGCGGAGGGTTCAAGGCGCCGCTGTTCACCGTGGGCTGGCCCACGTCGGAGTTCGGGGGCATGGGCCTGGAGGGTGCGGTGCGCCTGGGCATGCGCCGAGAGCTGGAGGCGATCGAGGATGCGGCGGAGCGGGAGCGGGTCTTCCAGGCGACGGTGGCGGCGGCCTACGAGCACGGCCGGGGGCTGAACATGGCGGCGTACGGCGAGATCGACGACGTGATCGACCCGGCTGACTCGCGCCGCTGGATCGCCACCCTGTTCGCCGAGACCACCGGCGGGTGGCGCCAACGGGCCGTCAAGAAGCGACCCAACATCGACACCTGGTGAGGAGCCCCACCGCGACCGCCACCGCTGTCGGTTGTCGAGGAGGCGGTGGCTGATTTGGGACCAGCGTCCAGTGTGGGTTCACCGTGCACGCGCGAGGATGTCGTTATTCCAATTCCCACCTGGAGGGCTGGAGAGCGACATGCACGGACACCCGGGACCCGTCGAGCGCAAGATCCGGCTGTGGATCGTGCAGCAGGAGCGCGCCCGGCGCAAGGAGCGCCAGTTGGGCCGGGCCGCCGCCCGCGGCGAAGCGCCCGTCGCACGGCCCCGGGGCGCCGTCAACATAGGAGAGCGCGGGCCGTGGCAGTAGCCGAGACGCGCCGCTAGAGCCGCGATCCCGGTAACGCACCAGGCCGCGATCGGGGTGAGTGTGACGGGGGTGAGTATGAACAACCCGATCGGGATGAAGACCGGCTTCCGGTCCAGCTCTGCGCCAATCCAAAGGTCAACGGGAAGTTCGTCCGAGGCTCACATGTGGCCTTATGGAACGTGTGCGTGGACAGTGAATAGCGTGAGGGCGGCGACCGACACACAACCGCAAGGCTGTACATGCGGTCGAACACGAAATAGAACTATGAGTCAGTCGATGGATCCTGGTTTCGCGACCCACACGCTTTCAATCCCGAGTACCCGGCAGAGAGGGTCGAAGTGATGATCGTAATGCAGTACTCCCGCGCCGCGCTCAGCGGCCGCGGCGGCGATCAGGTAGTCGGCGGCCGGGATCCGCCGCTCGCCGCGCAGCTCACGTGAGACGCCGATGGCTGCCGTGCCAGCGCTGCGTGTCACCACCGCCGCCGGCAGGGCGGCCAGAGTGCGATCGAGATCGGTGAATGCATCCTCGTCTCGGGCGGCTGCGAGCAGCTCTAGCGCGACAACCGGGCACGCGGCAAGCCGATTGGAGCGGGCGGTGGCCAGCCAGCGGGGCAGTACAGCCGGGTTCCGCTGGCGGTTCCAGGCTGAGGTGTCGAATACGAGCAGTCCGCCAGAGCCGTAGGGCTCAGCGGGAGGCATGCAGGTTCTCGGAGATGGCGAAGTCGTAGCGGTCGTCCTCGCCGGCGGCAATCCGCAGCAGGTGCTTTTGGGCATCGCGCTTGCCGGCTCGCTCTGCGCGGATCGCCTCCGCCCCGCGCAGCGCCAAGTCGCGCACGGCGCGCGACCGCGGCTCTGCGCCGCCGAACTCTGCTACGGCAGCGGCCAACTCAGAATCGAGCGTAACCTGGATGCGTGGCTTGGTCGGTGGCATTCACGTAGTGTACCATGTAGCTGGTACACCATTACTGGGGACGACATCCGAACTGATGCGGAGTATGCACGCCACGCAGGAGCCGCGCTTGCCGGAAAGGCATCGAACGCGATCTCGACGTGCTGGTCGTGCAGCCGGGGCGACGGATACCGTTATGCAATGGTCGAGCATCCCCCGGGCACACAGCCGCCGCGGCGCCGGCGTTGGCACTTCCACTGGGAGCTGCTTGTCTGCGGTCTGCGTGGCCACGAGCTTGCCGGCCCCGACGCGGCCGCGCTGCGCCCCGAGGACGCGATCCTCGCCCGTGAGGACTCGACCGGCACGCGCTGGTACCGCTGCCAGCGCTGCGACAGTTGGCTGGCGCTGCCCCGGCCTGAGCACCCCGGGCGTCCCTACCCACCGGAACGAAGCGAAATCGAGCTACCGCTGCGAGGCAAGCCCCTGCGCGACAAGATCATCCTGCGCTTGATCGCGCTCGATCGCGCGTTCCACTTCATCGTGCTTGGTGCGCTCGGCGTCCTCGTGCTCGTGTTCGCCGCCGACCGCCAGACGTTTCGCAACACTTTCTACAAGGTCATGGCCGACCTCCAGGGAGGCGTCGCGTCCAGCCGACTGCACGCCACCCACGGCCTTTGGTACGACCTCAACAATGCGTTCACGACATCCTCCTCGCGTCTGCACCTGCTCGGAGCGGTCCTGCTCGCATACGGGGCCGTTGAGGGAGTCGAGGCGGTGGGCCTGTGGTATCAGCGTCGCTGGGCGGAGTACCTGACCTTCATCGTCACGACGTCGTTGCTGCCGCTCGAGGTCTACGAGATCATCGACCACGCGACCCCATTCAAGGTTCTGGCCTTCATCATCAACGTGGTGGTGGTGGTCTACCTGTTGCTCGCCAAGCGGCTGTTCGGGCTACGCGGCGGGGTTGCCGCCAACGAGGCCGAAAGCGAACACGACCGCGGCTGGGCGGCGCTCGAACGCGCCACGCCTCCCAGTCTCGCTCATCCGGCGCTACGCTGAGCTGCCTTTTGCGCATCCTCAAAGACCACATTGAACGTGAGCGTGCTCATATCGGTAGAGAGTCTTTGGCCTGGTCGGTCGTCGGGGCTCAAGGGCTTCTGCATGCACTTGGTAGGACGGCTCTCAAACCCCTCCGGCCCGTTGGAGGCGGTGTTTGAGGCGCTGCCGGGCGAGCCTATCGGCCCTACTGGTCGCTCGGGGTCCGTGCCAGCCCCGGGCCGGCTCGGTGGCCGGTATCCGATTGGCGTCCCAGGCCCCGTACTGGCTGAGTACTTTGCACCAGGGTGTCGGGGCGCGTACGCGCGGATCACAAGATAGTCTCGGTATCTGATGACTGAGATCCTTGTCTCACGCCACACCGCGGAACAGCTTCTCGAGAGGCAGATCGAGAAGGCAGTGACACTCGCCCAGAACGGCATGCAAAGCCAGAGCGAGAACGACTACGATCGCTGGATTCAAGACTTCGAACGCTGGCGACGGATGGGTTCGGCAGTGGTCGCAAAGATCTACGGCAAGGGCTCGAACGAGCAGAAGGATTTCGAAAACACGGGGAGGATACTCGCGGTAGCTGTGGGTACGCCATTGAATGTCGAACAGATTCGGGCGGTCGAGCGGCTTGAGAGCCGCGGCAACGTTCTACGATCCTTGGTCGAGCAATTGGAGCTGGTCGATGAGCCGTCCGGCGTTGCTCTATCCGCACAGACGGCTCAAGAGCCCGCTACACCGACGCCCATGGGAATCTTCATCGTCCACGGTCAGAACGAGGCCATCCGTGAAGCCGTTGCTCGAACACTTGAGAAGGCCGGACGGGAGGTCGTGATCCTCCATGAGCAGGCAAACAAAGGACGCACCCTCATTGAGAAGTTCGAGCAGCACGCGGCGACAGCGGGGAACGCTGTCATTCTGCTTACTGCCGACGACGTAGGTGGGCCGCAAGGAAGGACCTTCGTCCCCGCGCCCGTCAGAACGTGGTCTTCGAGATGGGCTTCTTCTACGGCCGTCTCGGTCGTGAGCGCGTTGCCGTACTGTACGAGCCGACAGTGGAGAAGCCTTCGGACATCGATGGCATCGTCTACATCCCACTGGACCAGGCAGGCGCCTGGAAGACGGCTTTGCTCGCTGAGTTTCCTCCCGAATAGTGTTCACTACTCGGTTGCCGACCCTGCAGCGGATCGCCGCCGTGCTGGACGAGGAGTTGCTCGTCTGCTTTCAGCGCACCGTGGATGGGGAGGTCGAGCGGGAGTTCGCCGCCGTAGCCTGAGCCGAATCGGGGTCGCGAATGGGGCCAATGCAGCGTGGGGGACGACGTCGGAACTGAGGATGCCCGACGGGTCAGTGGTGTGGGCGATACCTGTAGCGGTCGTGTGGGGTGATGGCGCTGGTGCCGCCGGAGGTCGTCACCGTCACGTCAACCGTCCCGGCGGTCCCAGCCGGGGAGACCGCGGTGATCGAGGTGGCTGAGTTCACCCTGAAGCTGGTGGCGGGGGTCAGGCCGAAGTCGACCGCCGTGGCCCCTGTGAGATTGGTGCCCTCGATTCTCACCAATGTCCCGCCGGCGCTCGGACCGTGATGTGGGGTCACCCCGGTGACCGTCGGAGGCGGCGTGGTCGACGTGCTCACGGTAGCCAGGCTGAAGTACTGCCCGGCCGCGATCGCCGTGGCCCCGGTCAGGCCGCTCACCGCGACCGGCACGTCACTGCCGGTTTCGGAACCGTTGCCCAGCTGCCCACTGCCGCCAGCGCCCCAGGCCATGACCGTCCCGTTGCCCAACAGGGCAAGGCGGTGTTCGAAGCCGGCCGCGATCGCTATGGCCCCAGTCAGGCCGCTCACTGTGACCGGCACGTCGCTGCTTCCGCCTTCGGTGCCGTTGCCCAGACGCCCATTGGAGCCGAGGCCCCAATCCATGACCGTGCCGTTGCTCAGCAGCGCCATGCTTTCTCCGCCATTTGGCAAGGCCGCAACTCCGCTCAGCCCGCTGACGACGACCGGTACGTCGCTGCTGGTTTCGGTGCCGTCGCCCAGCTGCCCCTGCCCGCCGTAGCCCCAGTCCATGACCGTGCCATTTCTCAACAGGGCCGTGCCACTGCCGCCTAGCCCGGCCGCGATGGCCGTGACTTCGCTCAGCCCGCTTACCGGTGCAGGCGTCGGATTCGCGCTTTCGATGGTCGTGCCTTTGCCCAGGATCCCAAATTCGTTGAGCCCCCAGGCCATGACAGTGCCGTTACGCAGCAGGGCAAAGCTGGAGTTGTAGCTGGCCGCGACGGCGATGACTTCGCTCAGGCCGCTTACGGCGACCGGCACATCGCTGCTGGTGGTGGTGCTGTTGCCCAACTGCCC
>DATMPY010000153.1:0-6390 GCA_035566955.1 Solirubrobacteraceae bacterium | reverse complement strand
ACGGTGGCAAGCTCATGCTGGGTGGCCTCCACCGACTTGGCCATCCGCCCGCGGGCGTCCTCGAGCAGGGCGTCGATCATCTCATCGGCCACCGCGAGCACCCACGGTCGTCCCCACGCTCGGCACGTCAGCCCCCACGCTCGGCACGTCAGCCCCCACGCTCGGCACGTCAGCCCCCACGCTCGGCACGTCGGCCCCGGCCCGCGAAAGCTCAGTCCTCAACACCGCCCTCAGAATCTCAGCCACGGCCACTGCCCTCCTCCTCGGTGGGGTTTGTGGATACAAGGGTGCCCACACGCTCCCCGGAGATTATCCGCGAGATGCTGCGCTCGTCGTCCATGTTGAACACGTTGAGCGGCATCCCGTTCTCCATGCAGAGGGCCAGGGCGGTGGAGTCCATCACGCGCAGCCGCCGCTCGAGGGCCTCCATGTGAGTGATCTCAGGGATGAACCGCGCGCTGGGGTCCAGCGCGGGGTCGGCGGTGTAGACGCCTTCGACGCCGTTCTTGGCCATCAGGATGATCTCGGCGTGAACCTCCGCGGCGCGCAGAGCGGCGGCGGTGTCGGTGGTAAAGAACGGGTTGCCGGTGCCGGCGGCGAAGATCACGACGCGCCCCTTCTCCAGGTGGCGCATGGCGCGGCGGCGGATGTAGGGCTCGGCGACCTCGGAGATCGCCAGGGCGGACTGTACGCGGGTGTCGGTTCCGGTCTTCTCGAGGGCATCCTGGAGCGGTAGGGCGTTCAGAACGGTGGCGAGCATCCCCATGTAGTCGGCCGTGGCGCGGTCCATCCCCGCGGCGGCGCCCTTCATGCCGCGGTAGATGTTGCCCGCACCGACGACGATCGCCACCTCGACTCCCCGGTCGCGCACCTCGGCGACCTGGCGCGCCACGGCCGCCACGCGCTCGGGGTCGGTGCCAAACTGAAGCTCCCCCATCAGCGCCTCGCCGGAGAGCTTCAGGAGGATGCGTTTGAAGACAGGGGCCATCTCAGCGAGAGAGCCTATCCGTCCCTGGTGATCCCCACCGCCCAGGAGGTCGTGGACCACGCTGAGCAGGAGACCAGGACCCCACCCACCCCGTGCGTGCTATGGCACGCGAGCGAACGAGGACACAGACCGAAGCCGGGAGACACTCGCCTCCGACCGAAACGGGGAGACACTCGCCTCCGGCGAGCATCCCCCGTTCGGCGAGCATCCCCCGTTCGGCCAGCATCCCCCGTTCGGCCAGCATCCCCGTTTCGGCCAGCGCCGCGTCCACGGCCTACTGGCCTACGGCGAACCTGACGAACCGGCGAATGACCACGTTCTCCCCTGTCTTGGCGGCGAGCTCGTCGCGCAGCTGCTGGACGGTCTTGCCCTCGAACTTGGGGTTGTGGAGCTCCTGCTCGAGCAGCACGATCGTCGCCAGCCACGCGTCGAGCTTGCCGTCCACGATCCGCTGGCGCACGTTCTCGGGCTTCTCCGCGGCCTCCTGCTCATAGATACGGGCCTCCGCCGCGCGCTCGTCCTCGGGGACGTCCTCGCGGCTGACGTAGCGGACGGTGGGGGTGGCGGCGACCTGCATGGCGACATCGCGAGCGAATGCGACGAAGTCCTCGTTGTTGGCCACGAAGTCGGTGTTGCAGTCGACCTCGATCAGCACCCCGACCTTGGCGCCGGCATGGATGTAGGCCTGCACGGTGCCCTCCGTGGCGGTCCGCTCGCCGAGGTCCTGGATCTTCTTGCCCTGGCGCAGGCGCAGGATCTCGATCGCCTTCTCCACGTCCCCCGCGGCCTCGGTGAGGGCCTTCTTGCAATCCATCATCCCCGCGCCAGTGCGGTCGCGCAGGGCCTTCACATCTTTGGCTCCGATCTCGACCGTATTCACGCTTTCGCCTCCTGGGGGGTCTCGACGGCGGCCGCGCCGTCGGGCTGTGGCTCGACGGCCGCGGGCTCCTTGGGGGGGGTCTGGGACTCAGCCGCGGGCGAAGAACCGGCGCCGTCGGAGTCCTGTGCGGGCTCCTCCTGCACGGGCGCCGCAGGGGCCTCGGCTGCCTGGGGGGCCTCGGCAGGTTGCTCCTGCGCGGGCGTCGCTGGAGCCTCCGCTGCTGGCGTCGTCTGAGCGGGCGCCGCCGGGGCCTCAGCTCCCTGTGGAGCCTCGGCTGGCTTCTGCTCCGGGGCCACCTGGGCCTCAACCGCCTGCTGAGCTTCCGCGGGCTTCACCTGCGCGGGGGCCGCCTGGGCCTCGGGCGCGGGCGCTGCCTGCGGAGGATCCCCCGACGAGGGCGCCTGCGCGGCGGCGGCCTGCGCCGCGGCGGCCTCGCGGGCGAGGCGTTCCTGGCCCTCCCGTGCGGCCTGCTCCTCGGCCTCGCGGCGGGCCGCGTCTTCCTCGGCTTCGCGGCGAGCGCGCGCCTCGGCCTCCAGGCGAGCCCGCTCTTCGGCTTCCTGGCGCGCGCGTTCTTCCTCGGCGCGGAACACGTTGCGGCCCTCCGCGATGACCTCCCCGAGGGCGCGCGTCACGAGGGTGCAGGAGCGGATGGCATCGTCGTTGCCAGGGATCACGAAGTCGATGCCGTCGGGGTCGCAGTTGGTATCGACGAGGCCGATGATCGGGATGCGCAGGCGCTGGGCCTCGCGCACCGCGATCGCCTCGGTGTTGAGGTCGATCACGAACATCGCGTCGGGGATCCGCTGCATGTCCTTGACCCCGCCCAGGTTGGCGCGGAGCTTGGCCAGGTCGGCCTGGCGGGCCATCCGCTCGCGAGTGGGCAGCAGCGCGAGCTGGCCGTCGCGCTCGTAGCGTTCGAGGTCGTGGAGGCGGCGGATGCGGAGGTTGATGGTCTGAAAGTTGGTCAGCAGCCCGCCCAGCCAGCGGTGGTTGACGTAAGGCATGCCCGAGGCCTCGGCGACCTCGCGGACGGTGTCGCGGGCCTGCTTCTTGGTGCCGACGAACAGGACGGTCCCGCCTCGGTGGGCGAGGGTGCCGGCGAACTCGCGCGCCTGCTCGAGCAGGACGGCGGTCTTGAGGAGGTCGATGATGTAGATGCCCCCTCGCTCGCCATGGATGAAGCGGAGCATCTTGGGGTTCCAGCGGCGCGTCTGATGGCCGAAGTGGACGCCGGCCTCCAGCAGTTCCGCGATTCCAACCTTGGCCACGGTGTTGCTCTCCTTGTGCGATTACCTTTGGGTGTTGTACTTGCTCTTGGTCCGTATGGGCGGTCGCGGACTCGCAGGGAAATGGCCGGCGCGGGCCGGTCGTCCTACGAGCAGGGCCGCGATCCGTGCTCCACATACGGGTCGGGGTCGATTTGACGGGTCAGGATAGCTGTTCTGCGCGCCTCATGGCTAAACCCCCTCCGCCCAGCCTGTCGGCCGGCCGGGATCCCCCGTTGGGGGAGGGAGGAGGGGTGCGCGCTGCTAGCCCCCGGCGCGCCGTGGACGACTGGGCCGCCTCCGTCGGGCTATGCGGGCCGGCCGGGATCCCCTATTGGGGGGGAAAGAGGGGTGCGCGCTGCTAGCCCCCGGCGCGCCGTGGGCGACTGGGCCGCCTCCGTCGGGCTATGCGGGCCGGCCGGGATCCCCTATTGGGGGGGAAAGAGGGGTGCGCTCTGCTAGCCCCCGGCGCGCCGCAGGGCGGCGGCCAGGTCGTCGGGCAGCGGGGAGCGCACCTCCAAGGGCTCGCCGGTGAGGGGATGTTGGAGGGAGAGGCGGGTGGCGTGCAGGAACTGGCGGGTGAGGCCCAGCGTCCCGGGGGTCCCATACTCGGGGTCGCCCGCCACGGGGTGCCCGATCGCTTGGAGGTGGACGCGGATCTGGTGGGTGCGCCCCGTCTCCAGGCGCAGGCTCAGGAGCGAGTGCGCGGGGAGTGCTTGCTCCAGCGTGAAATGGGTGCGGGCCTCGCGGGGGAAGTTGCCGCCGACCGCCATGCGGGTGCGCTCGCTGGGGTGCCGGCCGATGGGAGCATCGATCGTGCCCGTGCGCGAGGGTGGGCGACCCTCTACGAGGGCGAGGTATTCGCGTTGGATGAGCCGCTCGGCGAGCGCGCGCTGCAGGAGCCGGTGGGCCTCCTCGGAGCGGGCGACGAGGAGCAGGCCGGAGGTGTCGCGGTCGAGGCGGTGGACGATGCCCGGTCGATTGGGATCCCCGCCCACCCCGCCGCCGCCGGGGACGCCGGCGAGCAGCTGGGAGAGGGTGCCCTCACGGTGGCCGCGGGCGGGGTGCACCACCAGCCCGGGGGGCTTGTCGACGACCAGCAGGTGCTCGTCCTGGTATGGGATCTCGAACGGCATCCCCCCAACCACGCTCACCACGCTCACGAGCGCTTGCCGCGGGGCTGCTCGACGACGATCAGGAGGATCACGACCCCCAGTGTGATCGCGGCATCGGCAAGGTTGAAGGGGGGCCAGCCGAGTGGGAGCTTGACGAAGTCGGTGACCGAGCCCGAGCGCAGCCGGTCGAGGATGTTTCCCAGGGCCCCCCCGATCAGCAGGCCCGTGGGCAGCCAGATCAGGGGGCGGGCGGCATGGCGGTAAAAGTAGGCCAGCAGCGCCAGCAGCGCGAGGCCGATCACGATCGTGACCGCGAGGTGGTGGCCGGGGAGGAAGCCGAACGCGACCCCATGGTTGCGGGCGTCCACGAGCTCGATCCCGGGCAGCAGGCCGTGTTCTTCGCCAGGGACGATCGAGCTGCGGACGGCGCTCTTGGAGAGCTGGTCGATGGCCACCACCGCCCCGGCGATGAGCGCGGCCCGGATCCAGGGGGTGGCGCGGCGAGCGGTCAACCGTGGATGATGCCCTGCACCACGATCGAGTTGACGAGCTGGAGCACGATGATGGCGACTATCGGGCTGAAGTCGAAGCCCCCGAAGGAGGGCAGCACACGGCGGAAGATGCGCAGGAAGGGTTCGCACACGTCGCGCAGGAAGCCAAGCACGGCGCTGGAGGCGCGGGAGTAGGGAGGCCGTACGCCGAACGCAAGGAGCCACTGCACCACGATGTGGGCGAAGATGATAAGGGTGTAGACGTAGATCAGGGTGGAGAGGTAGTTGGCCACCTCGGCGCGGGCGGTGGCGAGTACGAATGTCATCGTGGGGCCCCGGATCCACCATGCTCAGGTCCGCGCGATTCCGAACCGCCGCGCTCAGGTCCGCCCGGCTCGGGTCCTCCGCCCGGTTCAGGACCTCTGCCCGGCTCGGGTCCGCCCGGCTCAGGACCACGCGGCTCAGGACCACGCGGCCCATGCCCACCTTGCTCGGTTGCACGCGGGGACGAGTCCCACTGCCGGCGGCGGCCGCGAGGACGCGCACCACGGAGCACCGCGTCCAGGGCGTCGCTGAAGGCGGCGCGCACCCCCCCGCGCTCGAGCGCGTCCAGGCCGCGGGCGGTGACCCCCCCTGGAGAGGAGACCTCGCGGCGCACCGCAAGGGTGTCGTACTCGCGCCGGCGCAGCAGCTCGGCGGTCCCCGCGAGGGTCTGCACCACAAGCTCGGCGCCCTGGGAGGCGGGGATGCCGCGGCGCACGCCGGCGTCGATCTGGGCCTCGGCCACGAGCGCGACGTAGGCGGGGCCGCAGGACATCAGGCCCATCGCCACGTCGAGCAGGGTGTCGTCGAGCACCACCAGCGAGCCGAGCTCGGCGAACAGCTCGCGGACCTGCGCGTCGAGGGCGCTGCTCCCGCTGAGTGCCTCCTCGATCGCATCGACGGCGAAGTCTCCGGTGAGCGTTGCCGCCCCACTCTCCGGGTCGGCCGCCTGCACCACGGCCCCCTGGCGAACTTCGACGGGCAGCGAGGGCATGAACCGGTAGATGGGCCGGTCGGGGTAGGCGTCCCTGAGCGCAGGCAGGGGAACCCCGGCGAG
Organism: Solirubrobacteraceae bacterium; assembly: GCA_035566955.1. Lineage (GTDB taxonomy): Bacteria > Actinomycetota > Thermoleophilia > Solirubrobacterales > Solirubrobacteraceae > Palsa-744. The sequence goes on along the minus strand of DATMPY010000153.1, from coordinate 552 downwards.
GATCGAGGCGACGGCCGGAGCGTGGGGCGCCACCTCCTCGGCGACGGCCTGAAGCTGGGCGGGCTTGTGGCAGAGCACCACCAGCTCGGCGCCCCGCGCCACCTCGGCGTTGCCCCCTAGCGCCTCCCCCCCGGTCTCCTCGGCGAGCGCCCGCGCGCGCTCGGCCACGGGGTCGAAGCAGAGTACAGGCCGGCCCCACCCGCGGGCGAGGGCGCGGGCCATGTTGCCTGCTCCGATGAGTCCGATCCTCATAGCGCGCCTACCCTACTGGCTGCCGGCCCCCCCAGGGCCGTCAGGACTGGTTGAAGAAGCCCTTCTCGATCAGCCTGGCGCGCTCCTCGGCGGAGATCTCCACGTTGCGGGGGGTGAGCATGAAGACCTTGTCCGCGATCCTCTGCATGCCCCCGTCGAGGGCGTAGGTGAGACCGGAGGCGAAGTCGATCAGCCGCTTGGCCAGATCGGTTTCGGTGCCCTGGAGGTTGAGAATCACGGGGATCGAGTCCTTGAAGCGATCCGCCACCTGCTGGGCGTCGTTGAAGGACTTGGGCACCA
>DATMPY010000152.1:0-51403 GCA_035566955.1 Solirubrobacteraceae bacterium | reverse complement strand
GAATGCAGCGCCGGCGCAGGGACCGCACCTCTCCGCAGGCGCCTCGCGCGAGCAGATCCGCCCCCCGAGCAGACCCGCCCCCCGAGCAGAGCGGACCCCCGGCGAGCGGACCCAGCGCTATCCCAGCGCGAACGTGGAGAGGGGCTCTTCCAGGGCGCCTTTGATCCCCACGTCCAGGGGGGAGGTCACCTGGCGATTGCCCGCCGCCGCCGTGAGCATCGCGATTGTCACCCCCCGACGCGCCCCTGGGCGCTCGGGGAGCAGGAGGAGGTCGCGGCCGTACATCTCGCGTCCCCCGAGGGTGGTGGTGTAGAAGATGTTGTAGGTGGCATAGCCCGACACCGAGTCGATCTGGGTGCTGCCCTCGCCCCGCAGCGTAAAGCCCCTCTGCCCGGGGAGCCGGGCGGCAGCGAGGTGGGGGATGTAGCGGGCGGCGTACAGCGCGAGGGCGGCGCCGAGCGCCCCGCGGTAGGGCGGCAGCACGAGGGGGCCCACGGCAAAGGAGTCCTCCAGACGACCCTCCCGCAGGCGCCACACCCTGGCGTACCCCCCACGTTCGGGGGTCGCGCGGTCGAGCCCTCCATAGCTGAAGCTGAACGGTGTCGCGCCCCCCTGGGAGAGGGTCGGGCTCGAGAGGGTCAGCGCGGCACTCACCCCGGCGGCCACCAGCACCGCCAGCGCGGCCACCCACAGCGCGCGCACCACACCGGAGGCCCGCCGCCAGCGGGGCCCTAGGATCTCTCCGAGAGTGGGGCCGTACTCACGCTTGAGGGGCACCGCGGTCATCCGCCGCAGTGTATGAGGCCAACCGCTTGCAAGAAGGCCAACCGCTCGGGAGAAGGCCAACCGCTTGCGAGGCTGCTCTGGTGCACACGCGAGCCTCCGGCGACGCCGCGATCTTCGACAGTGCGCAACCGCGCACCGACCGCCCCGCCGTGCCGTGCTGTGGACCTCAGCCGAGGCCGATGACCTTCAGACGCCGCCCGAGAGCGAGGGCCGCAAACTCGCGAGCCTCGCTGACGCGCACCCCGAAAAGATCCACGTCCTCTTCACTCTCATCCATCCACTTGGGTCGCAGCACCCCCTGAGCAGCGGGGGCGACCTCGCCGAGGGTGCGCCCGATGGCCTGCTTGTAGCGCTCGTCCTGGTTGGCCATATCACGCAGGAAGCGGGCGCCGAAGGCGACGTGGCGGTGCTCGTCGCGGGCGACGTTCGTGAAGCCCTCCACGAACGCGGGGAGGGTACCGACGCGTTCGTTGTAGGAGATGATGAAATGCTGGCCCGTGAGAGCCAGCATGCCCTCGATCACCATGTGGTAGATGGTCACCGCCTCTACGAGCGCCTCCGTGTCCTCGGGCTCCTGGGCGAGGCGGTCAACGCGGCGGCGAAGCATCTCATCGAAGAGCACCCCGAAGTCGGAGTTGAGGTGCTCGCTGGTCTCGGCGAGGCGGCCCTGGAGATCGTCCGCCTGAAGCACCCCCACCTCGGAGTAGAAGCGGTCGAAGAAAGCCACGTGGCGGGCCTCGTCGGCGATCTGGGTGCAGAGGAAGACCCGCATGTCCTCGTCTGGGCAGGCGCGCATCATCGGACCTAGCTCGGCCGCCACCCGCTGCTCGCCGACGAAGAATGACGAGAGCCCGTACATCCGGGCGTAGCGCTCCTCCGCGTCGATGCGCTCGTGCCAGTCGATCCGGTCCTGGGTGAAGTCGAGGTCCTGCACCGCCCAATGCTGGCGCTCCCAAAGAGAGTAGAGCTGGCGATAGTCGAGCAGCTGGGCCCCGCCACTGTCGGCGGCATCGGAGAGGGCGGGGTCGGAGGTGGCGCGGAAGTCCTCCCGCTCGCCGAGCGTGGGCCCGCTCTGCACCTGCTGTGCGCCGCCGTCGGACACCTCTTCAGCCTACACGATTCCTGGCCACTTGGCCAGCCACTGGGCCGGGGAATCACTCTCCGACCGAGAACAGCGCCTCGAGATCGTGGCGGGAGTAGGCCTGAAAGGCGACCATCGTCTGGGTGCGGGCGACCCCGGGCAGCGTGGTGATCTGGCCGGTGACCACGTCGGCAAGCTGCTCGTGGTCGGGGACCCGGACGATCGCCACGAAGTCCCACTCCCCCGTCACCGAGTAGGCCTCGGCGACGCCCTCGATGTCGGCGAGTGCGCCTCCCAGGGTGGTGAGGGCGTCGCGCTCGGCCTCGATCAGCACCACCGCGTGGGTCATGGTCATGGCAAGCGGGTCTCCGCGAGGACCACCGTGTGGGTCATGGTCATGACGAGCCAGTATCCGCGGAGATCGGCACAGCGCCGGGTCATGGTCATAGGCCGTGGCTCTCCCCGGGGGCGAGCACGGCGACCTGCGAGGAGGTGGCGGCCTCGACGTCGGCCTTGAACGCCTGAGCGTCGGTCTTGATGGGGGGAAAGGTGTCGTAGTGACAGGGGATCACCTGGGAGGCGCCGACCAGGCCGGCGGCCGCGACGGCGTCCAAGCGGTCCATCGTGTAGTGACCCCCGATGCACATGAGGGCCACGTCGATCCGCTCGCGCTGGCCGGGGAGGGCGAGATCGGAGAACAGGGCCGTGTCGCCGAGGTGGTAGATGACCTTGCCACCGAAGCCCACCACGAGCCCGGCGGGGGTGTTGACGGTCCCCTTGGGGGTGGTGGAAGTGTGCCAGGCAGGCACGAGCCGCACCCAGCCCCAGTCGAAGGTGACGGTGCCGCCCAGGTTGGGGTCGTGGACGTTCTGCACGCCTTCCTCGCGGAGCTCGTTGGCGATCTCCACGATCGCCACCACGTCGGCGCCGGTGCTGGCCGATCTTCGATCAGTGGCGATGGAGACGGTGTCGCCGATGTGGTCCGCGTGCCCATGGGTGAGCAAGATCGCGTCGGGGCTCAGCGCGTCGGCGGCGACCGCCGCCTTGGGGTTACCGGTCAGGAAGGGATCGATCAACACGGAGGTGTCGCCGTCGCGTAGCTCGAACGCGGCGTGGCCCAGAAAGCGGATCTCCATCGTCTACTCAGCCTCACTCTCGGGTTGTGTGTGTATATGTCTGTGGAGGGTATGTGGAGGGTATGTGGGTCGGTGGAGGGTATGTGGGGTTGCTCAATCGAGGGTTGTCGAGTAGGTCGGCTGGTGCGCAAGCTGACAGCGTACGGCGATGCCGACGAACATGCCGAGGCAGCGCGAAAGCACGCCCTCAATCGGCCCTCGCGTTCGTGCCACTGAGGCCATACCCCATCACCAGCCCCACCACCCCTCCGGCGACGCCCGCAAGCCAGCTCGCTTCGGGGCGGGCGAACGGGATCACGAGCAGCACGGCCGCGATGGTGGCGGCCCCAAGCAGGTCCCCGTCGTAGTAGCGCCGGCCGCGGGCGGCCTGGAGGTCGGGCACGGCCCACGCGGCGAGCAGGCCGAGGGCGCCGGCGTTGGCGCCGCTGACGATCGGCAGCGGATAGGCCGCCACCGCGGCGAGCGCGCCCGTGGCGCCGGCCCCGAAGAACGTGACGAGCACCGCGAGGGAGCCGTGGCGACGCTCCAACAGCCACCCGAAGACGGCCACCGCGAGCAGCACCGCGAAGGCGTACACCCCCGCGAAAGGGCTGCTCACGTACGCGAATTGGGTGGTGAGCAGCTTCCACCAGTCTCCGTGCAGCGGTCCCACCACGAGCAGCCGCCCGAGGTTCAGGAAGCCTCCGTTGGTCAGTACCCACACCACACAACCGGCCGCCACCAGGGCAAGCGTGGCGTAGGGCGGAGAGTCGGGTCTGAGCCCGTCGATCTCCCCGCGGCGCAGCCGCCCGAGAGAGGGCACCGGCAGCCGTCCGCGATGGGGAGAGCGCGGGGACTCGCCCTCGCGCGGCAACTTCGGCGCGCGGCGGCGCAGACGGTTGCCGCAGTAGGGGCACTCGGTGATGTAGGGGCTGACCTCCGACCCGCACCGCTTGCACACTACGAACAGATCCGCACCCGAAGACATCGCCAACTCATTCTAGGCTCCGCCGACGCCGGGTCGGCGGTAAAGTCCGGACATGACTGAACTCGGCTACGACAACAAGCTCTACATCCTCGCCTTCGACCACCGAGGATCGTTCCAGAAGAAGTTCTTCGGCATCGAGGGGGCTCCGGATGCGGAGCAGACGGCGATGATCGCGGACGCCAAGCACCTGGTGTACGAGGGCCTGCTGCAGGCGGTGGCCGCGGGTGCGGACCCGGCGGTGACGGGAGTGCTGGTGGACGAGCAGTTCGGCTCGACCGTTCCCGAGGAGGCCCGCGCGCGAGGCCTGCGGCTGGCGATGCCGGCGGAGCGCTCCGGTCAGGAGACGTTCGACTTCGAGTACGGGGAGCAGTTCGGGGAGCACATCGAGCGCTTCGACCCGGACTTCACCAAGGTGCTGGTTCGCTACAACCCCGACGGGGACCCGGAGGCCAACCGCGAGCAGCGCGAAAAGCTCCGGCGGCTCGCCGACTGGCTGCACCAGCGCGGACGGAAGTTCCTCTTCGAGCTCCTGGTGCCAGCACTGCCAGATCAGCTCCAGGCCGTGGGGGGGAAGAGCGATCGCTACGACGCGGAGCTGCGCCCGGAGCTGATGCGGCGCACGATCGCCGAGCTCCAAGAGGCGGGGATCGAGGTGGATGTCTGGAAGATCGAGGGGGTGGACGACCGCGCGGACTGCGAGACGATCGTCGCCCAGGCGCGCAGCGGCGGACGGGACGGGGTGGTCTGCGTGGTGCTTGGCCGGGGGGCGGACGACGCGAAGGTCGACCATTGGCTGCGGCAGGCCGCCCCGGTGGACGGCTTCGTGGGCTTCGCCATTGGGCGTTCGATCTGGTGGGAGCCGCTGAAAGCGTACGTGGAGGGCAAGCTGGAGCGGATCGTGGCGGCGGAGCGGATCGCGAAGAACTACCTGCGCTTCGTCGACGTGTACGACCGCGCCGAGGGCAGGGCCACCGTCGGATAGATAGGCTGAGCAGATGCAGGCGATGAGGATGCGGCGCAGCCCCGCGGATATCGAGCGGGCGTTCGCCGAGGAGATCTCCCTCGACCGCCATCGCCGCGACTCGCTGCGGCGCACGGCCGAGCAGCGCGCCCGTAAGCGTCACGTGGAGCGGCGCAACAAGCGAGGCTCGATCCGCTTTGTGATGCTGGTCTGCGCCCTGATCATGACCGCGGTGATCGTCACCGTGGTGATGTTCCGCACGCTCTACCTGCTGCTGGGCTGACGGCAGCGCCCGGAGTCGCTGCCCCGCGACTCCGACCCTGGCCTTGCAACGGAGTCGCTGCCCCGCCACTCCGACTCCGACGTTGCAAGCCGTCCGGCCCGTGCGAGCTGCATCGCGCGAGCGGAGGGCGTGCGGATGGACTCAGCTCTCGCCGAGGTCCCTGATCGCGTCGTCCACGTCGGAGAGCACCTCCTCGGTGGGTCTGCCCTCGCTCTGCTGGCGCTGGATCTCGAGGTAGATCTCGGTCCGGAACACGGGGACGTCCGCAGGGGCCTGGATGCCGATGCGCACCTTCTCCCCCACGACCGACAGCACCGACACCTCGATGTCGTCGCCGATCATGATGCTCTGATTGGACTTGCGCGTCAGGACCAGCATTCGGTGCACCTTCCGTTTCGCCGGTGGTGACCGGCGCTTTTGCCCCGGACATCACCCCAATCATCAAGCATATAGTCCGAGCGCCTGGGGAAGGCGACTTCGTCCGGTCGCCACCCGGCCCCAACCCATACAACGCGGAGGAGTCTGGGTTTCTGCCGCGTCCGCGAGCGGGATCTGAGCCGCGGAGTCGCGCCGAGGTCTCCGAGCCGGCTCCACGAACGGCGAGGCTATGCGCTAGTCTCCCGGACCGTCGATGGCACGAAAGTCCCTGCGTCCCCAGCTGAACCAGATCCGCGCCTGGGTGCGCCAGGGTCGCACCGATGCGTGGATCGCTCACCAGCTCGAGGTCACCGTGCAGGAGATCGAGCAATTCAAGCGCCAGAACGAGCTGGCCGGCGACGAGGACACCGCGGGTGGCGTGGCCACCGAGTGGGTCGAGGAGGTCGACCTGCGCGCGGAGGACGACGCGCTGATCGCCGCGGAGCTCGAGGCGGCTGCCCGGGAGGCCGAGCGCGAACGCGCCGAGGCCGAGGAGGCCGAGCGTCTGGAGGCCGAGCGGGCCGAGCGCGAACGCGCTGAACGGGCCGAGCGGGGAGAGCCCGAGGAGGGGGAGGACGAGGAGGAGGGCCCGCCCCCCCGGCGCCGGACCCGGCGTGGTGGGCGCACGCGACGCTCTGCCCCGCGCAGCGCCGCCCCCCTGGAGGGCACCTTCGACCACGGCGAGGAGGGCTACGGCCTATGGCTCGACCCCGCCGTGCAGGACAACCCGATCTATGCCGAGCACTGGGCCGGGCACCGCCCCGTCGAGGTCGTGATCGAGGAGGATCAGATAGTCATCCGCCGCGTCGGCACCGACGACTAGGGCGTCGCTCAACGACCCGGGGATCTGGAGTACGACATCACCGTCAGGATTCTGTAGGCACGCGGCGGCCGCCGGCGTAGTCCACGGCCTCGCGCAGGTAGCGCCCGAAGGCGGCGTCCACGACTACCGCCGAGTCCCACGCCCACGGATCGTCGGGGGCGGTGGCCATCGCCAGTTGCAGGCACCACGAGGTGCCCCGGCTGTACTGCTGCGTGAGCTCCTCGGCGGAGAATCGGCCCCCGAGACGGCGGCGCAGCTCCGCCACGAGCGCCTCAATGACGCGCTCCAGTAGGACGCGGCGCTCCGGCGGGGCCTGTTTGAGTCGGCGCTCGCCCTGTTGCCACTGGTAGATCGCGTTCTCGAAGCCCGGCACGGGGACGCGAGGGTAGCAGCGGGGGGTGGGCCTCCAAGGCGCGAGCGGGAGGATGAGCCACCGGGGAGCTCAGTTCGGGGGCAGGCCGGTGATCACGTAGGTCTGCTCGCCCGGGCGCATCATGCCGAGGCGGCGGGCTTCCTTGACGATCGTACCCGGACTGATCAGCGCGTTGTGCTGGGCCTCCAGGGCACTGTGCTGGCGCTCGAGCGCCAGCACCTGTGCGCTGTCGCTCTTGGCCTCTTTCCAGGTGGAGAGCACCGAGACCCCCGCGCTGAGGTAGAGGTAGAGCAACGCTCCCAACACGCACAGCAGCGCCAGGCGTCCCACGCGGTCCCAACGCACATGTGTCATCGCTCGCATCCCTCCGCATTCGCCCTCCCAAGCTCACTTCCTGCAAGTGGCCCAGACCTGCGACGTTGTATGTAAATTTTTGGGCAGCGTATAACGATAGTTGGACGCGCACAAAAAAGAATATATTCACCCCAACGCCGGCCCCATCGCATCAAGCCCCAGGCATTGAGCCCCATATCGCGCCCCCCCATCGCGCTCCCCGGCATCGCGCCCATAGCTCGGGCCCCGGCATCGCACGCCCCGCATCGCGCCCCGCCGCGACCGCGGTCAGCCGCGGAACACGGAGCGCCCGGGGAACTCGGCGTCGGAGCCGAGCTGCTCCTCGATACGCAGAAGCTGGTTGTACTTCGCCGTGCGATCGGAGCGGGAGGGGGCGCCGGTCTTGATCTGCCCGCAGCCGGTGGCCACGGCGAGGTCGGCGATCGTCACGTCCTCGGTCTCCCCCGAGCGGTGGCTCATGACCGCGGTGTAGCCGGCCTCGCGGGCCATTGCGATCGCGGCGAGGGTCTCGGTGAGGGTGCCGATCTGGTTGACCTTGACGAGGATCGAGTTGGCCACCCCCAGCTCGATGCCGCGCCCGAGCCGCTCTGTGTTGGTGACGAACAGGTCGTCCCCCACCAGTTGGACGCGCTCCCCGAGGCGCTCGGTGAGGGCCCGCCAGCCCGCCCAATCCTCCTCGGCCATGCCGTCCTCGATCGAGACGATCGGGTAACGCGCGGCGAGGTCGGCCCAGTAGCCGGCGAGCTCGTCGGCGCTCAGCGTGCGGCCCTCGTGCTCGAGCCCGTAGGCGCCCTCGCGGTAGAGCTCGCTGGTGGCGGGGTCCAGCGCGATCGCCACATCCCGACCGGGCTCGTAGCCGGCGGCCTGGATGCCGGCCACCAGCATCTCCAGGGCCTCCTCGTTGGAGGCCAGATCGGGCGCGAAGCCGCCCTCGTCCCCCCCGGCGGTGGAGAGGCCGCGCTCGTGCAGGGAGCCCTTCAGGGCGTGGAAGACCTCGACCCCCATGCGCAGGCACTCGGAGAAGCTCTCGGCGCCGCAGGGCACGACCATGAACTCCTGGAAGTCCACCCTGTTGTCGGCGTGGGCACCCCCGTTGAGCACGTTCATCATCGGCACCGGCAGTACCCGGGCGGCCTCCCCGCCGAGGTAGCGCCACAGCGGCAGGCCCTCCTCGGCAGCCTGGGCGTGGGCGGCGGCGAGCGAAACTCCGAGGATCGCGTTGGCGCCCAGCCGCGACTTGCCGGGGGTCCCGTCGAGCTCGATCAGCGCCCGGTCGAGGGCGCCCTGGTCGCTCGCGTCCAGACCCCGCACCGCCGCCGCGATCTCGCCGTTGACGCCCGCGACCGCGCGCGTAACGCCCTTGCCGCCCCAGCGCTCGCCGCCGTCGCGCAACTCGGTGGCCTCGAACTCGCCTGTGGAGGCGCCCGAGGGGACGGCCGCGTGGCCGTGGGCGCCCGAACGCAGGGCGAGCTCCACCTCGACAGTGGGGTTGCCTCGACTGTCGAGGATCTGGCGGGCGTGGACTCTGTCGATCTGGCTCATCGCTGCGCCGTCCGCGCGGCGGCGCCCGAGGCTATCCGGTTGGGGTGGCCGTCGCGCCGCCCGCGCCGGGAATGGCGGTGGTCTTCGGCGCCTTGTAGCTCTTGCAGTCCATGACCACGTACCCCACTCGACATTCCGTGCGTCCTTCCCAGCGCTTGCGGAATTCTTTGACGAACTTGGTGAGCGCGGTCTGCTGCTGCTGGGAGGCGAGCTGCTGTTTGACCGAGGACTTCACCTGCGCGAGGGTCTGCTGGGTCGGCGCGGTGATCGACTTGACTTCGAAGATGTAGTAGCCGAAGGGCGTCTTCACGGGGCCGCTCAGCACGCCCGTCTTGGCCGCGAAGGCGGCTTCGCTGAGCGCCTTCTGCTCCTGCCCCTTGACCACGCCCGCCAGTTCGCCGCCGTTGCTCTTACTCGTGGGGTCGATCGACTTGCTCTTGGCGACGCTGGCGAAGCTCTTGCCCGATTCGACTTCGCTCTTGGCCTGCTTGGCGGCGGCTTCGTCTTTGGTGAGGATGATCCGCAGGTTGCGCTTTTCGGGCTGGCCGTAGGTGGACTTGTGTTCGTTGTAGTACTTGGCGACCGCCGTTTCGTTGACCGCCTGCTTGGCGTCCTTGGTGACCTTTTCCTGGATTTTGGTGGTGAGCATGCTCAGCTTCACCCGCAGCAGCAGGTCGGAGACGCTCTGCCCGGTGGTCGACAGGAATTTCTGGAATTCGGCTTCCTTGGGGAACTGCTGCTTCTTGAGCTGGTTGAAGCGCGTCTGGACTTCCTTGTCGTTGACTTTCACGCCCTGCGATTCGGCCTCGCCGATCACCCAGTCGGCCGAGATCAGGAAGCCCAGCACCTGCTGCTTGAGCGCGGTGTACTGCTGTTCGCACTGCGCCTTGAGCTGCCCTTCGGTCTTCGGCTTCTGGCCCTTGGCGGGTTTCGGTTCGACTGCTTTGAGATGCGCGATGCACGCCGTGTAAGCGGGCGGTTCGGGCAGTACGGGCTTGGCGGCTTTCTGGCCCGGCGCCGCTGCCGAGCTGGCGGAGGCGGCCACGCCCAGCCAGTGGTCGAACGTCGCTTTGGTGACGGGCTGGCCGTTGACCTGCACCACGGCGTCGCTGGGGATGCCGCCACCGCAAGCGGCGAGACCGCAGGCGGCAAAGAAAACGGCGCCTAGCGCCGCGATCCAACGAGTCGGCATAATCACAACGCGGGCACTCTAGCGGAAATTTGTAAGTTGTGTTTAACGAGTTTCTTAAGGGTTGCTATGCGGCCTGGCACGCGCCTTCGGAGCAGTGGGTTCGCACGGTATGCCGCGCCCAGCTGTCCGCCCCGGCTCCCCGCACCGGGCGACTGCGTCACGCGGCCTCGCGCACCACGGCAAGCAGTACGTCGGCGGCGTGCACGACCGCGGGGAAGCGCTCGGGGCCCTCGCCGGGCACGCGCACGGAGACCTGGGAGCGCCCGGACTCGTACAGCGCCTCGGGCAGCTGCTCGCGCAGGCGCTTGGCGCGGACGGAGTCGAGGTCGATCGGCGTCACGGCGAGGCGATCGCCGCGGATGCTCACGGCGCGCGCCCCCGCCTGGCCGAGCTTGATGCGGGCGCGCTGCAGGGCGAGCAGGTTGGCCAGCGGCTCGGGCACGGGGCCGAAGCGGTCCTCGAGCTCCTCGCGCAGGCGCTCCACATCGGCGACCTCCAGCGCGCCCGCGACGCGGCGGTGGATCTCGATCTTGGCCTGCTCGTAGGGGACGTAGTCGGGGGGCACGTAGGCGTCGACGTTGACGTCCAAGCGCACGGGCTCGGGCAGTTCCTCGCCGTCCTCGCCCTCGGCCGGACCGGCCTCGCGGACGGCCTCGTCGAGCATCTGCATGTAGAGCTCGAAGCCGAGCGCGGCGACGTGCCCGGACTGCTCGTCGCCGAGCAGGTTGCCCGCGCCGCGGATCTCCAGGTCGCGCATCGCGATCTTGAAGCCCGACCCCAGCTCGGTGTAGTCCGAGAGCGCCGATAGCCGCTGCGCCGCCTCGGGGGTGAGGGCGGCGGCGGAGTCGTAGAGCAGGTAGGCGTAGGCGCGCTCGCGGCTGCGGCCCACGCGCCCGCGGATCTGGTAGAGCTGGGCCAGGCCGAAGGCGTCGGCGTGCTCGACGATCAGGGTGTTGGCCTGGGGGATGTCGATGCCGGACTCGATGATCGAGGTGCAGACCAACACCTCGGCGCCGCCGCGCAGGTAGTCCATCATCACGGTCTCCAGCTCCCCCTCGGCCATCTGGCCGTGGGCGACGGCGAAGCGCACCCCGGGGCAGAGCGCGCGCAGGCGCTCGGCCGTCTCGTCGATCGACTCGACGCGATTGTGCAGGAAGAACGCCTGCCCGCCGCGGTCGTGCTCGCGCATGATGGCGTTCCTGACGAGCTCCTCCTCGTACTCCCCCACATAGGTGCGCACGGGCCGCCGGCCCTCGGGGGGGGTCTCGATCACGGAGATGTCGCGCAGGCCGGCGAGTGACATCTGCAGAGTGCGGGGGATGGGGGTGGCGGACATCGAGATCACGTCGACCTTGAGCTTCAACTGGCGCAGGAGCTCCTTCTGCTTGACCCCGAAGCGCTGCTCCTCGTCCACGACGAGCAGGCCGAGGTCCTTGGCGCGGACGTCGCGGGAGAGCACGCGGTGGGTGCCGATGAGGATGTCCACGCCGCCCTTGTTGAAGCCGGAGATGGCGGCTTTCTGCTCAGCGGGGGCGCGGAAGCGGGAGACGTGCTCGATCGTGATGGGGTAGTCGGCGAGACGCTCGGAGAAGGTCCCGAAGTGCTGCTGGGCGAGGATCGTGGTGGGGGCGAGCATCAGCACCTGCTTGCCCTGGGTGGCGGACTTGAAGGCGGCGCGCAGGGCGACCTCGGTCTTGCCGTAGCCGACGTCCCCGCAGATCAGGCGGTCCATCGGGCGGGGGGCCTCCATGTCGGCCTTGACGGCGTCGATCGCCTCGCGCTGGTCGGGCGTCTCGGTGTAGGAAAAGCGCTCCTCCAGCTCCCGCTCCCATTCGGAGTCGGGGTCGAAGGCGTGCCCGGAGCGCCGGCGGCGCTCGGCGTAGAGGCTGAGCAGCTCGCCCGCGAGCTCCTGGGCGGCGCGCCGCGCGCGGGCCTTCATCGCCTCCCAGCGCGAGCCGCCCAGTTTCGAAAGCGGCGGGTGCTCCCCGCCGGCCCCGACGTAACGGGAGATCTTGGCGAGCTGTTCGGTGGGGACGTAGACGCGGTCGTCCCCGTGGTATTCGAGGTACAGGTAGTCGCGCGTGACGCCCGCGACGGTACGGGTCTCGAAGCCGGCGAAGCGGGCGACGCCGTGGTCCTCGTGGACGACGATGTCCCCGGTGCGCAGCTCGGTAAAGGAGCGCAGCGCCCCCCGGCGGCGGCCCTCCGCGCCGGGGGCTCCGGGTCCAAGCCCGCGCTCGGCGCGGCGGCGGCGCAGGAGGCGGTGCTCGGGGAAGACGGCGAGCTTCAGGGAGGGCGCGATGAACCCCTCGCGCAGGGAGGCCGCCGCGAAGCGCAGCGAGGGCTCGATCGGCTGCGCGCCGATGTCCACCCCCTCCAGATCCGCTGTCTCCAACCACGTGGCTTTCAGCCGCGCGAGGTTGTACGCCGCCCGCTCCCCTTCACCGCGGCGGGGGAAGGCGACAAGGGTGCGGTAGCCGGAGCGCACGAGCTTCTCCAGCTGCGGCTCCGCCTCCGCCAGCGAGCGCGCGGCGACGTCGGCGGACTGCGCGCGCAGCTCGATCTCCTGGCCGCTCGACAACGAGGAGAGCCAGATGCGCGCGCGGGTGTGGAGGGCGGCGTGGATCTCGTCGGGGCTCACGTACAGGTGGTGGGCGTCGGCGTCGTGGAAGGCGGCGCAGACGTCGCTCCAGTGGTCCTCCAGGGCGGGGCCGAGCTCCTCCTCGGCGGCGACGAGCAGCTCGGTGTCGGTGCCCAGCAGGTCGAGCAGAGCGCCGAAGCGCTCGACGGGCAGCAGCTCGGCGATGTCCGGGCGGTTGGCCTCCGCTTCGATCGCGGCGATCTCCGCAAGCTCGCGGTGCTCGGCGGCAAGCTCGGCGGCGGGGGCGATCTCGACTTCCTCCAGGTCCCCCAGGGAGCGCTGGGTGAAGGTGGAGAACCAGCGCAGGGATTCGATCTCCACGTCGAACATGTCCACCCGCACCGCCCGCTCCTCGGTGGCGGGGAAGACGTCGAGGAGCTCCCCGCGCATGGCGAACTGCCCCCGCTCCTCCACCTGGTCCACGCGCTCGTACCCCGCGGCCACGAGCTCCTCGGCGCACTCGTGCAGATCGAGCAGTTCGCCCGTGCGCAGCGTGAACGAGCGCGGGCGTAGCGCGGGGTCGGGCACCTTCTCCGAGAGCGCCACCGCGGAGACCACGACCACGGGGGGCTCCGGCTGGGCGCCCGAAGACTGGCCCGCCGCGGCGCCATCCACTCCAGCGGCCGACCCCGCGCCAGCCGACCCCGCGGTGGACCCGCCTTGCACGAGCAGGGAATCGAGCGCCGCGACCCGCAACCCGATCAGGTGCGCCGGGGGGGTCAGGTGGGACTCGTAGGTCACCCCCCGCGAGGGGTAGTAGCGCACCCTGCGCGGGTGCAGCCACGCGCGCAGATCGGAGGCCAGCTCGCGCGCCGCGCGATCGTCGCCGACGACCACCACGGTCGGTCGCGCCCCACCGTTCTCCGCCAGACCCGCGATCAGGTAGGGGCGCAGGGCGGCCGACACGAACGCGTGGCCTCCCTCGCGCGCGAGGCGCTCCCCGGCGGGATCGTCCTGCACGAATCCCAGCAGCGAGCGCAGGCTCATCGCGTGCCCCTGCCCCAGCGGCTCCCCGCGACGCGAGCTTGGGTCACGGCGCGCGGCTTACGCGCCGGCCCCCGGTCCCCCAACACGCCGGCCCACCTGGGGCCGGCCATCAAAAAAATCATTTCGGGTCCTCCGCGAGCACCAGTTGCTGCACCTCCGCGCAGGCGCGGTCCACCAGCTCGCGGACCTCGGCGTCGCTCTCGCGGAAGCGGCCGAGGACGTGGGCGGAGACGATCTCGGGGTCGGTGGAGTCCGGGCGGCCGACGCCCACGCGGACCCGCCAGAAGTCGGCGCCGCCCAGCTCGCGCTTGAGCGACTTCAGGCCGTTGTGGCCGGCGAGGCCGCCACCCAGGCGGGTGCGGACCTCGCCGAAGGGGATGTCAATCTCGTCGTGCACCGCGATCACCCGCTCCAGGGGGAGCTTGTAGGAGCCGCGCGCCGGGCCCGCGGCGCGGCCGGCGTCATTCATGAAGGTCTGCGGCCACAGCGTCGCCACGCGGGGACCTCCGGGGCCGGTTCGGCCCTCGGCGAGGAGCGCGCGGAAGCGCGGCTTGGCGCGCTTCAGCCCCCACCGCTCGGCGAGGGCGTCGGCCACCATGAAGCCCACGTTGTGACGCGTGCGCGCGTACTCGCGGCCGGGGTTGCCCAGCCCCACGATCAGCCAGTCGATCGCCGCCCCGCCGCCACGGGCCCCGGCCTCGCCGCCGCCGCGAGCACGGCCGATACCGGCGAAGGGTCGCCGCAGAGGGGACTACTCCTCGGCGGAGGCGCCGCCCTCGGCGCCCTCGGCCTTCTCGGCCTCGCCGACAACCTCGGTCTCTGCTTCGATCTCCTCCGCCTCGCTCTGCAGCCGGGGCGGGGAGAGCGTGGCCAGCACGGTCTCCTCGAGGTCGTCCAGCAGGGTCACGCCCGCGGGGACGCTCACGGCGGCCAGGGTGAGGGTCTCGCCGATCTGCATCTGCGAGACGTCGTGCACGATCGCCTCGGGGATCGCGGTGGGCAAAGCCTCCACGTTCAACTCGCGGGTGATCTGCTCCAGCACCCCGCCTTCGCGCACCCCAGGGGATTCCTCCCCGCCGGTCAGCTCCAGGGGCACCACCGCGTTGATCGCACGGTCCAGGCGCACCCGCAGGAGGTCGACGTGCACGGTCTCGCCGCGCACGGGGTGGCGCTGGGCTTCCTTGAGCACCACCGGGGTGGCTTTCCCGCCGTCCACGCTCAGGTCAAGCACGGCCCCGACGCCCGCCAGCGCAAGGCGCAGCTCGCGGGCGTCCACGTCGAAGCTCAGGGGGTCGGACCCCCCGCCGTAGAGGATCCCCGGAACGCGGCCGGCGCGGCGCATCCGCCGGGCGGCGCGGGAGCCGGCGGCCTCGCGGGTGCGCACCTCGAGCTGGGTTGTCATCTGGTCGGCCATCGGGGGCTGAGGACTTTAGCAATCACCCCCAGGGCGATGAACCACCCCATCATGAACTCGATCAAACATATCCTGGCCAGTAGGCGCCAGCGACCACGGCCGGCAAGCCCTCACACGCCGCGGCCATCCACGGCGCACGGGGGCGCAGCTAGGGTCGCCTCAGCAATTGGCCTCAGCAATCCGCGGTGCTGGCGATGCGGGGACCGATGGCCAGCAGGGAGATCGAGATCCCGGTGAGGAAGTTGCCGGAGCGCTTGACCCGCACGCACTGCACAACGGGGTAACGCCCGTTCACCTTCCACGCCACGCGGGTCTCCCCGGTGGAGCCGGTGAGGGAGTGGTTGGTGGTGGACTGGGTGGAGAGAATCAGCACCGACCCGGGGCGGCGCAGGGCGGCGGCGTCGGCGCGGACTGTGGCGGCGCACGCCGCAGCGGCGCGGCAGCTGCCGGCGAGCTGGTCGAGCATCCCGCGGGCGTCGCCTCGCGCCTCGGCCCGCACAAGCGCGACCTCGTGGTCGAGTTCCACGTTTTCGGCGGAGAAGAAGCGCGCGAGCACGGCGCTGACGGCCAGGAACAGCAGCACCCCGACGGCGATCACCGCGATCCGTCCCCCGCGCGATATCCCCCGCCATCCGGTCGGCCGCGGCGGTGTGGGCGGAGGTGCTCCGTGGGGGAGCACCCGCTCCGCGGTGGGGTCCCGCGGGTACACGGCTCAGAACAGCTGGTTCTCGCCGCCGAACACTTCGCTTACCGAGTCGTCGGTGAAGATCCGTCGGATCGAGTCGGTGAGCAGCTCGGCGCAGGGGAGCACGCGGATGTTCTCGGGGCGCTCGGCGGGCACGGGGATGGTGTCGGTGACGACGATCTCCTTCAACCCGCAGGCGAGCAGGTTCTCGAAGGCGGGGCCCGAGAAGACCCCGTGGGTGGCGGCGGCGTAGACGCTCTTGGCGCCGGCTTCGTAGACGGTCTGGGTGGCAGCGGCGAGGGTCCCGGCGGTGTCGATCATGTCGTCCACGATCACCGCGGTCTTGCCCTTGACGTCGCCGATCACGTACCCGATCTCGGCGACCTGCTGGGCGGGGCGCTCCTTGTCGAGGATCGCCAGCTCGGCGCCGATCTTGGAGGCGAACTTCTTGTTGAGCTTCACCCGGCCGGCGTCGGGGGCGACGACCACGAGGTCGGAGAGGCCGAGGTCGTCGAAGTACTGGGTGAGCATGAAGAGGGCGGTCATGTGATCCACGGGCTTCTGAAAGAAGCCCTGGATCTGGCCGGCGTGGAGGTCCATGGTGAGCACCCTGTCGGCCCCCGCGGCCTCCAGCATGCGCGCCACGAGACGCGCGGAGATGGGCTCCCGGGGGGAGGACTTCTTGTCCTGGCGGGAGTACCCGAACCAGGGGGTGACGGCAATCACGCGGTGCGCGGAGGCGCCAACGGCAGCGTCGATCATGAACAGCAGCTCCATCAGCGAGTCGTTGGCGGTGACCCCGGTCTGGGAGTTGCCGCAGGTGGACTGCACGATGAACACATCCGCCCCGCGGATCGACTCCTCGTAGCGGCAGTAGACCTCACCGTTGGAGAACGTCTTCAGGATCACCGGGCCGAGGTCCATCTGGAGCTTGCCCGCGATGTCCACCGCCAGCTGCGGGTTGGCCCGCCCGGCAAACAGCATCAGCCGCTTGTTGTAATCGATCGGCAGGCTGGTCGCGGCGGACTGCGTGCGCGTGTCAATCGCGCTGCTCATCGTTCCTCTGAGTGTAAACGTCCCACGTGCGGCACAGTTTTCATTGGGATCTTTTGGGATCGTCCGCGCGGGTATGGGATGTAACCGGCGCGGGCGCGCGGGGCTTCCTGCCCCGCGGCGGCGCGTGGTGGGTCTGCGTTTGCGCTTTCCGCGTGCGAGTCCCGTATCTGTGGATATCCGTTGCTCATATCTGCTGGGTGTCCTGTGACCGTGCCTGCTCATTCTCGCGCCGCTGGGCGTACCCCTCGCGGTTCTGCTGGCGGGCGCGGGCGACTCCCAGGGCGCCGGGGGGCACGTCCTCGGTGATCACGGAGCCGGCGGCGGTGTAGGCGTCGTCGCCGACTGTCACCGGGGCAACAAACGCGGTATCCACTCCTCCGCGTACGCGCTTACCGATCTTTGTGCGGTGCTTGGCGTGGCCGTCGTAGTTGGCGGTGATGGTGCCGGCCCCGAGGTTGGAGCGCTCGCCGACGTCGGCGTCCCCGATGTAGGAGAGGTGGGGGATCTTGGTGCCGGCGCCGATGTCGGAGTTCTTGACCTCGACGAAGGTGCCCACCTTGGACCCCTCGCCCAGCACGGCCCCGGGGCGTAGGTAGGCGAAGGGGCCGACGCTCGCGCCCGCGCCGACGGCGGCGTGGTCAAGCCAGGAGACCCGCACGGCGGCACGCTCACCGATGTGGGAGTCGATCGCGGTGGTGTGCGGTCCCACCACGGCCCCGGGCCCCACCTCGGTGGCGCCGCGCAGGCTGGTTCCGGGCTCGATGCGGGCGTCCTGGCCGATCCGCACATCCACGTCGATCCAGGTGGCGTGGGGGTCCACGACGGTGACCCCGGCGCGCATGTGGCGCTCGTGGATGGCGCGCTGGGCCAGGGCGCGCACCTCGGCGAGGGCGACGCGGTCGTTGACACCGAGCACGAGGGCGGGATCGTCGACCGCGTGGGCCCCCACCCGCGCACCGTCTGCCCGCAGCAGGTCGAGCGCCTGCGGCAGGTACAGCTCCCCCTGGGCGTTGTCGGCGCTGAGGCGGGGCAGCACCCCCAGGAGGGCGTCGCCGTCGAAGGCGTAGATGCCGGTGTTGACCTCACGGATCTCGAGCTCCGCGGCGGTGGCGTCGCCGGCCTTCTTGGTCTCCACGACGCGCGCCACCGCGCCGTGCTCGTCGCGCACCACGCGCCCATACCCACTGGGGTCGTCGAGCACAGTGGTGGCCATCGTCGCGGCCGCCCCGCCCGCGTTGTGCGCCGCGACCAACTCAGCGATCGCCGCGGCGCTCACCAGCGGCACATCCCCGCTCAATACAACCACCGGCGCGCCGGGGTTGATCGCCCCAGTGGCCGCGATCACCGCCCCCCCGGTGCCGTTGGACTCGGGCTGCACAACCAGCTCCACCTCCGCAACCGAGCCGGGGGGACACTCGCCTGCGACCGAAGCCGGGAGACACGCGCCTGCGGCGCGAGTCCCCGTTTCGACCAGCATCCCCCGTTCGACCGAGCCAGGGAGACACTCGCCTTTGGCGAGCATCCCCCGTTCGGCCAGCACCTCCGCCAGCGGCCGCGCGGGGGAGTCCACAACCACAACCTTCCCCGCCCCCGCCTCCAGTGCCGCCACCACCGGCCACAGCCCCATCGGCCGCCCGCACAGGTCGTGCAGCACCTTCGGCACCGCCGAGCGCATGCGCGTCCCCTGGCCCGCCGCCAGGACCACCACCGTGGGGGCAGTCATCGAGCACACTTTATTGGGGGCAGGGACTCATTCCCCTCCCTCCGGGGAAACCGCCCGCGCGGAGTGCTGGTCGGAGGGGGTCGCATCAACTCCAATCCCCCTCCCCTTCGGGGAAACCGCCCGCGCGGAGCGCGGGCGGAGGGGGTTGCGTAGCAGAGGTTGGGGGGCAGGGACTCGAACCCCGATTCTCAGGACCAAAACCTGATGTCCTGCCATTGGACGACCCCCCAGAGGGGTTGAGATCTCACGTGCGCCAGGGCAGCGCGGTGAGTGCTTGCAAGAATCCTTTCACCGCGCACATTGCCACAACACTCTCATTCCTGCTTTCTGCAAGGATGCTTGCACTCCACCGTGGAGACGAGGAGAGCGATGGGGAGAGGTGTGCTCGGGCATGGGTTCGATCACTCATGAGAACGTATATCGGCGTTCAACGGAGCGCCTCGATACTTACATCCTAGCCACCACCGCGGTCGTGGCGCTCCTGTTCGCGGGCATGCTCGCGGGCGCACCCGGCGCGACTGCTGGCACCCCGGCGCGAGCGACCTGCCGCAACGCGAACCTGCGGCCAACGGGCACGAACGTGACGGCAGTGGCGAGGGCGACGGGGTGCCTGATCGCCCAGGTGCGCCGCGCCCAGCACCTGCCGGCGCTGCGCACGAACCGCACCCTCCAATCGGTGGCGGTGGGCCAGTCACGGGAAATGGTGCTGGGAGACTTCTTCGGCGATAACAGCCGCTCCGGCCAGACCCCCCTGCAACGGCTCGTGGCGGGGCACTACCTGGGGTGCACGGGGAATTCGTCGACGGCGCAGAACATCGGCTGGGGCACCGGCGCCGACGCGACCCCTGCGGCGATGGTGCGGGCGTGGATGGAATCTCCCCCGCACCGCGAAGTCATCCTGACCGGGGAATTCCGCGAGATCGGGGTGGGGGTGGTCTCACAAGCACCGGCCGCGCTCGCGGGGGGCCTGCCGGGGGCGACGTACACAGTGGAGTTCGGGGTGCGCCGGTAGCGTCAGGCGCGCCGCCCGGAGCTCCGCGAACACGCCCACCACCGGCGCCGGCCTCGAGGCACGTAAGCGCCGGCCTCGGAGGCACGTAAGCGCCGGCCTCGGAGGCACATCAAGGGGCGTGGAGATACATATATTCTTTTTTCAAGTTCCGTATAACGATTGTCGTACGGGCCTCGGATTTTTTATATCGACGCTCACCCGTCCCATCATTGGTAACTACTGAAGTTATACGAACATCCTCCAGTCAGGCGCGCCGCCCGGAGCCCCGCGGGACGCGCCCGCCACCGGCGCCGGCCTCGGAGGCGGGCCCGGAGGAGTGGGCGATACCGAGCACGCGCATGGCCTTGAGGCCGAGGCTGAGCTTCTCCCGGCCGTCGCTGGAGCCGACGTCGAGGCCGGAGAGCTCGCGCACGCGCTCGAGGCGGTAGTAGATGGTGTGGCGGTGGGTGAAGAGGCGCTGGGCGGTGCCAGCGACGTTGCCGTCGGCGTCGAGGAAGGTCTCGAGGGTGCGCACCAGGTCGGTCTCGTACTGCTCGTCGTAGGCGACGAGGGGCTCGACGGTCTCGGCGAAGAAGCGCTGGAGCTCGCGGGGGTTCTCGCTCATGGTGGAGAGCAGCAGCCGGTAGGCGCCGGTCTGCTCGAAGGCGAGGGCGCCCTCCTGGGCCCCGCCCTCGGCGACGTTCGCGGCGAGCAGCGCCTCGGAGGCAGCGCGGGGCAGTGCGGAGGGGTCCTCGGCGATGCGGCTGCGTCCAACCGCGAAGGTGTATCCGGGGAGCCCGGCCTGCAGCTCGCGCAGCACGGAGTCGGCGGCGCGAGCGGCCAACTGCTCATCGCCGCCGGGCACGAGCAGCAGTACCTCCGCGCCCGCCGGGCGGGCGCCCTCCTCCGCGGAGAGGGCGGCGATCGAGCGGCTCACGGCGCCGCGGGCGCCGCGCTCGGCGACGGCGCGCACACGGGCGCGCCAGCCCTCCTCGGTGGGCGCCTGGGGGTGGGCGCGAGCGACGATCATGCTGGCGCCATGCTGGAGCTCGACGGAGAGCTCGTGTCCGCGCGCGAGCAGCTCCTCGCGGTCGCTCAGGCGGCGGGCGGCGATCGCGCCGAGGAAGTCGGCGGCGGCGCTCTCGGAGGCGCGGTCGGGGGCGCGCACGCGCTCGACCTCAGAGGCGATCATGGTCACAAGCAACCGCTGCATGGAGACGCTGGGCTCGGTGCGGGCGCGCATGTGCAGGGAGCCCACGACGGCGTCGGCGACGCGCAGCGGAATCGAGCTCACCCCGTCGCCTCCGGCGAGCAGCGAGCGCTCCTCGGCGGGCGAGCGGGCGGCGACCGCGAGGGTCCCTCCCCAGGCGTCGGTCACGGCGAGGCTGGCGTCGAGCGCGCGGGCGGCAGCGCGCACGACCTCGGGCAGGCCGGCGCCGGACTCGACCGCCTCGGTGACGGCATCGAGGGCCGTTAATTCAGCCATGGGCTCAGAGCCAGAGGTAGGCCACGGCGAGCCCCGCGGCGACCCCGAAGCCGACGAGCACCGCGAGCACATATAGGGAGAGGATGCTCGCCGCGACGCGCTCCCACAGGCGCGAGTAGGCCGACCACGCGGGCGCGAGGATGAGGCCGACGAACAGCGCGAGGCTGAACGCCGCGGCGCAGACGGCCAGGAGGTCGGTGATGTCGGTCCTGCTCATTGCTCGCTCCTAATTGTTACCTACGGGGAGGCCATTCATCCTGATGGATCGCGCTGCGGGTGGGCGAATCCAGCGGTGATGGGCTCGGCGGCGAGCGGCCCGGGCGCACGCTCGGCCAGGGCGCGCGCGGCGGCGCGCGCGCGGGCGGGGCCGCGGGATCCGGCGAAGAGCGCGAGCACGGTGGGCCCGGAGCCACTTACGAGCGCGGCATCGGCGCCCGCGGCTTGGGCCTGCTCGAGGGCGGGGTCGATCTCCGGGCAGAGCGCGCGGGCGGCGTCCTGGAGGTCGTTGCGCAGGAGCTCGGGGGGAGGCAGTGGGGAGCCGTCGGCGAGCGCGTCGGCGAGCGCGCGCCCGCGGTCCTCGAGCTCCTGGGGCTCGCGCGCGAGCCCCATACGGTCGGCCTGGGCATACACCGCGGCGGTGGAGAGGGGGCGGGCGATTGGCAGCACGAGCACCCCCAGGGGGACCACGGGATCGGGGAGCGCCTGCAGCAGTTCCCCGGCCCCGCGGGCGAGCCAGCGTCCGGGCTGAACCTGGGCGGGGACGTCGGCGCCGAGGGTGCGGGCGAGCCGATCGAGCAGGACGTGGTCGCCCAGTCCGGAGGCGGCGGCGGCGAGGCGCAGGGCGGCGGCGGCGTCGCCGGAGCCACCACCGAGGCCGGCGGCGACGGGCACCCGCTTGAGAATCTCCAAGGCCAGGGGCGGGGCGTCCCAGCGGGTGGCAACGCGGAACGCCGCCAGCGCCAATGCGGCGAGGTTCTGCTCGGGGGGACCCTCAACACCTGGGCAGAGCACCTGATCGGGCGCGCCTTCCTCGCTTGGGCTCACATCGCCCGGGCTCTCACGTGGGCCTATATCGCCTGCGCTCTCACATGGGGGCGCATCGCCCGCGCTCTCATAATTTGCGCCGACATCCCCCGCGCCCGCATCACTTGGAACTGCATCGCGTGCACTCTCGTCGCGGGCGCTCCCCGGTGGGGCGGCGCGCAGGGTGAGCTCGTCGGCGAGGGAGATCGACTGCATCACGGTGACCAGTTCGTGCCGGCCATCGGCACGGGTGGGCCCGAGGAACAGGCCGAGGTTGATCTTGGCGGGGGCGAGCGCGCGCAGCGGCAGGGAGGTCATAGTCCCAACGCCTCCGCGAGCGCGGGGAAGTCGTGCGGGGCCAGCCGCTCGGCGCGCACGTCCGCGGGATGCCCCAGCTCGATCAGCGCCTCGCGTATCGCCTCACGTTGGCGGGGGATGCCCGCAAGCGTCAGCGAGCTCGCCAGTGTTTTGCGCCGATGCGCGAACGCGGCGCCCACGAGCCAGCGCACCTGCGGCGAGGCGGCGCTGCCGGTGCGCACGATCTTGACCAGCGCGGAGTCCACATTTGGCGGCGGTGCAAACACCGTCCGGGGCACGGTTCGCACGATCCTCACCTCCCCCGCCAGCTGTGCCAGCACCGAGCTCACCCCATAGACCCCGCTCCCGGGCCCCGCGGCCAGCCGTTCGCCGACCTCGCGCTGCACCATCACGACCCACATCTCCACGCCCGGCAGCTGCTCGATCGTACGCAGCAGCACTCCCGCGGCGATCCCGTAGGGCAGATTGGCCACCACCTTGCTCGGCGCCGGCTCCAACCCCGCCAGCTCCAGCCGCATCGCATCACCGGGCCACACTGTCACGTTCTCGAACCCGGCGAGGCGCTCCCGCAACACCGCGCACAGCCGCTCGTCGATCTCTACCACGTGCACCCAGCCCACCCGTGGCGCGAGATAAGCCGACAGCACTCCCTCGCCGCCGCCGATCTCCAGCACCAAGTCCTGCGCGGACAGCTCGCTGGCCTGTCCGATCACCGCGAGGATGTTGGGGTCGCGCAGGAAGTTCTGGCCCAGCTCCCTGCTGCGGCGGGTGGCCCTCACCATCCGCAGAGGCACCTGTCGCGGTGGGTGGCGCACCATCCGAAGACGCTCCTGCCGCGGCGGATGGCCTTCACCATCCGAAGACGCGCGCGGCGGTTTCCTGCACGGTGCGCCCCAGCTCATCCACGGTGACCTCGCGCAGCTGCGCGAGGAAGGCGGCGGTGTGAGCAACGAAGGCGGGCTGGTTGGGGTGCTTGCGCACGGCCTGGGGGGTGAGGTAGGGGGCGTCGGTCTCGACGAGCAGCCGCCCTGGGGGCACGCGCTGGGCGGCTTGGACGAGGTCGGCGGCGCTTTTGTAGGTGAGGTTGCCGGCGAAGGAGATGAAGTAGCCGCGCTCCAGGCACTCATCCAAACGCCGGGGCATGGAGAAGCAGTGCATCACAACGCGCACCCCCTCGGCCTCAGCGGCGAGCTGGTCGAGGGTTTCGTCCTCAGCGGCGCGGGTGTGGATCACGAGCGGCTTGCCAAGTTCCCCGGCGAGGGCGATCTGGGCGGAGAACGCGCGCTCCTGGTCGGCGCGGGGGGCGTAGTCGCGGTAGAAGTCGAGGCCGGTCTCGCCGATCGCCAGGCACCGGGGGTGGGCGGCGAGGGCGCGCAGCTCGGCGAGGTCGGCGTCGTCGAAGCCGGTGGCGGAGTTGGGGTGGCGGCCGACCGCGGCGTACACCTGGGGAAAGTCCTCCGCGGCGGCGAGCGCGGCGCGGCAGGAGGCGCCGTCGGTGCCCACGGTGAGGATGCGCACCACGCCGGCCTGCTCGGCGGCGGCGACGAGCTCCGTGTTGGGGGGCTCGCAGAGATCCAGATGGGTGTGGCTGTCGATCACTGCTTGGGAAATAGCGGTTCGAGCATGCCGATGCAAGCGCCCGCGGAGACGCTCGCCCCGAGGCGAGCGGCGCCCAGCGAGCGGTCCACCGCGCCAAGCGCGCCCAACAGGCGGTCGGTGCTGGCCGGCAAATATGGGGCAAGCAGCAGGCTCACCACGCGAACGCCGTCTGTGAGCGAAGCGAGCACTTCATCCAAATCCTTTCCCCTCAGTTCGTCTTTTGCCAACGTCCACGGCGCGCGCTCCTCGACGTAGCGGTTCAGGCGCCGCACCCGCTGCCAGATCGCGTCGAGCGCCTGGGTGAGCTCGGCGCGGTCGAGCAGGGCGCGGACCTCCTCGGCGAGGCCGTCGAAGTCGCCCGCCAACTCGGGGTCGATCGGCGCCGCTGGCAGCACCCCATCGCGGTAGCGGTGGACCATCGCCAGGGTACGGCTGGCGAGGTTGCCGTACTCGTTGGCGAGCTCGCTCTCGTAGCGCTGTTCGAAGGCGGTGGTGGAGACGGAGCCGTCCTGGCCAAAGGAGACGTCGCGCAGCAGGTAGAAGCGCAGGGCGTCGGCGCCGAAGCGCTCGATCACGGCGAAGGGGTCGAGCACGTTGCCCAGGGACTTGCTCATCTTCTCGCCCTCCATCAGCAGGTACCCGTGCACGAACAGCCGCCGGGGCAGCTCGATCTCGGCGGCCATCAGCAGCGCGGGCCAGTAGACGGCGTGGAAGCGGAGGATGTCCTTGGCGATCAGGTGGTAGTCGGCGGGCCAGAACGTGGACACGAGGTCGGTGCTCGCAGCGCTAGCGGGGGCGGGATTCGGGGGGGCGGGATTCGAATCCGCCGCTGCGCTCGACACCCCGGCGGGCGCCGGATTCCCGCCGCCGGACGCCCCAGCCGGGGCCTCCCCGGCCACCGCTGCCCCCTCTGGCGCCGGCGCGTATGTGAGCGCCGAGTAGTAGTTGAGCAGCGCGTCGAACCACACGTAGAACACGTGCTCGGGGTCCCATGGCACAGGCACCCCCCAGGTGAGCCGCCGGCGGGTCAGGGGGACGTCGCGCAGGCCGGAGCGGATGAAGGAGAGCGCCTCGTTGTAGCGGGCGCGGGGTGTGATGAAGTCCTCGCGCTCGGCGTACAGCCGCTCCAGGTGCTCCTGGAAGGCGGAGAGCTTGAAGAAGTAGTTCTCCTCCTGTTCGCGCACCAGCTCGATGTGGTGGATCGGGCAGCGGTTGCCTGCCTCGATCTCGTTGTCCGCCTTGAAGTCCGCGCACCGCGGGCAGTACCACCCCTCATAGGTCCCCTCGTATACGTATCCCCGCTCGCGCACCCGCGCGAGGATCTCCTGGACCTTGGCCATGTGCTGGGGGTCGGTGGTGCGGATGAAGAAGTCGTTGGAGGCCCCGAGACGGGGGGGCAGCGCGCGGAAGCGCTCGGCGTTGCGATCGGCGAGCTCCTGGGGCTCCAGGCCCAGCGCGTGGGCGGCATCGGCCACGGGCTCCCCGTGCTCGTCGGTGCCGGTCAGGAAGAACACCTCCTCGCCGCGCTGGCGGTGGTGGCGGGCCAGCACATCGGCGGCGATCGTGGTGTACGCGTGCCCCAGGTGAGGAGCCGCGTTGACGTAGTAGATCGGGGTCGTCACATAGAAGGAGGGCATCGCCCGCCCAGGCTACTCGCTCCCCCCGTCACTTCAGTCGATCCGCGTAGCGGTGTCTTCCTCGATCAGCCCGCGGTAGAGCTCATTCGCGCTCACGCCGGCAAGCTTCGCCACGACCCCCGCCGCCGGACGTGCCCGCGCGCCCGCGGACACCAGCTCGCGCAACGCCACCAGCGCCTCGGCGCGGTTCGCGGAATCCGCCGGTGGGGGGCCCACGACCAGCACCACCTCACCCCGCGGGGGGCTCGCCCTGTAGTGCCCCGCCAGCTCCTCCGCGCTCCCGCGGCGCACCTCTTCATGCAACTTGGTCAGCTCCCGGCAGACCGCCGCCGCGCGCTGCGGATCCTGTGCGGCGAGCACCCCGAGGGTCGTGGCGACGCGGCGCGGGGACTCGAACGCGACGAGCGTGGCGGGACTGTGCTGGAACACCTGTTCGAGCTCCCCGCGCCGGCGCGGGAGGAAGCCGACGAAGCACCACCGCTCCGTGGGGAGACCCGAGGCGACCAGTGCGCACACCGCCGCGCTCGGTCCCGGCAGCACCTCAACCGGCACCCCCGCAGCGATGCTATCCCGCACGAGCTCGTACCCGGGGTCGGAGATCAGCGGCGTCCCCGCGTCGGAGACCAGCGCCACCACCGCTCCCGCACGCATCCGCTCCACCAGTTTCGCCGAGCGCTGGCGTTCGTTGTGCTCGTGATAGCTGAGGAGCTCCCTCGCCTCGAGCCCATGGCGCTGAAGCAGCACGCGCGTGTGGCGGGTGTCCTCGCACGCCACCACCTCCGCCGTGCGCAGCGCCGCGAGCACCCGCAGCGTCACATCCTCGAGATTGCCGATCGGCGTGGGGCACACCACGAGCCTCCCGCTTGCAGGCGCTCGCCCAACGTGCGCGTCCTCGCCCGGCATTCGGCCAATATAGAGAGCGTCGATGGCCGCTGAGCATGGATCAGAAGACGGACCCCCACCCCGTCCTCGCCGACCGCCCGCGCCCGCACGGGGCGCCTCGAACGCACGGGGCGCCTCGAACGCACGGGGCGCTTCAGACGCACGGGGCGCTTCGAACGCAAAGACCGGGCCCCGTGCCCGCCCCCCCGAGCCGGAGGGTGGGCCGCAGTACACCCGCTACCGCGCCGGGCGCAGGGTGCTGCCACCTCGCGGCGGGGAGGGCGGCGACCCGGGGGCGACTTCCCCGCGGGGCGGCGCGGGGCTGCTGCTGCGCGAAGAACGCAACGGCGCGAACGGCTCCCCGGGCGGGGGGAGGCCCGCCGCGAGGCGGTTGCGCTGGCGCGAGGTCACCCCCAAGCGCATCGCCCTCGGACTGCTCACGCTGATCGCCGGCTGGATCCTGCTCTCGCTGGTGCTGTTCCTCGTCAGCTCCCACTTCCAGCGCACCGCCCCGCCCTCCGACGTGGCAGGCGTCCTGGACCCCGTCGGCTTCCCGCTGAGCACCGCCAACAACATCCTCGTCCTCGGCTCCGACAAACGCCAGAAGAACAGCAGGGAACCCGGCGCCAACATCAACGGGCCGAGTCGCTCGGACTCGATCATGCTGATCCGCACCGGCGCCGGGCACGCCGCGCGCCTGTCGATCCCGCGCGACACCGTCGTGGAAATCCCTGGCCATGGGCTGCAGAAGATCAACGCCGCCTACGCCTTCGGTGGCCCCGCGTTGTCGATCTCGGTGATCAAGCACTACCTCGGAATCCCCGTCAACCACCTGGTGGAGGTCAACTTCGAAAACTTCCCCCAGCTTGTGGACGCGATGGGAGGCGTGAATTACACCGGGGGCTGTGTGGTCTCCTACCTCGACGGGGGCTCGGCCAACGGCGGCTTCACGCTGCGCCTGTCCGCCGGTACCCACCATCTCGACGGCCGCGAAGCGCTCGCGCTCGCGCGCACCCGCGAGAACCGCTGCGCTCCCCAGGAGACCGATCTGAACCGCGAGATGCGCCAGCAGGCGCTTTTGCAGGACATGAAGAGCAGGCTGCTCTCCCTTTCGAGCTTCCTGCGCCTGCCGCTGATCTCCTGGAACGCCCCGCCCGCGATCATCTCGGACATGAGCGGCCCCGAACTGCTGGCTCTCTTCGGCGCCCTGGAGATTGGGGGCACGCCCCCGACCCGCCTGCTCCAGCCCTCGGGCTCGATCACCCTCCCCGACGGCGAGGATGGTCTCACGGTCTCCGAATCCGAGAAGCACGCCGCGGTGGCACAGTTCATGGCGGGGTAGCCATCAGCTCGTTTTGCGGGTGGCCGTCAGCCGTGGCCGCGAACTGCGGATGCACAGGGAGCGCCCCCAAATGTGGCAGCTTCAGGCCCCAACCCTCATCGTGATGGCAGCGTGTCAGCTCTTGGCGGCGACCGGCTCGCGCTTGGACGCGGAGGAGCCCTTCTGCGCCTTGGACCCCCCGTCCGCTGAGGAGCCCTTGCCCTCGGAGGAGGAGCCCTTGCCTTCGGAGGAGGAGCCCTTGCTCTCGGAGGAGGAATCGCTGCCCTTCGATGAGGAGTCCGCTGCGGAGCCGGAGGTCGAGTCCGAGGAGGAGTTCTCCGACGCGGAGGCGGCGGTCTCGCGCTGGCGCTTGCGGGTGCCGTAGTCAGTGTTGTAGAAGCCCTTGCCCTTGAAGTGCACCGCGGGGGCGTGCAACACCCGCTGGACCTTCACGCCCGTCTCCGGGTCGCGGGTGAGGGGATCCTCGGAGAAGGACTGCATCAGCTCAAAGGTGCTCCCGTCCGGGCGGCGGTACTCGTAGATCGGCATTGGCACTCACATTATAAGAGTGCCAGGCGCAGAAGGGAAGAGTCCGTCAATCGGCCAAGCGTCCCAGGTATCGGCCAAGGGTCCCAGATGACCACGACTACGGCCTTGGTTCTGGGGCGCAGAAAAAGAAAGAGTTCGTCAATCGGCCAAGAGGGCCCGCGCGCAAGCGATGCCGGCACTGATGGTGGCGGTGAAGTCTCGCTCGGGCTCGGTGAGCATCCGCAGCGCGAATCCATCACCGATCGAAAAGAGGATCTCGGCGACCGCCTCCGGCTCGGCGTGCAGCCGCAGCACCCCCTCCTCCTGAGCAACGGTGAGCATGCCGGCGACCTGCTCGCGCATGGTGCGCATCAGGTTGGCGTACTCCACCGCGATGTCGGGGTTGCGCCGGGAGAGTGTGAAAAGCTCAAACAAGAGCGTCACGAAGTCGGGGTCTTCGCGGATCACATCCTGGAGGTGCTGGGCCAGCAGGCCGACGAACTTCTCCGCCGTCTGCGCCCCGGCAAGCTGCTGCTCCAGGCGCTCCAGGCGCAACTGGCAGTCGCGCCGCACGGCCTCCGCCAGCAGCTGCTCCTTGGTGCCGAAGTAGTAGTGCAGCAGACCCCTCGAGACCCCTGCGTCGCGAGCCACCCGCTCGAAGGTCGAGCCCGCGGTGCCGTGCTGGGCGACGCTGCGGCGCATCGCCTCGACGATGCGCTGCGCGCGCTCGCCCGAGAGCGACTTCGGGGCGCGGCCGCTGGCGGGGCTGTCTATCGCCGAAGCCATCATCGTCGTCCTCGCTTGGCCCCGCAGGCCGCCGTGGCGCTCAGGAGGCCGAGGCGCCCACCGAGCTGGGCGCCTCCTGCGCCGGCATGGTGGTCGAGCTGTAGTCGAACTCCTCCTCGGCCCCGAACAGCATGTCGAGCACCTTGGAGCGTAGGCTTTCGCTGAGCGCCAGCGCGAGCACACCCGCGACGAGCGCCAGCGCCAGCGTGCGGCCCACTCCGCCTCGCCGGCGTGTGCGCTTGGGAGGCTCTTTGAGCGCGTTCGAGGCCTCGCGCAGCGCCACCGCCGCCTCGAGCAACTCGCGCTGGAGCTTGCGATCCTCGAACAGCGCCTTCGTGGCGGGCTTGCCATTGCCCACGCGTCCGTATGCGCTGCGCGCCGCGGCGTACGCGGCGAGCAGGTTGGCGCGCAACTCCTCATCCTCGAGTAGGCGCTTGACGTACTGGTTGCTCTGTGCGGCGTGAGCCGCCGCCGAAGCCTTGCCGATGCTGTCCTTTGCCGCCATGGGGACCACCGCCTCTACTTTGGAGCTCTCGTTGCCTGGGGTCACCCAATATACCCCTCGCGCATGGGCTTGTCGCGCCCGGGCACCGCGCAGTAAGGTAGGCATCGGTGAGCCGGGAAGCCTGGTCGGCATCGTTTTGCGCTACCCGATCCACCATGTGCCGCGACATTCCCCTCTCGATCTGCCTCTTCGCAGGCCGCCGCCACTCCCGGGGCGAAGCTGCGCTGCGATGAAACTACTGGCTCCCCCCCTGCCGTCCGCATGGCGCCGCGAGGCGCTGCGCACGAACCTGTGGCTGGTGCCGACCGGCGAGATCGTGCTCGCGGTGGCGCTGTTCGCCGGCACCCACGCCCTGGATCGGGCAGCGTACAACGGCTCGCTGCACCTGCCCTCGTGGGTCATCAGCGGCACCGCGGACGCCGCCCGACAGATCCTGACCGCGATCGCGGCGGCGGTGATCACGGTGGTGACGCTCGTCTTCTCGATCACGATCGTGACGCTGACGCTCGCCTCCACTCAGTTCGGGCCGCGCATGCTGCGCAACTTCATCCGCGACCGTGTCACGCAGCTCACGCTCGGGAGCTTTGTGGCGACGTTCGTGTACGCGATCCTCGCGCTGGTCTCGATCGGCCCGGGGGCTCACGGGGAATTCGTTCCGCACCTGTCAATCACGGTGACAATGGCGCTCGTGGTCGCAGATGTGGCGGTGCTGGTCGTGTTCATCGATCATATCGCCAAGTCCATCCAGCTGCCGCAGGTCATCGCCAGCATCGCGGGGGACCTGTCGCGGGCGATCGACGCCGAGCGCAAGCTCCCCGCCGTAGAGACCCTCAAGGCGGGGCCGTCGCTGGCGGAGATGCTGGTGCGACTCGACGATGACAGCGGTGTCGTCCGGGCGCCCAGCAGCGGCTACCTGCAGTACGTGAGCGTGAGCACGCTGATTGACATCTCCTCCCGCAGCCACGCCGTGATCCGCCTGTTGCACCGCCCGGGACACTTCGTCGTCGAGGGTGAGCCCCTGGCGAACGTCTGGCCCGCCGCGGCGGCGCCCGGAGTTGCGCGAGCGCTTGGCGGGGCACACGCGACCGGTCCGCACAGGACCCTCACACAGGACCTCTCGTTTGCGGTCGACCAGCTCGTGGAGATCGCCATTCGGGCGCTCTCGCCCGCGGTCAACGACACCTTCACGGCGCTGGCCTGCATCGACTGGCTGGGTGACGGACTGGGCAAGATCGCGGCTCGCTGGCGGCCGGTCACCGTGCACCGCGACTCTGCCGGTCACGTGCGTGTGATCACCGTCACCGCCAGCTTCCGCCGGCTGGTGGAGCGGGCGCATGACAAGATCCGCCAGGCCAGTAGGGGAATGCCGGCCGTGATGATTCGCCAGCTGGAAGGGCTCACCAAGGTGATGGCGCACACGACCTCCGAGCAGCAGCGCGAGCTGCTGCTCGAGCAGGCGACGATGATCCTGCGCTCATGCGAGGAGTCGGTGTCCGAGGAATCCGACCGCGCGGACGTGCGCCGCCACTACGACGCAGTGCGCGCCGCCGAGTCGGCCGGCGCCGGCTAGGCGTGCAGCGCTGCCTGTTCCTGCGCGGTGGGGAAGGCCCAGGAGGCGCGGGAGCGTCGCTCTTGGCGGAAGACGAAGCGCAGCTGTTGCGGGGGCTTGAGCTGGGCGGCATTGGGACGGAAGGTGGCGCATGGCTCGTCGAGCTCCAGCGCGCACAGCAGGTTGCACCGGAAGTAGCATTCGTCGCACGTCACCTTGCGCGCGCTGCGCGCGCCCTGCCGTCTCTGCGCCAAGATAGCTCCCCTTGTCTCTCTATGGTCCACCCGGGTCCTGACCGGATGGAGCGAGTAACAACAGCAGGGATCAAAGCACTGTCCGGCTCGTGGGGCAAGCAGCCTTCCCGCAAATCGCAGGGAAAAAAGTCTTCTACCCGGAAAGAGCTTGCATTGAGTTACGTTCACGTGACAATCCCTTGGATAAGCCGCAATTTCCGAGGTTCAGGAGCCAACCCAGACCGCTTAGCGGTCTGGGTTTCTCAAAACGCTCTAGATCGGACCCCGACAGCCCACCACACCAAAGCCGAACGGAAGGCTCACTGCGGCAAGACCGAATCGGCGGTTCAACGCGCGAACCCAAATCGGCGGTTCAACGCGCGAACCCAAATCGGCGGCTCAACGCGCGAACCCAAATCGGCGGTTCAACGCGCGAACCCGAAGGTCCCTGCGGCGCGGTCGGCGACATGGCGGGCAATCGCCAGCGATGAGGTGGCCGCCGGCGAGGGGGCGTTGCGCACGTGCAGCGCCCGCTCTGTGACGGAGAACGCGAAGTCGTCCACCAGCCTCCCGTCGCGTGCCAACGCCTGGGCTCGTACGCCGGCGAAGGCAGGCCGCAGGTCGCGCGCGCTCAGCTCCGGTACGTAGCGGGCGGCGGCCCGCGCGAACGCGGATCTCGAGACCGCATGGCGCAACTCGTCCGCTCCGGTGCGCCACCAGCGCGCGAGCATGCGCCATGTCCCCGGCCAGCCCAGCGTCTGCAGCGCATCCTCGCGGCGCACCCGGCCGAGCCGGTAGGCGTCGCGCGCGAGCACCAACAGAGCGGTCGGGCCAACCAGCACCTCGCCATCGATGTGCCGGGTCAGGTGCACCCCCAGGAAGGGCAGCCCGGGGTCGGGCACCGGATAGATCAGCGCGCGCACCAGCTGCCGCCGCTCGCTGGCCAGACGCAGGTAGGCGCCGCGAAAAGGGACGATGCGCGGGTCCGCCGGGGCACCCCCCGCCACCGCCAGGCGGTCCGACCAGGCGCCCGCGCAGAAGAGCGCGTGTGTCGCCTCGGTGACCCCCCGCGCGTGCTCGAGGCGCAGCGCCCGTGCGGTGGGCCGCACCCCGTGCACACCACAGCCGGTGGCGATCCGCGCGCCGTCCTCGATTGCGTCGCGCGCGAACGAGCGGGCCACGGCGGCGAAGTCCACGATTCCCGTGGCGGGTGAGTGCAGGCCGGCGATCCCGCGGGCGTGGGGCTCCAGCTCACCGATGCCCGCACCATCGACGCGGCGCAGACCCGGAACCGCGTTGGCCCGACCCCGACGCTCCAGCTCGTCGAGGCGGGGTAGCTCGGAGCGCTCGGTTGCGAGAATCAGCTTCCCGCACATCTCGTAGGGAATCTCCCGCTCGGCGCAGTACGTGTAAAGCTCGCTCGCCCCCTCCACGCACAGGCGTGCCTTCAGCGAGCCCGGCTGGTAGTAGACACCGGCGTGGATCACCCCTGAGTTGTGGCCGGTCTGGTGCGCCCCGAGCTCCTCCTCGCGCTCGAGCACGCACACCGACGAGCGCGGGTGCCTGCGGGTAAGCTCACGGGCAAGGGCTAGCCCCAGGATTCCCCCGCCGACGATCGCAAGGTCACATCTGGAGGGCGGCTCTGAGGTCATGGGATCGAAGGACGGGACGGAGGGACCGGAGGAGATGGAGGAGGGAAGGGAGCGACGGGACGGAGGGAAGGTGGGGCGGCAGGGTAGGCGTCGATATGAAAATTTCAGGCTGCGTATAGCGATTGTTATACGGTCCCCAAAAGAGGATATGAACATACGTGCGCACGGACAACGCACGTCATCATTACTCATCCATGCGCATCCTCGTCACGGGAGCCAGCGGCTTCGTCGGCGCGACGCTCGTACCACGGCTTCTCGCCGAGGGGCATCGGGTGCAGGTCCTGGCACGCGATCCCGCGCACACCCAGAGCGTGCTCGCGGCAGTTCCAGAGATCGAGGTGATCCGCGGGGACGTTCTCAGCGGTGAAGGACTCCAACGGGCACTCAAAGGCATCGAGGTTGCCTATTACCTGATCCATTCGATGGAGAGCCAGCCCGCCGGCGCGCAACCGCCGAGCTCCTTCCCAGAGCGAGAGCGACTGGGTGCGACGAACTTCGCCACACACGCCCGGCAGGCGGGCATCAGGCGAATCGTTTACCTCGGCGGGCCGATGCCACGCGGGTCTTTACCGCAAGCACCGGCCTCACACCGTCTCACAGCATCAGCCTCCCGCCACCCCGCAGCATCAGCCTCGGGGCACCCCGCAGCACGAGTCTCTCGCCACCTCACCAGCCGCGCCGAGGTGGAGCGGATCCTGTTCGAGCACGTCCCTGAGTCGGTCGCCCTGCGCGCCTCGATCGTGATCGGCGCGCGCTCGCGTTCCTTCCGCCTGCTCGTGCGACTGGTCGAGCGTTTGCCGGTGCTCGCCCTGCCCGCATGGCGCACGTTTCGCACACAACCGATCGACGCCCGCGACGTGACCGAGATTCTGCTCGCCACCGCCATTGCCCCCGCGATCGCGGGCCGCAGACTTGACATCGGCGGCCCCAAGGCACTCACGTATGAGGAATTGCTGCAGCAGATCGCCGAGATCATGATCCTGCCCCGACCCACACTCGGATTGAAGTTCGCCCTCACATCCCTCACCGCACGTCTAGCCGCGGCACTTGTGGGCGAGGATCCAGAGTTGATCGTGGCGTTGATGGAGAGCCTCGAAAGCGGTGACCTGCTCGTGGGCGAGGACCACGCGGCGGAGTTGCTGGGCGTGGAGCTGCACTCCGTCGAGGACGCCGTCGAGTGTGCGTTGCGCGAGTGGGAGGCGGTCGAGCCGCTCGCAGCGCGATGAGCGTCGTCACCGCCAGTACCCACATCGCTGCTACCCCAGAGGAGGTGTGGGCGACCGTCATGGATCCCCACCGGCTCGGAGAGTGGGTCACGATTCACCGCTCGCTGCGCTCGGCCGACAGCGGGGCTCCGCGGGTGGGTTATGAGATGGATCAGCTCCTGCACATGCGGGGCGTCAGCCTCGATGTCCGCTGGCGTCTGGCGGAGTGCGAGCCATGCAGGCTTGCCGTGTGGGAGGGTCGCGGACCGGCGCGCTCCCGCGCTCACACCGAATACGCGCTGCGCCCCGAGGGGGACGGCACCCGCCTTGACTATCGCAACGAATTCCGAGCGCCCCTCGGGCCACTCGGCGCGCTGGCCTCCCGCGCGCTGGTCGGTGGGATGCCCGAGCGCGAGGCCAGACGCACCTTGGAGCGCCTGCGCGACCTGCTCGGAAACCCAGGCTGAGTCCGACCACCTGAGAACCTCATGCTGATGTGAGTGCGATCTCACCACTGCATGACAGGTGGCTTGCATCCACGTACACGACTCGTCGATGTTATAAGGTAATATCTGTAACCCTGTGATGTACATCACATAATCCGAGTGAACAGGATTCAACCGTGACCGACTTCCTTGATGAGAAGCACCGAGAGATCACCGACAGGCTGAACGAGTTGAAGCCGTTGGTGGAGGAGTACGCACGCCTGGAGGCAGCCGTCGCAGCACTCGACGGCCTCGGCGGACGGGCCGCTGCCCCCGCCGCTCCCGCGGCGCCCAAAGCGGCTCGCAAAGCCGGCCGTAAAGCCGGGCGCAAAGCCGCCGTCAAAGCCCCCGGCCGTCGCGGACCGGGCCGCCCCCGCGGCTCGAAAAACCGTGCGACAGCAGCCGCCGAGACCGCCGCACCGGCAAAACCTGCCGCGGCCCCTGCGGCACGAGGAGGCGCCAGGCGCAAAGCCGGCCGTCGCAAAGGCAGCGGCACCCGCGCGGCGCAGGCGCTCTCCTTCGTGACCGCCCAGCCCGGCATCACAATTCCCGAGCTCGCCGCCCGCATGGGGATCAAGCAGAACTACCTCTACCGCGTCCTGCCCTCACTGGAAGAGGAAGGCAAGGTGGCCAAGGAGGGAAGGGGCTGGCACCCCAAGTCCTAGCCTGACGTCGGCTCGCCGCCCCTGGCGGCGTCCTCGATCGCTTGTGTGCCGAAGCCGGGTGACACGCGCCTTCGGCGCTGGCCGATTGGGGGATGCGAGCGAAGCGAGTGTCTCCCCAATCGATCCCCGTTTCGGCCAGCACACTGCGCTCACTGCGTCCTTGCCAGGAACGACAATCCATCCGTCAAGGGGCACTGAGCAGAAAAACGTCGGTGTAGTAAGACGATCACTGGGGTTGGCCTCCACACTTTGGTGTGAGGCCAACCCGCTGTGACTATTGATCGACTCTCAGATTCAGGGCTCGGCTGGCGCTGAATCAGGCCGAGCTCCTGCGAGCTCCATCAGGCCGAGCTCCTCCGAGCCCTAGATCAGGCCGAGGTCCTGCACGGCCTGGCGCTCTTCCTGTAGCTCCTTGATGCTCGCGTCGGTGCGGGCGCGGGAGAAGTCGTCGAGCTCGAGGCCCTGGACGATCGACCACCTGCCCTCCGCGCAGGTGCAGGGGTGCCCCGCGAAGATGCCCTCGGCGATCCCGTAAGAGCCATCGGAGGGAACCGCCATCGAGACCCAGTCGCCGGGCGGTGTGCCTTTTACCCAATCGTGGACGTGCTCGATCGCGGCGTTGGCCGCCGAGGCCGCGCTGGAGGCGCCGCGCGCCTCGATGATCGCCGCGCCGCGTTTCTGCACCGTCGGGATGAACTCGTTCTCCACCCACCCCTGGTCGGCCACCACCTCGGGAGCCGGGTTGCCATTGACCTTGGCGTGGGTGATGTCGGGATACTGGGTGGCCGAGTGGTTGCCCCACACGCTCATGTTGGTGACATCCGCGACCCGCGCGCCCGCCTTCCCCGCGAGCTGGGCGACGGCGCGATTGTGGTCGAGACGCATCATCGCCGTGAACCGCTCCTTGGGGATGTCGGGGGCGTGGCTGGAGGCGATCAGGCAGTTGGTGTTGGCGGGGTTGCCCACCACCAACACCTTCACGTCCGCTGCTGCGTAGGCGTTCAGGGCGGCACCCTGGGGCTTGAAGATGCCGCCGTTGGCCTCCAGCAGATCGCCGCGCTCCATCCCCTTCGAGCGCGGGCGGGCGCCCACCAGCAGCGCCACGTTCACGCCGTCGAACGCCACATTGGGGTCGTCTGTTATCTCGATTCCCGCAAGCAGGGGAAAGGCGCAGTCGTCGAGCTCCATCGCGGTGCCCTCCGCAGCCTTCACCGCCTGGGGGATCTCCAGCAGGCGCAGTTGCACCTCTGTCTCCGGGCCGAGCATCTGCCCACTGGCGATGCGGAACAGGATCGCATAGCCGATCTGGCCGGCGGCCCCGGTGACTGCTACTCGTACGGGATTGCTCACTGGTTCATCTCCTCGGTGGGGTGCTGTGTGGGATGAGTCGCGTGGTTGTGCGGCAGCGGCGGGGAACGTGTCGTGGTGCGGTGGGTACAGATCCTCTCAGGGCGCGCTCTCGGCCACCGAGGACGCACTCTCGGCCATCGCCTGTTGCAGGTTCTCGGCGATCGAGGTAAGGAACTCCTGCGTGGTCTGCCACGGCTGATCGGGGCCGATGAGCAGCGCGAGGTCCTTGGTCATCTTCCCGCTCTCCACCGTCTCCACGCACACCCGCTCCAAGGTCTGCGCGAAGTGGGTTACCGCGGGCGTGTCGTCCATCCGCCCGCGATGGGCAAGGCCGCGGGTCCACGCGAAGATCGAGGCGATCGGGTTGGTGGAGGTCGGCTTGCCCTGCTGATGCAGACGGTAGTGGCGGGTGACAGTCCCGTGCGCGGCCTCCGCCTCGACCGTACGGCCATCGGGGGTCATCAGCACGCTGGTCATCAGCCCGAGCGAGCCAAAGCCCTGGGCGACGGTGTCCGACTGCACGTCCCCGTCGTAGTTCTTGCAAGCCCACACATAGCCCCCCTCCCACTTCAGCGCCGCGGCGACCATGTCGTCGATCAGGCGGTGTTCGTAGGTGATGCCAGCCGCCTCGAACTCGGCCTTGAACTCGGTCTCGTAGATCTCCTGGAAGAGATCTTTGAAGCGCCCGTCGTAGCGCTTGAGAATCGTGTTCTTGGTGGACAGGTACACCGGGTAGCCGCGGTCCAGGCCGTAGCGCAGCGAGGCCCGCGCGAAGTCGCGGATGGAGGCGTCGATGTTGTACATCGCCAACGCCACCCCCCCGCCGGGGAAGTCGTACACGTCGAGCTCGATCGGCGGGCCCCCATCGGCGGGTGTGTAGGTGAGGGTCAGCTTGCCCTCCCCCGGCACCACCATGTCGGTGGCCCGATACTGATCGCCGAACGCGTGACGGCCGATCACGATCGGCTTGGTCCAACCGGGCACCAGACGGGGGATGTTGGAGATCACGATCGGCTCGCGGAAGATAACCCCGCCGAGGATGTTGCGGATCGTGCCATTGGGGGAGCGGTACATCTCCTTCAGGCCAAACTCCTCCACCCGGGCCTCATCGGGGGTGATCGTCGCGCACTTCACCCCCACCCCGTGGCGCTTGATCGCATTGGCCGCCTCGACCGTGACCCGATCCTCGGTGGCGTCGCGGTTCTCGATGCCCAGGTCGTAGTACTCCAGGTCAACGTCCAGGTACGGCAGGATCAACTGCTCCTTGATGAACGACCAGATGATCCGCGTCATCTCATCGCCGTCGAGCTCGACGACTGGGTTCTGCACCTTGATCTTGGCCATGTGTCTCGGTCCTTACGAGGTCTGATGAAGCTGTTGCCGGGCGGCGATGCTATCGCGGGGGAGTAACCTGTCACGTGATGGCCACCGCAGCGAGGACACAGACGGACGCGAGTGCCGCGCCGTGGCGGACCCACGCGGTGCTCAACCAGGCGCCACCGCTCGAGGATTGGGATGTGTTCTCCACCAACACCCCCCTGGTGGAGGCGCTTGAGCGCGAGGGCGGCGGCTGGGCGCACGCGCGAGCGGTGGAGTTGGGGCGGCTGATCGGCGGGGAGCCACAGCGTTGGGGAGCCCTGGCCAACGAGCACAGGCCCGTGCTCCACACCCACGACCGCTTCGGCAATCGCCTGGATGAGGTCGAGTTCCACCCCGCCTGGCACCAGTTGATGACGATGGGAGTGGGGAACGAGTTGCACTCGCTCCCGTGGACCACCGACCAGGATGCCGCGCATGTCGCGCGCGCGGCCCTGTACATGACCGCGATGCAGGCCGAGGCCGGCTTCGCCTGCCCGATCACCATGACCTTCGCCGTGGTCCCCGCGCTGCGCGCCCAGCCCGAGCTGGCGGCCGAGTGGGAGCCATTGGTGACCGCCACCACCTACGACCACCGCTCGATTCCCGCGCGCGAGAAGGGCTCGGCGATCGCGGGGATGGCGATGACCGAGAAGCAGGGCGGCTCCGACGTGCGTGCCAACACCACGGTGGCGCGACCGATCAACGGCGGGGGGGCGGGCGCGGAGTATGAGCTCACCGGCCACAAGTGGTTCTGCTCGGCGCCGATGAGCGACCTCTTCCTCGTGCTCGCCCAGGCCGAGTCTTCGGCCGGCGAGATCGAGGGCGTGTCGTGCTTTCTGATGCCCCGCATCCTGCCCGACGGCACCCGCAACGCCTTTCACCTGCAGCGCCTGAAGGACAAGCTCGGCAACCACTCCAACGCCTCCAGCGAGGTCGAGTTCCACGGCGCCTGGGCGCGGATGGTCGGCGAGCCCGGGCGCGGGGTGCCGACGATCATCGAGATGGTCGGCCACACCCGCCTGGATTGCGTGATCGGCTGCGCCGCGGGGATGCGCGCCGGGGCGGCCCGCGCCACCCACCACGCCGCCCACCGCTCCGCGTTCGGCAAGCTCCTGATCGACCAGCCGCTGATGCGCAACGTGCTCGCCGACCTCTGCCTGGAGTCCGAGGCCGCCACGATGCTCGCGATGCGCCTCGCGCGCGCCTACGACGAGGCCGGCGAAGTTCCGATCCCGCCCACCCCGGGCAGCGACGATCTGAGCGACGCCCACCTGTTCAAGCGCCTGGCGACCGCCGTGTCCAAGTACTGGGTCTGCAAGCGCGCTCCCAACCACGCATTCGAGTCGCTGGAGTGCCTCGGCGGCAACGGCTACGTGGAGGAGTCCGGGATGCCCCGCCTCTACCGCGAGGCGCCGCTCGCCTCGATCTGGGAGGGCTCGGGCAACGTCATGAGCCTCGACGTGCTGCGTGCACTCGTGCGCACCCCGCGCTCCCTGGAGGTGTTCCTGCACGAGGTCAACCAGGCGAAGGGCGCCGACGCCCGTCTGGATGCTCATCTCGCCAAGCTCGAGGGACAGTTCGCCGACCCGACGACGCTCGAGTCTCGAGCCCGGCGCGTGGTCGAGTCGATGGCGCTTGCCCTGCAGGGCTCGCTGCTCGTGCGCCACGGCGTCCCCGCCGTCGCCGGCGCCTTCTGCGCCGCCCGCTTGGACCGCGACGGCGGCTTCGAGTACGGCACCCTCCCCGCCGGGACGGACTTCGACGCGATCATCGAGCGCAGCCTCCCGTTGTAGGCCGCTCGCGGCCTACCATTGGGGAGTGCTCACTCGCAGGGATTTCCAGCTCGCGCGCATCTTTGGCATCCGGATCGGGGTCGGGATCAGCTGGT
This sequence comes from Solirubrobacteraceae bacterium, assembly GCA_035566955.1. Taxonomy (GTDB): domain Bacteria; phylum Actinomycetota; class Thermoleophilia; order Solirubrobacterales; family Solirubrobacteraceae; genus Palsa-744. Next base: position 11,520 of record DATMPY010000152.1, on the reverse strand, counting down.
TCCTGGTTCTCGGCCTGATCCTTGTCTACTTTGCGGCCGAACTCACCCCCTACTTCCACGAAGTCCTCGGGGGCTCGCGCACCACCGCATACCTGGTGACCGTTGCGATCGTGCTCTCCTTCTTCGTCTCCGTGATCCTGCACGAGCTCGGCCACGCGCTCGTCGCCCGCCGCAACGGGGTCCCCGTGATGGGCATCGAGCTATGGGCACTCGGGGGAATGACCCGCACCGGCCCCATGCCCCGCCCAGGGGTGGAGCTGCGCGTGGCCGCCGCCGGGCCACTCGTGACGCTTGTGATCGTGCTCCTCAGCGTCGCGCTCGGCGCCGCGCTCGCCAGCGGCCACCACTTCTTCGCCGTCGCCGTTGGTAGCGGCGGGGTGCTCACGACGCCCCTGGTGATGTGGCTCAGTTGGGTCGCCACCCTCAACATGCTCCTGCTGATCCTCAACCTCGTGCCCGCCTACCCCCTCGACGGGGCCCAGATCGTGCACGCCCTGCTGTGGTGGCGCACCGATGACCGCAACCGCGCGACGCGCGTCGTGGGGCGCACCGGGCAGGGCTTCGGGGTACTGCTCGGCATGGCCGGCATCGCGTTGTTGGCGCTCGGCGACAGCGGCGGCATCTGGGTGGCGTTCATCGGGCTGTTCGTCTACCAGAGCGCCACCGGCGCCGTTCTCCAGGGGACCGTCAACCAGCGCATCCAGCGGCTCCGGGTCGCCGACGTGATGGACCCGGAGCCGGTCACGATCCCCGCTGAGACCGGGCTGCTCGACGCCCAGGAGCTCTTCTTCCTGCGCTACCGCTGGCCCTGGTTCGCCGTCGTGGACCCCACCCGCCACTTCCTTGGGGTCGTGCGCTCCGAACGCGTGGACGCCGAGATCGCCGCCGGGCGCCCCGCGCTGCCCGTCTCCGACGTGCTCGAGGAGAACCTCCCGATCCGTATCGAGCAGGACCAGCCGCTGGAATCGCTGTTGCGCTCCGAAGGCCTGGGGCGCCTCGGCGCGATGGTTGCCGTCGACGACGATGGCGTGCTGCGCGGCGTCGTCACCGTCGCCCAGATCCGCCAGGCGCTGCGCCCCGCCGCGGGTACCTAGAGGGTGGCGCAGACGGCCGACCCAGCCCTTCGGGCTGTGTGCCCCCGGCGAGCCGGGCCCCTCTGCTTTCAATTAGAGTCCCGCCCGGATGCCAGCACATGACGTCTTGATCATCGGCGCCGGTCTCGCGGGCCAGCGCGCCGCGCTTGCCGCCGCGAAAGGGGGCGCTAGCGTGGCGATCGTCAGCAAGGTCCACCCCGTGCGCTCCCATTCCGTCGCTGCCGCCGGGGGTATCAACGCCGCGATCAGCGTTGACGACGACTGGCGCTCCCACGCCTACGACACCGTCAAGGGCTCCGACTTCCTCGGCGACCAGGACGCGATCGAGATCATGTGCTCCGAGGCCCCCAAGGAGGTCATGCACCTCGAGCACATCGGCGTCACCTTCCACCGCAACGAGCAGGGCCTGCTCGACCTGCGCGCCTTCGGGGGCGCCTCGATGAAGCGCACCGCCTACGTCGCCGACATCACCGGGCAGGCGATCCTGCACGTGCTCTACGAGCAGCTGATGAAGCATCACGAGACCGTCGAGCGCTACGAGGAGTGGTTCGCCACCTCCCTCCTGCGCGATCAGAGCGGTGGCTGCTGCGGGATGATCGCGCGCGATGTGCGCTCCGGGCGGATGGAGGTCTTCCGCGCCAAGAACGTGATCCTCGCCTGCGGCGGCGCCGGGCAGGTCTACAGCCCCACCACCAACGCCCTGATCGTCACCGGCGACGGGATCGCCCAGGCCTACCGCCTCGGCGCCCCCCTGATGGACATGGAGATGGTCCAGTACCACCCCACCACGCTCGTCGAGAACGGTCTCCTGATAACAGAGGGCGCCCGCGGCGAGGGCGCGACCCTGCTCAACTCCGAGGGCGAGCGCTTCATGGAGAAGTACGCGCCCAACAAGATGGAGCTCGCCTCCCGCGACGTCGTCTCCCGCGCCGAGCAGACCGAGATCCTCGAGGGCCGCGGCGTGGGCCCCGACGGCTCGGGCATCTGGCTTGACATCACCAAGGTCCCCCGCAAGCGCACCCTGGAGGCGCTGCGCGAGATCGTCAACATCGGCAAAGACTTCGCCGGCGTGGACATCACCCGCGAACCGATCATGATTCGCCCCGGCCAGCACTACATCATGGGTGGGGTGAAGACCGACGTCAACGGCGCCACGCCGATCGAGGGCCTCTATGCCGCCGGGGAGGTCGCCTGCGTCTCCGTGCACGGCGGCAACCGCCTCGGAGCCAACTCCCTGCTCGACACCCTCATCTTCGGCCGCCGCGCCGGCGAGCACGCCGCCGCCCGCGCCGGCGCCATGGCGATGCCCGATGGCGCCACCGCCCAAGCTCAGCTGCGCGAGGACGTGGCCATGATCGACGGCATCCTCGCCCGCGAGCGCTCCGGCCGGCGCGTCTCCGAGATCAAGCACGAGCTCGGCGCAATCATGAACCAGAACGTCGCCGTCTACCGCGACCAGGAGGGCCTCGAGCAGGCCCTCGCCGTCGTCAAGCGCCTCCAGGAGGAGGCCCAGAGCGCCTACATCGACGACCGCGGCACCGTCTTCAACCAGGACGTGCTCGGCGCCATCGAGCTCGGCTACATGCTCGACTGCGCCGAGGCCACCGTTGTTGCTGCGATCGAGCGCAAGGAGTCCCGCGGCGCCCAGTTCCGCACCGACTTCCCCGAGCGCAACGACGAGGTGTGGCTCAAGCACATCGACATCTCCCTCGGCGCCGACGGCGCGCCTGCGGTCGGCTACTCGCCCGTCACAATTACCCAATGGCAGCCCGAGGAGCGCAAGTACTGATGGCCGTGAAGCTCCTCCACCCAGCCCGTCGCGAACAACGAACGCCGATCCAAATCCTTAAAAAAAAGGCCCCCCGGCACCCTGAGAGGAGGTGTTCCGCCAATGGCTGAGACACACCGACCGCCAGAGCAGTTCACGCTCAGGGTGCGCCGCTACGACCCGGAGTCCGGCGAGGCTCCCTACTGGGATGAGCACACCGTCGAGCTCGAGCCCCACCGTTCCGTGCTGGAGGGCATCCTCCAGGCCAAGGCCCGCTTCGATGGGTCGATCGGGATCCGCTGCTCCTGCCGCGCCGCGATCTGCGGATCGTGCGGGGTGCGCATCAACGGGGAACCCGGCCTCGCCTGCCACACCCACCTCGACCACGCCCGCGACGGCGCCCAGGGCGGGGTGATCGAGATCGAGCCCATGGGCAACATGCCCGTGATCAAGGACCTCATCGTGGACATGGACGCCGTGCACTGGAAAAAGATCCAGCGCGTCACCCCCTGGCTGCTCGCCAAGCAGCCCACCCCCGAGCGCGAGTACGTGGTCCCGCGGGAGAGCATGGTCGACATCACCCAGTCGATGGCCTGCATCCAGTGCGGGGCCTGCGTGTCGGACTGCCTGGCGATGGAGGTCGACCCCGGCTTCATCGGGCCCGCCGCGCTGGCCAAGGCCTACCGCTTCGTCGGCGACCCCCGCGACGATCGCCGCTATGAGCGCCTGCTCGACCTCTCCCACGACCCCCAGGGGATCTACGACTGCACCCACTGCTTCAAGTGCGTCGACGCCTGCCCCAAGGACGTCAACCCCATGGGCCAGATCATGCGCCTGCGCCGCATCGCCGGCTCCGACGAGCACATCGTGGACCCCAACAACGGCGAGCGCCACGAGCAGGCCATCACCACGCTCGTGCGCGACTACGGGCTGCTGCACGAGGCCGAACTGGTGCCACGCTCCTACGGCGGCAACTCCTGGTTCGGGAAACTCCATCCCGCCGCCGGCAAAGAGCTGCTCTCCCTGCTGCCCTCCGCCATCAAGGCGATCACGCGCGGGAAGATCGGCGTCAAACTGGCGCTTCTGGGCCACAAGATCCCTGATTCCGACCTCAAGGCCGTCAAGCGGATTTACCAGACCGTCGAGAGCCGCCCGGAGCGCTATGAGCTGAACCTCTACATCTCCGGCGAGGACGAAGACGAGCGCACGCCGGTCGGCGCCACGGCGGGTGGCGGTGGCGGTGGGGACGATCCGGCGACGGCCGGAGATAGGAGCGCCAGCTGATGAAGGTCGCCTACTGGCCCGGCTGCGTCAGCCGCGGCTTCACCCCCGAGCTGCACGGCTCCATGGCCCGCGTCGCCCCCCTGCTCGACATCGAGCTCGTCGAGCTCGACCGCGCCAACTGCTGCGGCTGCGGAGTGATCGCCGAGCACAACCAGGAGCTCGCCGACACCCTCAACGCCCGCACCTTCGCCCTCGCCCAGCAGGTCCCGGGGGCCGAGCTGATGATGAACATCTGCTCCACCTGCCAGGGCGCCCAGGGCGAGTGCCAGGAGCGCCTCGACGCCAGCGCCGAGTACCGCGCCCACGTCAACCAGACGCTCGCCCCCGAGGGGCTTGCCTATGAGAAGGATCCGGGCGGGGCGGGCGGGCACTTTACCAACAAGAACTTCCTTTGGCTGCTCGTGGAGGAGATCGGCCTGGAGGAGCTACGCTCCCGCGTCAAGCGGCCCCTCACCAAACTCAAGGTCGGGCCCTTCTACGGCTGCTACATCGTGCGCCCCCGCAAGCGCCTCGGCATCGACGCCGAGCACCCCCGCGACCACTACCTCGAGCAGGTGATCGAGGCCCTCGGCGGCAGCGTGATCGAGTACGCCGGCATGCGCAAGTGCTGCGGCTTTCCGATCGTCACCATGAACAAGGAGGCCTCCCTCAAGCAGGCCGGCCGCCACCTCGGCGACGCCGTCGACGCCGACGCCGACTGTCTTGTGACCCCCTGCCCCCTCTGCCACCTGAACCTCGACCTCCAGCAGCCCGCCGCCGAAGGCGTGGTTGGGCGCGATCTGAAAATGCCCGTCCTGCACCTCCCCCAGCTCGTCGGCCTCGCCCTCGGCCTGGAGCCCAAGGAGCTCGGCATGAACCGCCACGTCGTACGGCCCAGCGCCGTGATCGACTGGTCGACGTCGGTAGTGGGCGCAGCCGCGTAGTCTGCGCTGCGTGAAGATCCTCACCGTCATCGGCAACCGCCCCCAGCAATGGAGCGGGAAGGGGGCAGACCCCCCTCCCGGCCTCCCCCCATGTGGTCAGTCAAGGTTGCGCCGGTGAAGATCCTAACCGTCGTCGGCAACCGCCCCCAGTTCATCAAGGCCGCCGCCGTCTCTGGACCTCTGCGCGCGGCTGGGCACGAGGAGGTGCTGGTGCACACTGGCCAGCACTACGATGATTCGCTCTCCGAGGTCTTCTTCCGCGAGCTGGGGATCGCCCGTCCCGATCGAGAACTGGGGATCGGGGGCGGCTCCAACACTTCCCAGCTCGCGCGGATGCTGGCCGCGCTGGAGCCCCTGCTGGTACAGGAGCAGCCCGACGGAGTGCTCGTCTACGGCGACACCAACTCCACCCTCGCAGGGGCGCTTGTGGCGGGGAACGCCGATGTCACCATCGTGCACGTCGAGGCAGGCATGCGCTCTTTCGACCGCGCCATGCCCGAGGAGCGCAACCGCGTGCTCGTCGACCACCTCTCCGAGCTACTGCTGTGCTCCTCTCAGACCGCCGCTGCGAACCTGCGCGCCGAGTCCGTCGCAGGTCGCATCGAGGTCGTGGGCGACGTGATGGTCGACCTCGCCCTGCGCCTGCAGCCCGCCGCACGCGCGGACGCACAGGCTCTGGCCGCCCACGGGGTATGCGCCGGCGCCTACTTGCTGCTCACCGCCCACCGCGCCGGCAACGTGGACGACCCCATTCGCCTGCATGCGCTCGTGGAGCTTGTGCGGGCACTCCCCGGGGCCGTGGTCTTCCCACTGCATCCCCGCACCCGCGCCCGCCTACAGGAGGCCGGCCTGCTGGAGGAGCTTGCCCAGAGCCAGGGCCTGCGGCTCACCGAGCCGCTTGGGTACATGGAGCTCGCTGCGCTGCTCTGCAACGCCCGCGCGGTCCTCACCGATTCCGGTGGCGTCCAGAAGGAGGCGTACCTTGCCGGGGTGCCCTGCATCACGCTGCGCCCCAACACCGAGTGGGTCGAGACGGTCGACGCCGGGTGGAACACCCTGGTCGATCTCGATGCTCGCGCCGTGCTGGACGCGCTCCCGCGCGATCCTCCCGCCGAGCGGCCGGCCCTCTACGGCGACGGCCACGCCGCCGAGCGCTGCGTCGCCGCGATCGGGGGGCCGGCCTGATGGAGAAAGGAAAACTACTGTATATCGATAGTAGTTACCGATGGCTGGGGCCTGGAGCTGGATATAAAAAATTTGAGTTGCGTGTAACAATCGTTATACGCAGTTTTAAAAGAGATATATGTCTCACGGGCTCTTTTCTCGACCCTCTCGTCTCCATCGGCCCGTGAAGGCCCGTCGAGATGGGCATGGACGGCCAATGGGGACAGGCGGGGGGGCCGAGGTGCAGCCCATTCGCGTAGGCGTCGCCGGCCTCGGCTACTGGGGTCCCAACCTCGCGCGCAACCTCGCGGCGATCCCCGGCTGCGAGCTGCGCTGGGTGTGCGACGCCTCCGAGGAGGCCCGCGGGCGGGTGGCGCAGACGTTCCCCGCCGCGCGCGCAACAGCGGACCTGCAGGAGCTGCTCGATGACCCCGACCTGGACGCGGTGGCACTGGCGACGCCGGTGCCCACCCACGCCGAGCTCACCACTCGCGTCGCGCGGGCGGGCAAGCACTGCTTCGTGGAGAAGCCCCTCGCCACCACCGCCGCCGAGGCGGAACAAGCCGTGGCCGCCGCCGAGCGCGCAGGCCTCGTGTTGATGGTGGGCCACCTGCTCGAGTACCACCCCGCGGTGGACCGCCTGAAGGCGCTGCTCGACGGGGGGGAGCTGGGGGAGCTCTACTACGTGTACGGCAACCGCCTGAACCTCGGCAAGCTGCGCGCCGACGAGAACGCCCTCTGGAGCCTCGGTGCGCACGACATCTCCGTGATCCTGCACCTGATCGGCGAGGAGCCCGACGAGTGCGTTGCCCACGGGCGCTCCTACGTGCGCGAGGGGGTGGAGGATGTGGTCTTCTGCTACCTGCGCTTTCCCTCAGGGATCGTGGCGCACCTGCACCTCTCCTGGTTGGACCCCCACAAGGAGCGGCGCCTCACCGTGGTGGGAGCGCGGCGGATGGCTACTTTCGACGATATGCGCCTGGAGGGCAAGCTCACGGTCTACGACAAGGGCTTCGATGAGGACGTGCGCTCCTGGGGGGAGTACATCGCCCGCTCCGGTGAGATCTTCTCCCCCCAGATCCCCAACGTCGAGCCCCTCCGTGTGGAGTGCGAGCACTTCATTGAGTGCATCCGCACCGGCGCCGCCCCCCGCTCCGACGGTCACAGCGGGCTGCGCGTGGTGCGCGTGCTGGAGCGGCTCCAGCGCTCGCTCAAGGGCTGAATCTGACCACGGCCATTCGCAGTGCGCGTGGCTGTAGTGGTGGGGAAGTAGCCGAAGAGCATTCCCAGTGCACGTGGCCGTCGTGGGGGCGAAGTAGCACGTAGTCGTTGTGGTGGGCCCTGCGCAACGATCGAGGGCCCGCACCGGAGGCGGGCCCTCGATCGTCCTTCACTTCTATATGACCTTACTTCTTCTTCCGCTTCTTGGTCTTCTTGGTCTTCTTGGCCTTGTGCTTCGCCGCATGCGCCTTGTGTCCCTTACCGCCTGACCCGAGCGAGCCAGGGAGCGGGGTCACCAGCGGCTGCGTCCCGCTGGCTATCGCGGCTTTGCTTGCGGCGGCCGCTTCTTCTTCGCGCCTCACTTTTTCAGCGGCCGCCCTTTCTTCGCGCTTGGCTTTTTCTTCGGCTGCCATTTCTTCACGCTTGCGTTTTTCTTCGGCCGCCTTTTCTTCACGCCTGACTTTTTCAGCCCCTTCTTCTTCGTGGAATTTCTTTTCGGCGGCTTCTTTTTCTTCGGTGGTTTTCTTTTCGGCCACTTCTTTTTCGTGCCTGGCCTTTTCAGCGGCCGCTTCTTTTTCGTTTTTCGCTACTTCTTCGGCCGCTTCTTTTTCATGCTTTGCCTTTTCGCGGGCTTCTTCTTTTTCGTCTTTCGTTTTTTCAGCGGCTTCTTCTTTTTCGTGCCTCACTTTTTCTTCGGCCGCTTTTTCTTCGCGCTGCTTCTTTTCTTCGGCTTCTTTGGCTTCTTTGGCTTTCTGCGCTTCTTTGCTGCCAGCGTTCGTCGAGAAGTCGAACAGTTTGTCGCGCGTAATGCCCTCGTTGATGTAGTGGGTCGTCACGTCGACCTTTGATTCGGTGCTGTTCGTCACCTCGATTGCGGCAAGACCCTGCGAGTTGGTGGTCTCGCAGAGGTGATTGCTGCCTTCGTCAGTCGGGTCCACTACCGAGCTTCCGCTCAGGTAGACCACTGCCCCGGCGGAGCCAAGCAGCCCTTCCGTGTCGGTCACATGGCCGGTGAACGCGGTTATGCCGCTGTCCGCAGTGGCGTTGAAGCACACTTCCTCGCCGACGAAGGGATTCCCATCGATGTCCTGGGCCTTCGCCACGATGATGCGCACGTTCTGATCCGCTTCGCTCGTGCCCTTGGGGAACTCGTAGACTTCCTTGAGCCACAGGGACTTGACCGTCTTGAGCAGCGGTTCCGATGTGACCGGCTGATAATCGACCGGCTCGTACGGGTACACGGCTTTCGCCGTGATCGACGAGTGGCCGAGTTCCTTCTTGTAGAGGGATTCGAGATCGCACCCATTGTTGGCGTCGGTTGTGAGGCCCAGGCGTTCGAAGTAGAACCCGTCGCCTGGCGTGTACGTCACGTATGCCTCGCCGCGCTCATCCGTGTAGAACGTCTCGCTGAGGTCGCCTTCCGGAGTGAAGTAGTCGTTTTCCGGGGTGGCTTCTGTCGATCGCTTGCCAGGGACTATGTGCAGGCAGCCCGTGGGGTGCGAGGACCGCGGTTCGCTGCTGAGGACCGGATTCCAGAACGTATACGGTTCGGGATGTTTGTTGAGGAACCCGGGGAAGTCCCCTCCGGGACTCGGTCCGTCGATACCCGACGCCTCGTTCACGGGACGATCGGTCGAGGGGATGTACTCGCCGTAGTAGGGGTTGTACAGGTTTCCTGGCGCTCCGGGGTTGCCGGTGAAGTCGTGACTGTAGATCATCGCCTTGCTGGCACCCGAGATCTGGCCCACGCCGCCGAGGTCGCTGCCACCTTCGTTTTTCGCGATCTTCACGTCGAGGCGCAGGGCGGGCATCGGGGCGTCGTCAGCGTTGAGACTGCCATCGCTGAGCAGCGTCTCGTTTGCGGCCTGTGGGTCATATGGCCCGACTGTCGCGGTTTCGCCCGAGGTTTCGTCGCCGAACGCGGGGCGCGAGAACGAGTCGAACAGCGCCGAAGACGAGCTGCTGTTAGACGTATTCCCGTTGCTCGGCGTGCCGTGGATGTCCCACAACCCCGGGTTGGTGCCCGGAGGTTCTGTTTCTTCGGAAGAGCTCGCCAGGATACCGGCGAGCTCCGCCCAGTCTTCCGGCAGTGTGTAAGAGGGGCTTGTCAGGATGTTGGACAGCGGGGTTTCCTTGACGACCGGGAAGCTGCCCGTGACCCTGATCTGGATCAGGCCCTTGGCTTCGTTGGGCGCCGTCCCTGGATCGAACGGCGAGGGGGCAAATTCACCGTTGCCTTCCGGGTCTCCTAGGAAATGGGCAAGGTTGCCCTGGCCGGTACCGTTCAGCTGCGACTGGAAGGTTTCGCTTCCCTTGGACGTGAGTCCCGCCTCGGACAGTGTCGGCTGGTTGACCGTCAGCCAGATCACCAGGAACTGGTGCGAGAACACGACGGCTCCCGTTTCCTCGTTCCTGATGTCGACCCTGATCCGAGCCAAGCCGGGGTTGAGCGACTTGTAGTCGGTCGCCACGCAGCCCTCGTGGGTTTCCTCGCCGACGACGTGGGCCGGCTCGGAGGATTCGAAGAACGCGGCGGGCCCGGGGTCGAAGATCTGCCCGAGGCTGTTTCCCGAGTCGCCGTCGGGCGTCGGGACCTGGAACTGATAGCCGGACCAGTCCTCGACCTGGTAGTTGGCGAACTGAATTTCGCTCGAGCCGATGGTGCGGTCGCATACGACCAAACGAACGTGCTCGCCTACCCAGGCCACGTATGGGACATTGGCACTCTGCGGGCCGTCGGATCCGGGGCCCGGATTCGGAGCGGCATAGGCGCCCGCGGTGAGCGAGCCCATCGCCAACATCATCGCTCCTGCCGCGGACAACAGCCCCGCGGTCCATTTCCTTTTAGATAGTCGTCGCACTTTCATGCTTGCCTCCTCCTTGAGAGGGAACTTTGATGCTTCCGATTGACACAGACAGACGTTTCGACGTCGCAATTTGCGGCTATCGTCGCGCTGGGCATCCTAAGGAGGGAGGGAGCCCTTCACAATCATCAGGAGGGGTAGTCTTTGCCTCGGGTGAACGGGTAGGCAGGGACCACCCTTTGGGGTGGTTAGGCGGTGAATGATTGGGCCCAGAGACCGGAGACAGGTCTCACAACCTGCACTAGAGACGCCCACAGGGCGTAGCAAACGGAGGCCCGGCCCTTTTCGTCGAGCGGATCCAAGGTTCTACCAAGCAGGGGGAGCTCCTGCTCGAGGCGGTCACCCTACCGAGACCGCGAGCCGAGACCCGCGTCCTACCCGGGGCGGTCGTCGTGAACCGGGGCGATCGCTCGTGTCGCCTGCACCCGGTTGCGGACGCCCAGTCGAGAGTAGATGTGCCGCAGGTGAAACTTGACGGTGTTCGCGGAGATCATCAACCGCTCGGCGATCTCGCCGTTGTGCAGGCCGCTGGCCGCGAGTTGCAGAACCTCTCGCTCGCGCACGCTCAACGACTCGACCGGGTCTCCCCCGTCTGGGTCGATTGACACCGCCTGCCACCCTGCCGGCATGACCGCGCGACCGTCGAGGACGTGGCGGAAGGCGAGGAGCACCTCGGCGGGGGAATCGGACTTGAGCACGACCCCCTCGACGCGCTCGTCGATGGCGCAGCGGAGGATCGGCGGGGTCATCACCTCGCATAGCAACACGATCGTGAGGTTGGGATAGGTGCGTCTAACCTCGGCCACCGCGGCCACGCCGGAGGTGGGATCGTCGGCGTCAATCAGCACCACCTGCGCTTCGGCGGAGCCGCTGCTCAGCGCCGCTTGCAGTGCGCGCGGATTTGGGTAGGCGCCGAGTACCCGGTTGCCGTTCTCGGTGAGCATCCAGGCAAGCGCCTCGGTGGCGATCGTCCCGACTCCACCCAGGATGGCGATGAGCGGTCTGTTGTTGGCAGCGCCACCGCGGGGCCGGACCGCGCGCGCCCCGGACACACCGGCGAGGCGAGATCCGGCCGAGCGGGGGCGCGCTACATCGGCAGAGCGAGATTCCCCCGAGCGGGGGCGCGCCACACCGGCAGAGCGAGATTCCGCGGCGCGAGGACCTGCCACACCGGCAGAGCGAGATTCCGCGGCGCGAGGACC
>DATMPY010000151.1:0-15009 GCA_035566955.1 Solirubrobacteraceae bacterium | reverse complement strand
AGAGGCCCCGGCCATCAACCGGGCGGCCTCCATCCGCGGGCTCGGGCGGCCGCCACGAGCTCGCTCACGCGGGCGCGGAGGGTGGCGAGCGGGGGACGGTCGAGCAGCGGCTTGCTCTGCACCACGCCCCCCGGATAGACGAAGCTCACCTGGGGGCAGGTGGAGAGCTTGTAGAGCGCCGCGAGCGTCCCTTCTTCGTCGATCCCCACCGGGTAGCCGAGGCCGCGGGAGCGCACCAGCGTGCGCAACTGGCCGCGGTCACCTTTGATCGAGACCGCCGCGAACTGGACCCCGGGAAAGCTCGGGGCGAGCGTCTGGAGGTCGCCGAGGACCTGCTCGCAACCGCCGCCGTCGACGAACAGCACAAGCACCACGGGACCCCGTTCGTAGAGCTGGCAGATGTTGAGAATCCGCGGGCCCCGTACGGCGCACGCGGGATGTTTGCCGGCGGAGCCGTCGTTGGGGTGGGTGGCGACGTCGGCGGCGCCCAGCAGATCGCTGCCGACAAGCGGCACCGCGAACGGCGCCAAGCGCGCCCCTGGCCCAATCCCCGCGCCCCCGTTGGGCTTGGTGAGCAAGGTGTTCAGGGTGATCAGCCCAAGGATCACAAGCGCCAGCACGCCCACCCAGCGACCGTAGCGCGGAGCATGGGGACGCACCGGGGAGGGCCAGCTGGGCGGCTCAGGCCAGCTCATCGCGGAGCATGGGGACGCACCGGGCAGGGCGAGCTGGGCGGCTCAGGCCAGCTCATCGCCGAGCATGGGGACGCACCGGGCAGGGTGGGTGGACGGCTCAGACCGGCTCACGGTGCGGGCGCCGGCGCGTGCGAAGCGTGGCGAGTCGAGGCCCGATCCGCGCCCAGCGCCCCGAGAGCTCTCCCCTGCCCCCGCCTTCCGGGGCCCCCGCCAACAGCAACGCGGCGGGCAGCGCGACCAGCACCCCGACCAGGGAGACGCTGAGGTCGACAACCGTGACCACGCCGAAGTCGCGGAGCATGGCGATGTCCGAGAGCACGAGCACGCCGAAGCCGGCGATCGCGGTGACCCCGGAGGCCGCGACGGCGGCACCCGTTCGGCTGTAGGTGAGGCGCAGGGCCTCCAGCGGCGAATGGCCGGCGATCCGCTCGCGGCGGTGACGCTCGGAGAGGAGCACGCTGAACTCGGTGGACACCGCGATCACGAGCGCGCTGAGGCTGACCGACATCGGGTTGAGGGGCACGCGGATGGCGAACACGATCAGCGCGGACCAGCCGGTGGCCAGCAGCACGGGCACGAGCGGTGTGAGCGCGCGCCGGAAGTCCCCGCGGAACGCCGCCAGCAGCACGAGCGCAGCCGCGGCCAGGCCCGCGAGCAGCGTCAGCACCCGCCGCCACGGGTTGGCCACCGCGGCACCCGACTGCGCCGCGAGCACCGGCAGCCCAACCAGCTGGGCGCTCACCCCGCGCGGAGGGTGCAGGCCAGCGCGCATCGCTTCGACCACCCGCTGCTGTTCGTCCAAGGGCATCAGGCGGATGCCGAACGCAAGCGTGGCCACCCGCCGGTTGGGGGTGATCACGTTCTGGGAGAAGTACGACGGAATCGCCCCCAACAGGCCGCTCACCGCGGAGGCAGTGAGCTTGGAGGACTTGGACCCGCTCGACGCCCCACCGCCAGAGGGGGAGCCCCCCGCCGCGGCTGCCGAGCCAGTCGCGGTACCCGCGCCAGTCGCACCGCCCGCGCCGGCCAGCGCCGCGGCGGGCTTGCTCGTGGATGAGCCTTCAACCGCTCCCCCCTGAAAGAGACTGGGCAGGGAGAACGCGGGACACAGCCGCGCGACGCCGCAGCCGCGCGTGGGTGTGTAGCCGAAGCGTTTGAGGATGGTGTTCTGGTAGGAGCTCATCCATTCGATCGTGGCGGGCGTGGCGAGGTTATTGCCCGACACGATCAGGTTGATTTCCCCACCCACCCCGGAGGCGCGCTCGAGCGCATCGAGGTTGCTGATCGAGGCCATGCTCTGGGGAACGAGCTTTTCCAGATTGGTCTCCACACGCGTCTGGGTGTCGAGCGCCCACCCGAGCGCGGCGAGCGCCAGGCCGACGCCGATCACCCGTCGGGGGTTGCGTACGGCATACACCAGCGCCGCCCTGGAGATGAAGCGGGTCACGGGGTTCTCGCGCAGCAGCTCCTGGGCGCCGCGCCACGCGGGCGCGAGCCGAGCGCCGATGGCCGCGCGCGGCAAGCCCCCGCTCGGTGGCATTCCCTGCCGAAAGGCCCCTGCGCCTGCGCCTGGCGCTCCCGCCGCCTCGCGCCGCCCCGCGAGCACGAGCACCGCGGAGCCCACGGTGAGCGCGCAGAGAAAGGCGAGCGCAATCCCCACCACGAGCAGCAGCCCGAAGCCGCGCACGGTGGGCACCGGGGAGAGCGCCAGCACAAGCAGCGCCGCGCTGCCGGCGGCGGCGGCGGCGGCGATCGTCGGCCCCCCCACCCCGGCGGCGTGCCGGACCGCCACGCGGATGTCCCCGACGCCCTCAGCCAGGGCCTCCTGCACACGGGACTGAAACTGGATGGCGTAGTCCACCGCCAGCCCCACGAGCACGGGCAGCACCGCGACCTGGGCGACCGTGAGAGGTGCGCCGAGCAGGGAAAGCGCGCCGAATGCGAGGGCGAGGGCGAGCAGCGCGATCCCCAGTGGCAGCAGGCGCGGACGCCCGCGGAAGACAAGGCTGAGGGCAACCGCCATCGCGATCAGCACGGCGACGAGCAGCAGCTCGATGGAGTGGGTGATGGAGGAGCTCAGTTCGGAGACGATCACGGGCTCACCGGTGAGCAGGTAGCGCTCGCCGTGCTGCAGGCGCCACTGGGGCATCGCGACGGCGCGGCGGACGAGCGCGATCGTGCGGGCGCGCTGGGCTTCGCCGAGCCCAGCCCTCATGCGCACGGAGATGAGGGCGACTTCGCGGGCGGGGAACAGGTAGGCGAAGCGGCGCTTGGGGGTGCCGGGGAGCTTGGCGGCGCCGTCGAAGACGACCTTGGAGACGAAGCTTGGGTCGTCCAGGCTGGGGGGCGCGCTGAGCCCGTACGCGGCGCCCACCAGGGCGATCTCCTGGGCATATCGTTCGAGGGTGATCTTGCTGGCTTCTTCGCCGAGCTGGTGCGCTTCGGCCTCGCTGCGACCGTCCGCCAGCGCGGCCTGGACGAGAGCCCGCTTGGCCTGCTTTGCCTGTGTCTCCGCCTGGGCGCCCTCGACGTTGAACTGCCGGTCGATCTGTTCGGCGGCCTCGTTCAAGAACGTCCCCGGGCCAACCACGACCTTCACCGTGCCCTGGCGCTCGAGCTGCCCGCACGGCCCATCGGGCCCACCCTCACGGGCAAGCCCCGCGGGGGGGACGCGGCCGGAGAGGCATCCCTCGAGCCCCACGAGGCGGTCGATGTCGGAGCTGAGCAGCAGCTGCTGGAGGTCGCCCTGGATGACCACGCCCACGGGCTCTTCCCCAAAGGAGCGGTAGAACCGCTGGGTCGCCCGGTAGGTGGCGCTGGAGCGCCCCACGAAGGTGTCGGTGGCGGCGCTGGGGTGCAGGCGCAGCGCGAGCGCCGCTCCCCCCAGCCCGAGCGCAAGGGCCAGCAGCACGACCGCCACCGGCCGGCGCCCGGCGCCACCCGCGAGGGCGGCAAGAAGTCGGGAGACACTCACAGGAAAAGGCTAGCCCGGCGCGCGGAGCAGATGCGCAGCAAACTCGGCCCCGTGGCAGCCTCGAGCATTTGATCAAAAAACCTGCGTATAGCCATTGTTATACGCAGGTTGAAGAAACATATACGCTTCAAGCCGCCGACCGCCCGACCGCCAGCCTGCGCGCGCCATTCGCAGCGAACGCGGGCCGGCATCCCCTACTCCATCCCCAGCGGCCCGGCCGAATCTCCCGAGAGGAACTGGCGCACGAAGGGATTTTCGGAGGCGAACAGCTCTTCGGCGGGCCCCGACTCGACGATCCGCCCCCGCCAGAGGATCGAGATGTGCTCGGCCACGCGGCGGGCGCTCATGATGTCGTGGGTGATGACCACGTAGGAGCCGCCGTTCTCGGCGTGGACTTCCTTGATCAGCTCGCACAGCAGGGCGGTGCGCACGGGATCGAGGCCGGAGTCGGGCTCGTCGAAGAGCACGATGTCGGGTTCCATCACCAGCGAGCGGGCGAACCCCGCGCGCTTGCGCATCCCCCCGGAGAGCTCGTTGGGCATCTTCTCGCCGGCGTCCCCGAGGCCCACCTCGCGCATCCGGCGGTTGACGATCTCGGCGATCTCCTCGTCCGCCTTCTCGGTGTGCTGGCGCAGGGGGAAGGCGATGTTGTCGTAGAGGTTGAGCGAGCCAAAGAGCGCCCCGTCCTGGAAGAGCACGCCGAACTTCTTGCGCAGCTCGAACAGGTCGTCGTCGGAGAGCGAGGGAATCGACTGCCCGGCCACGATCACGTCACCCTGGTCGGGGTAGAGCAGGCCCACGATGTGCTTGATGCAGACCGACTTGCCCGTGCCGGAGGGGCCGAGGATCATCGAGACCTTGCCCTCGGGCAGGCCGAGGTTCAGCCCGCGCAGGACCCTGTTCGAGCCGAACGCCTTGTGGACGTCGATGAACTGGATCGCGTCGGGAGCCTCGGTGGGCCGGCTCCCGCCGGTGTGGTACTGGAAGTCCTGCTCCTCGGTGGGATCGACGGGCTCGTGCTCGACTGCCATCCTCAGCCTCCCGTCCGGGCGCGCACCCGCCCATGCTTCCGGGCGCGCACCCGCCCATGCGATCGAGGCCGCAGACTCGCGGTGTGGAGCACTTCCGCCATCCCTACCCCCCGATCGGCGCGCGGGGATTGGCCCCCCAGAAGAACTGGGTCCCCAGCATCCCGATGAGGTGCACGAGCACCAGGTTGAGCACCATCGACTTGGCCGTGGCCGTCCCCACCCCAACGGGGCCCCCGGAGGCGTTGTAGCCGTAGTAGCAGCCCACGAGCACGATCGCCGTGGCCATGAACATGGCCTTGATCACGCTGTATAAGAAGTCGGGGGGGTTCTGGAACTGCCAGAAGATCAGGAAGTACCCCCCGGAGGAGACCACCCCGACCTGCTGCACCACCGCGATGTAGGAGGCGAGGAACGCGCCGCCGATGCCGGCGAGGTACATGAAGGGCAGCACCAGCCACGCCGCCAGCAGGCGGGTGGCGCAGAGGAACGTGATCGAGTCGATCCCCATCACCTCCAGCGCGTCGATCTCGTCGGAGATGCGCATCGCCCCGAGCTCGGCGACGATCCCGGTGCCGACCTTGGCGGCCATCATGTAGCCGAAGGCGTAGGGAATGATCTCGCGCAGGTCACACCACGCCGTGAACACCCCCGAGTAGGCGGGGGCACCCTCGGCCTCCAGGAAGTACGCGCCCTCGATCCCGCACTCCAGCCCGAGGATGAACATCAGCGACCAGATGATCAGCGTCGAGGAGATGATCAGGATGCCGCACTGGCGCAGGCCCTCCCCGAAGAAGCGGAAGACCCGCAGGCTGTACACGTCGCGGATGATCTGGCCCGCGAAGCTCCCGATCTCCCCGGACGAGGAGATCCATTCCCGCGGGATCGCAAGCCATTCGTTCATTATTTAATGACCAGGATCTGCGGATGGGTGGCGAGCAGAGTCTGGGTGAAGACGTAGTCGAAGGCGAAGATCGCCAGGAAGGCGACCACCACGGCCTGGTTGACCGCGCGCCCCACCCCCTCGGCGCCGCCGGAGGCGGTCATGCCCTTGTAGCAGCACACGATCGCGATGATCGCCCCGAACAGCACCGTCTTCAGGGCGGAGCCCCACAGGTCGGTGGTGGAGGCGTTGGCGAAGAGGTTGTCCCAGAACGGCCCCAGGGGCTGGCCGTTGACGAGCTCCGCGAGCACCCCCCCAAAGAGGCCGAAGAGGATGGCATAGATATTGAATAGCCCCGTCACCAGCATCAGCGCGAGGAAGCGGGGCACCACGAGGTTCTTGACGGGGTCCACCCCGAGCACCTGCAGGGCGTCGAGCTCCTCGCGGATCTTGCGCGCGCCCAGATCGGCGGTGATTGCGGTGCCGGCCACCCCAGCGAGCACGATCGCCGTCACGTTGGGGCCGATCTCGCGGATCGCGGCGAGCACGAAGATCCCCCCGAGGCGATCCAGGGCGCCGAACAGGGTGAGGAAGTTCGCCGCCTGCAGGCCCGGGGCGGCGTAGCAGATGCAGACCGTGGAGATCAGCAGCGGAAACCAGCAGAGGCGCAGGGCGAAGAGGAACTGCGAGACGAACTCCCCCCCATACGGGTAGGGTGGTTTCAGGGCCGAGGAGATGGTCCTGGCGGTCAGGAGCATCATGTCGCCCACTTCCTCGATGAAGTTCCTCGTCGGGAGGAACGCCCGCTCGGCGGCACTGCGAACCACTGTCCGACCCCTCCTCAGCTGACTGCGATGCGGATACGCTGCTGGATGAACTCTACGCGATGTGCTGGCGGCGCGCCACCCCTCTTGCCAAACCCCCGCGGGGCGGGACGACCGGCGTACGCCCCGAGGTCGCCCCGGCCGCCGCACGACGACCCGCCCGCCGCACGTGGATGGATGGGAGGGCGCCGATACCAGTGCGTGCCGCGCACTGGTATCGTGGCCACGCTGTGAGGGGGAGTTGCATGTCGAGGGTGCTCCCGGCCGCCGTGTGCGGGACGCTGGCGAGCGCGCTCGCGGTGGGCTGCGGGGGCGGGCAGCCGCTGGACGCGCACGAAGCGCGGGGCAACTTCACGGTCGCGGTCACCCACGCCAGCTTCCCCACCCACCAGGCGGTGTCGCGCCCGACGCGGCTGGTGCTGGCGGTGCACAACACCAGCGCGCGGACGCTGCCCAACGTGACGGTGGGGGTGACCTCGTTCTCCTACATCAGCAACTACCCCCGCCTCGCCAGCCGCCTGCGCCCGGTGTGGGTGGTCGACCAGGGACCCGGCGTGGTGCCCCACCCGGCGGTGGAAACGCGCCAGGTGGACCCCCCCGGAAGCGCCGTCACCTCGAACTACAACATCTGGGCGCTGGGCCCGCTGAAGCCGGGGGCGACGAAGACCTTCGTATGGCGCGTCACCCCCGTGAAGGCGGGGATCCACAGGGTCTACTACCGGGTGTACGCCGGGCTCAACGGCAGGGCCCGGGCGACGCTCGCCGGCGGGGGGATCTCCGCGGGGAGCTTCACCACGCTGATCGCCGGGCGCCCGCCGCCGACCCACGTGGACCCGCAGACCGGCAAGGTGGTCGAAGGTCCCTACATTCCCCCGGAAGGGTAGAGAGGCCCGGGGCTCGCGCCCGGGCCGCCGCGCAGAGCGACGACGCGGGGCAGGAAGCCCCGCGCGCCCACCCGCCCGGTGGGCACATCAACCCGCGTGGACGATCCCAAATGAGAACCCCCCAAAGGGAGCCACCCGTGGCCCCCATCGGAACCAGCCCAGACAACGGCGGCCCGGCATTTGGCCCGCTGTCGAAAGATCGGGGCGGCGATTTCGCCAGGAGGGGTCGTGGGGGCGGGCGCGGTTGTCTACGATGCGTGGTCGGCCCGACGTGAGGACGGCTCGTCCGTCCCTGCGCCCCGGACCGCGGGACCGGTCCCCACGAACACAATGCCCAGAGACCTTCAGGAGGAGTAGAAGCCGCCCATGCCCAGGACTCGTCAGCAGAACGTCACCGCAGCACAGTGGAGCGCGAACGGCACGGCGCTCGGCTCGCCCGACCTGACCCTGCCGGGCAACCAGGTGTTCGCGTCCAACGTGTTCAGCCCCGTGGTCCAGCGCCAGCGCCTGCCCAAGGACGTGTACAAGGCGCTGAAGAAGACCCTGGAGCGCGGGGAGGCGCTGGACACCTCGCTGGCGGACGCGGTGGCACAGGCGATGAAGGACTGGGCGCTCGAGCGGGGGGCCACCCACTACACCCACTGGTTCCAGCCGCTGACGGGATCGACCGCGGAGAAGCACGACTCCTTCTACGGCCCCGTGGGCGACGGGACCGCGATCGCGGAGTTCTCCGGCAAGGAGCTGATCCAGGGCGAGCCCGACGCCTCGTCGTTCCCCACCGGGGGCATCCGGGCGACGTTCGAGGCGCGGGGCTACACCGCGTGGGACCCCACCTCCCCGGCGTTCATCCTGGAGAACCCCAACGGGGCGCTGCTGTGCATCCCCACCGCGTTCACCTCGTGGACCGGGGAGGCACTCGACCACAAGATCCCGCTGCTGCGCTCCATGGACGCCCTCTCGGGGGCCGCGATCGGGGCGCTCGAGCTGCTGGGGGTGGAGGACGCCCGGCGGGTGTTCACCACGGTGGGCCCCGAGCAGGAGTATTTCCTGATCGACGAGCAGTACTACTTCGAGCGCCCCGACCTGCTCACCACGGGGCGCACCCTGTTCGGGGCCAAGCCCCCCAAGGGCCACGAGCTCGACGACCACTACTTCGGGTCGATCCCCGAGCGGATCCTGGCGTGCATGATGGAGACCGAGCGGGAGCTGGCGAAGCTGGGGGTGCCGGTCAAGACGCGCCACAACGAGGTGGCGCCCAACCAGTACGAGCTGGCGCCGATCTTCGAGAACTCGAACGTCGGCTCCGACCACCAGCAGCTGACGATGCAGGTGATGCAGAACGTGGCCCGTCGCTACGGCCTGGTGTGCCTGCTGCACGAGAAGCCCTTCGCCGGGGTCAACGGGTCGGGCAAGCACAACAACTGGTCGATGGGCACGGACACGGGGATGAACCTGCTCGACCCCGGGGACACCCCCCACGAAAACCTCCAGTTCCTGTTCTTCTGCGCCGCGGTGATCCAGGCGGTCAACGTCCACCAGGCGCTCCTGCGAGCCTCGATCGCCAGCCCCGGCCAGGACCACCGCCTGGGGGCCAACGAGGCACCCCCGGCGATCATCTCGATCTTCCTGGGCAGCGAGCTCGAGAAGGTGTTCGAGGCGATCGAGGCCGGCAAGGCGCAGACCTCCAAGCCCGGCTCGTTCCTCGGCCTCGGCACCCCCGTGCTGCCGCCCCTGCCGATGCACGGGGGGGACCGCAACCGCACCAGCCCGTTCGCGTTCACCGGCAACAAGTTCGAGTTCCGCGCACTCGGCTCCAGCCAGTCGCTGGCGCTGCCCAACACCGTGCTCAACACGATCGTCGCCGAGGCCATCGACGACCTCGCTGACAAGCTCAGAGCCGCCCTGAAAGGCTCGGGGGCGAACCTCGAGAAGGCCCTCACCAAGGTCGTCAAGGAGAGCTACGCCGCCAACAAGCGGGTTGTGTTCGGGGGCGACAACTACTCCGAGGAGTGGCACAGGGAGGCAGAGAAGCGGGGCCTCTACAACCTCCGCTCCACCCCCGAGGCGCTGCCGTGGCTGGTGGAGAAGGGCACGGTGGGGCTGTTCAAGAAGTACAAGGTCCTCTCCAAGCGCGAGCTCGAGTCCCGCCTAGAGGTGTTCACGGAGCAGTACGCGGTGAAGCTCAACATCGAGGCCGAGACCGCGGCCGCGATCGGGCGCACGATGCTGCTCCCCGCCGCGGTGCGCTACCTCAACGAATTGAAGGTCAGCGAACTGGAGGAGCTGATCGGGGAGGTGGAGCAGCCGGTCAAGGAGCTCCACTACGCGCTCGTCAAGCTCGAGGACGCCAACCTCGCCGACAACCAGCCCGACTCCTCGCCCGCCAAGTGGGCGGCGTACATGCGCGACACCGTGGTCCCCGCGATGGAAGACGTGCGCGAGGTCGCCGACCGCCTGGAGAAGCTCGTGCCCGACGACCTCTGGCCGCTACCCAAGTACTCGGAGATGCTGTTCATTAAGTAACACCCCGCGCGCGGCTCCCCGCCCGTGCGGGTGGGGACTGCTTGGTGGCTTCGAGATCGTCCGCGCGGGTGGGCGCGGGTCACACGGCCGTGGGCACGGGGCTTCCTTGCCCCGTGTCGGCGGCCATGCGGCGATCCACGGAGCGCATCCCGGGGAGCAGCAGGCCGCCGAGCGTCGCGGCGGCGCCGGCGAGCCCAGCGACGATCAGGGTGGCGCGCACGCCGAGCGCCGCGCTCAGGGGACCGGTGAGCGCGAGCGACACCGGCAGCAGCCCGATCGAGACGAGCCAGTCGAGGCTAGAGACGCGCCCGAGCAACGCGCCGGGCACGTGGCGCTGCTTGAGCGTGGCCCACACGATCATGCCAGCAGTCTCCAGCAGGTTAAAGGCGAGGCTGGCGAGCATCAGCTGCCAGATGGCCGTGGCCAGCCCGTACCCGGCGACCGCGAGCGTGGCGAGCGTCCACACCAGGTAGATGAACGTCACGCTCCGCGCGGGGAGCCCACTGCGCCCCATCGCCAGAGCGCAGGCGAGCGAGCCCAGGCCACCCGCCCCCAGCACGAGGCCAAGCTGAGCGCCGCTGCCATGGAGCTCGTGCTTGACCATGAACGGCAGCAGCACCTCGGTGGGGCCCATGAACAGCAGGTAGGCGATGCCCGCGCTGGCGAACGTCCCCCACAGCCACACATGGCGGCGCACATAGGCCCACCCCTCGCGCAGTTCCACGGCCACGTCGGAGCCCAATATGCCGCCCCCGGTTGAGCCCAGCAGGCCACCCCCGGCTCCCACCGGGCTCCCCTCGGCGGCGCCCCCGCGCGCGCGGGACGCAGCGCCGCGGGAGGACATCGCCCAGAGGGTGGCGGCCGAGACGACGAAGGTGGCGCCATCCACGAGAAAGGCCGCGCCCGCGCCGAGCACGCCGACTAGCAGGCCCCCGAGGGCGGGCCCGGCGAGGCGCAGCGCGAGCGGGCGCGCGAGCTGATCCAGCGCATTGGCCCGACCCAGCTGCGCCACGGGCAGCAGCTCGGGCACGATCGCTTCGCTGGCGGGGTCGAAGAAGGCCTGGGCGCCACCGTAGATGGCGACGATCACCATCATCTGCCACAGGCGCAGCGCTCCGCTCGCGGCGAGCACCCCGAGCAGCACGAGCAGCGCCGCCCGGGTCAGGTCGGCGAGCAGCATCACCCGTCGGCGGTCATGGCGATCGCTCACCACCCCGCCGAGCAGCAGCAGCGCGATCAGGGGCACGCTCATCGCAATGCCCAACAGCGCCAGCGCAGTGGGCGCGTTCGAGAGCGTGTAGGCCTGCCACGCCAGCGCGACCAGGAAGACCCCATCCCCGAGCAGCGACACGCAACGTCCCGTGAAGAGCAGCCGGAAGTCACGGCTCGCCAGCAGCGCGGTGGGCCACAGGTGGGTTGGCCTCCCGGGCAACTCAGGACCCCGGCCGTCCTCGCCGCCGCCGCGCCTAGGCGGCATCGGGCGGCGCGGCCGACACCGGCCTCCCGGGCTCCCCCACATCGGGCGGCGCGACCGACATCAGCCTTCCGGGCTCCCCCACATCGGGCGGCGCGACCGACATCAGCCTTCCGGGCTCCTCCGCGGCAGGCGCCGCACCCCCGGCCAGGTAGTCGAGCATGTGCGCCGACTCCATGGGACGCGCGAAGTGGAAGCCCTGGCCGAGCTCACAGCCGAGCTCGCGCAGCCGCTGCCACTGCTCGTCGAGCTCGATGCCCTCCGCGACCACCTCCAGCGCGAGCGAGCTGCCGAGCGCGACCACGGCGCTCGAAAGGTCCACCGCCTCGCGCGTGGCCTCGGGTCGCAGGAAGGAGCGGTCCATCTTGATGACGTCCACGGGGAAGCGACTGAGATAGCTGAGCGAGGAGTAGCCGGTCCCGAAGTCGTCCATCGCGATGCGCAGGCCGAGCGCGCGCAGTTCGGCGAGCTTGACGACGGCGATGTCGGGGTCGTCGATCAGCATCGACTCGGTGATCTCGAGTGTGAGCAGGTGCGGCTGCAAGCCCGACTCGGCCAGGGCGTCCTGGACGTCGGAGATCACGTCGCTGTGCTGAAGCTGCTTGACGGAGAGGTTCACGCACATGTAGAGGTGCGGCTCGCCGGACCACAGCCGCTGCAACTCGCGCGCCTGGCGGCAGGCCTCGCGCAGGACCCAGCGGCCGATCGGTACGATCAGCCCGGTCTCCTCGGCGAAGGGGATGAATTCTCCGGGGACCACCAGCCCGCGGTCGGGGTGGCGCCAGCGCAGCAATGCCTCCATGCCTACGACCTGACCGTCGGCGAGCCTCACGATCGGCTGGTAGTAGAGCTCGAACTGACCGTTCTCCAGGGCCCGCTGCAGGTCGGCGCGCAGCTCCAGGCGGGCGAGCACGCCGGCGTGCATCTCGGGCTCGAACAGGCGGTAGCTGCCCTTGCCGTCGCGCTTGGCGATGTACATCGCCGCGTCCGCGTCGCGGATCAGCTCGTCGGCGCCGGCGCTGGAGGACTCGTCGAGGATCGAGATGCCGATCGAGCCCCGCACGACGAGCTCCTTGCCGGCGACCATCAGCGGCTGGCGCAAATCCTCGAGGATCCGCTCGGCGACCTCGGCGGCGGTGCCGGTGCCGTCGAGGTCTTCGAGCAGCACCACGAACTCGTCGCCGCCGAAGCGCGCGGCGGTGTCGCTGGAGCGAATGCTGTTGGCGAGGCGCTTGGCGACGTCCATCAGCGCGGCGTCGCCGGCGCCGTGACCGAGGCTGTCGTTGATGGTCTTGAAGTCGTCGATGTCCAGGAAGACGACCCCCAGCCCGCTCCCCTCGCGGCGTGCCCGGCCGATGGCGTGGCGCACGCGCTCCACGAACAGCGCACGGTTGGGCAGGTTGGTGACGGGGTCGTGGAATGCCTGGTGGGCGAGCTGCTCCTCGAACACCTTGCGCTCGCTGATGTCGCGCGCGTTGAGCACGATGCCCTGCACGTGCTCGTCGGCGAGCAGGTTGGTGTGCAGGATCTCGAACTGGCGCAGGCTGCCGTCGCGGTGGCGCAGGGTGCACTCGATGACCTTCCCGTCGCGGCGCGGGTAGGCCGCTCCGTCCCCGAGCAGCCGCAGCAGGCGCCCGGCGTCCTCGGGAACGACGAGGCGATCGAAGCGGGTGCCCAGCAGCTCGTCGGGCGGATAGCCGAGGACGCGTTCGGAGGAGGGGCTCTGGTAGGTGATCGTGGCGTCCTCCCCCACGACCGTGATGAGGTCGCTGGCGTGCTGCACGAGCGAGGCGAAGCGGGCCTCGCTGCTGCGTCGCTGGATCTCGGCCATCAAGCGCGCCTTCTCCTCGGCGAACGTGCGCTCGCGCGCCACCGAGCGCTCCTGCTGGTGCACGAGGTCGACCATGCGCATCACGACCAGGCCGAACAGAACGACGGAGGCGCAGATGATCACGATCAGGTCGAGGTCGCCCCGGCGCAGCTCCTTGAGCAGGATGCAGACGGGCGCGATCAGCGAGGCGCCGGTGAGCAGGCTGAGACGCAGGGGCGTCAGCTTGGCCCCGCCGCGGTCGCTCACCGGCTCCTGCAACGCGACCATCGAAGGGTGCAGCGCGGCGGCGGCCCACAGCAGCTGGTAGGAGGTCCAGCCGAGGTCGAGGATCAGCTGGTGGTGGAAGGCGCCTTCGAGGGTCAGGATGCCGTAGGTGAAGTCGGTGGCCAGCAGCGAGACGAGGCTCGCGCTGAGCAGGTAGAAGGCGGGCCGGCGGCGACCGCTGTCGAGCACCAGGCGGATGGCGGCGGCGAGCAGCATGATGTCCCCGAGGGGGTAGGCGACGGAGACGAGCTTGGGCAGCAGGCCCATGCTGGGGTCGTGGAGGTAGGGGGCGATCTGCAGCACCCAGGAGAGCAGCGAGAGCCCGAGGGTGAGGATCGCGGCGTCGATCAGGGTGTTGCGGTTGCGCCGGGGGTTGCGCCGGCGCACGAGCAGCAGCAGTCCGAGCATCTGGGCGGGGTAGACGGTCAGGTAGATCGCGTCGCCGATCGAGGGGAAGGGGACTTCGCCGTGGAGGATCAGCTGGGGGTAGCTGTAGGTGTAGACGTCCCCGAGCCAGTAGAGAAAGAACCCGAGGGCGAACAGCAGCCAGGGCAGCGAATAGGAGGGCCGGTTGCGGCGGATGCCGACGATCACGGCGATCCAGCTGGTCATGCCGATGCTGTTGAGCAGCACCGGGTTGCCCTTCAGCGGGGGGATCAGCAGGTAGAAGAACATGCCGAGCGCGCCGAAGGCGAGGTAGCCCTGCCACAGCTGCACACGCGCGCGCAGAGGACCGCGAGGTCTGCGCATATCCGGGCCGGCATCCGGGTCCGCACCGGCGCCGGGGAGCGGCGGCGGGGATGCGAGCGCGCCCGCGGACCCTGTGAGCTCGTTGCGCAGCTCGGTGGTGGGGGGCGTCATCGGACTGCCTCCAGGGCCCCGGCGGCGGAGGCGGGCTGGAGCTCGCCCAGCTCGGCGAGCTCGGTGAGGGCGGCGATCAGGGTGTCGACCTCGCTGTCGGTGTTGGCGGCGGTGAGCTGCACGCGAAAGCCGACTTCGGCCTTGGGTACGAGCGGATAGGGGGCGAGCGTGACGTAGATGCCGCGCGCGAACAGCAGCCGCCCGACGGCGTCGATGCGCCGGTGCTCGCGCAGGGGCACCTCGACGATCGGCAGCTCGGAGCGGTTGGGGGTGTGGACGTCGAGCGCCCCCAGCGCATCGAGGACGCGCGCCGAGTGGCGGTGCAGGGTGCGGCGCAGCTCATCGCCCCGCCGCTCGTTCGCGTCGAAGCCGGCGAGCACAGTCGCCAGCGAGGCGACGGGCGAAGGACCCGAGTAGAGGTAGGGCGGGGCAGCGACCTTCAGCAGGTTCTTGACCTCGGTGGAGCAGGCGATGAAGGCGAGCAGGGAGGAGTAGGCCTTGGAGAAGCCGCCGACGAGCACCAGGTCGTCGTAGCTCTCGCCGAAGTGGCGCACGATGCTGTTGCCGCGGCGGCCGTAGGGACAGGGCTCCGCAGGATCGCGCTCGCCGATGACCCCGAAGCCGTGGGCGTCGTCGACATACAGCAGGGCCCCGTGGCGGCGCGTGACCTCCGCGAAGGCGCGCAGGTCGGGGGGGTTGCCGGTCATGCTGTTGACGCCGTCCATGCAGACCAATCGGGTGCGGTCGTGCTCGGCGGTGAGCAGCTCG